>NZ_VOZB01000031.1:0-1779 GCF_013420005.1 Acinetobacter sp. YH12040
CGTATAAGGTGTATTATGTTAATTTTAGAAAAATTAAAATTAACACCCACCAAATGTCTTGCATCAAGCTCCAATATGAATATACTAAATTTAGTTAACACTGTTAACTAAATTTAGTATATTCAGAGTGAAGTCATGCAAACACAAGAAACTGAGTTGTTCCGAGCGTCTTTCCGAGAGATGGTTCGTGAATTGGGTATGTTGAGCCGTAAAACAATTGGAACTGATCTTTCTCCTCTCCAAAGCCACATCCTAATTGAACTAAATAACTCAAAGTATGGGTTAGGTGTCACAGAATTAGCCAAGATTTTATGTGTCGAAAAATCTAGTATCAGTAGAACGTTAAAAACGTTAGAAAAAGATGAATTACTTTTAAGAAAAATAAGCCCTTCTGATGCAAGATCAATGACTTTTACCCTTACAGAGAAAGGAAAAAGTATTTTATTTGAGATTAATAAATATGCTAATCAATTTACATCTGAGGCGCTTACGCTTTCTTCTGAAAGTGAGCTACAACAATTAAGTCTAACCATTAAAAATTTTGTAAAAACTTTGAAAAATGCACGTAAACAACGAGAGATTGGATTAAATATAAGGCCCATTGAGCCAAAAGATAATGAGGCTATAGCAGCTGTTATACGCCAAAGTTTTATAGACAATAAAATAGACCATCTAGAAGGTGTCAGTCTAAATGATCCATGTCTTAACCATCTAAGTGAAGTTTATACAGCTAACGGTTCAGGATATTGGGTAATAGAAATAGATGGAATAGTTAAAGGTGGGGTAGGGATAGCTCCCTTACTAGGAGCAGGAAAAGAGTATTGTGAATTACAAAAGCTTTATATTGATAGCAGCTTAACAGGATTAGGTGTAGGTAGAAGATTAATAAATTTAGCTATCGATAAAGCGGCTGAGTATGGATATCAATATTGCTATTTAGAAACTTTAGAAGAGCTGGGTGCAGCACTTGGTTTATATGAGTCTTTCGACTTTAAAATGTTAGATAAGCGGATTGGAGATACAGGCCACAATTCATGTGGTATTTGTATGCTTAAGGACTTAAAGAACTAAATCTTAAGCCCATATTTAACATAATGGTCGTTATACGAAATTTAAAAAAATATAGTAAAAATGGGAGCTTAAGACTCCCATTTTCAATTTCGTATAAGGTGTATTATGTTAATTTTAGGGAAATTTAAGAATCTCTATGCAATGGTTTATTCAATATTCTTTGATTTCTTATCTTTTAGGTTAATCAGAAATAGCCAATAACATAAGCCAGGAAATAGAGCCATAAAGATAGTCCATGTATCTGTATACATCTTCCACCACTCTTTCGAAATTTCTCCTGTGTGACTCCATCCAAAAAGAATAAAAAATGGAGTAGCAATAATTATAGAGGCAATACAGATAGTTAATAAATTAAGACTGTTATAACGATTTAAAAGAATTGAGAATATGAAGCTGAAAGGTACAGTCAAAATACAATAAGCCAAGTAGACAAGACCGTGCCCTACAAGAACCACTAAAATCGAGTATAGGCTGTATTCCTGATTCATTACGATAAACAGGACTGCTGTGAAAAAAAGTAGTGGTAAAGGAGAAAGTAAGAGAGCTTTTACTATTTTTTCATTTGAGTATTTCACTAATTTAATTCTCTTATCTACTCAATAAATAATAATACTATAACGATTTTATTGGTGGTTTTTTGATTCTATTTAACATAATAGAGCTTATACGAAATGCTTTTTAAAATATCCTTGTTTTTCATATAGTTAA
>NZ_VOZB01000032.1:0-1715 GCF_013420005.1 Acinetobacter sp. YH12040
GTTTAGTTGTTCTTCAAAATCTTGCTTGTTTAAATCACCTGAAACGTACTGATCATAAAGTTTTTGATGATCTTCAGTGATTTCTAAATCGTAATATTCTCGATCTGATTTCTTTAAAAACACCTCTGACAAACGATTATTTTTTTCAGCATCACTCAATTTCATGGTCTAAATGCTCCTATTTTGCGTTTATTGGCGTTTTTAGCCCTGTTTAGCTAGATTTCCCTGTTTTGAATAAAAGTGCGCTTAAAGGCGATTTTAGGCGGTTTTAAGCCATGTGTGAAAATTTGATATTTTAAAAGTTGCCGATCGGCAACTTTTAGCGGTTTGGGGGATTTATCATTTTCCGACAGCAGGAGGGAATGCACGCTTCCGCGTTTCTCTCCGAGAAACAAAAAAACGGCCTCTGAAAAAGATAAAAATAAGCCCCAAAAGTTGGGGCGTTTTGAAATCTTTTTTAGAGGGGGAAACTCAAGGATTAGATTTTAGGAAATCGTAAAATTGAAGTTGCTGTTTTGGGTCTTTTAGCATGATGCAAAGCCGTTGCATAAAATCATTAGGTGATTCATTCTCTTGCTTCAAATGTTTGAATTTTTTATTTCTGGACATGCCGTAAGAAATTCGGTTGATCTGCATATTTGGAAAATCTATAAACTTAGGTTCATCGACCTGTTTGATTGGTGCTGATTGTATTTTCTTAGAACCAAAGCCGAGCTGTTCCAGTAGCGGATAAAACATCCTGAATTTTTTTGGCTCTAAAAGCATGTCTGCAAGGCGTTTCGTAAAGTCTTCGGATGACTCTCCGATCTCTGCATATTCGCTACCAACTTCGGGCAGTTCAGATAATTTGTGTGCAAACAAATGCCGTTGTGCATCGGTCATTTCGACAAAGAAATCAGGTGTGTTTGGATCTCGTTTAGGGTCGGTTTTTTGTTGTTTTTTTGGCTGTGCCTTCTGTTTAAATCGGAATGAAAAACCAATAATATTACGTCCTCTTTTGTGCTGTTCTTCTTTGACAGTAATATCTGTATTTTCATTGATTTGCTTTAATGATGGTTCTAAAACACGCTTTTTAAAGTCGTGCATTCGATGATATTCACTTTCTAATACTCCCAATCTTTCTCTGAACTCACTTAGCTCAATAATTGGTGTTTTCCCACTACTACGCCAAGCAATCAAAAGTTCATAAAGTCTAATGGCGTAGCCAGTGGAAAGCCCTTTTACTTGCTCTAACTCATAGCTCGTAAATTGTTTTTCTAGCCGAGTTATTAAAGGGATAATTGCAGGTGAAAAAATTAACTCAACAGATGCCGTTTTTTCGATGTATGCAATTTGAGAAACCCAACGTGAGGTAATATGAGCTACTCCTTTTCCTCTTGGTTCTTGATAGCTAAATTGACGAGCAAACAAGTCTTTACAGGCTTCTTTTAGTGCTTGATAAGCACCATTTTTCAATACATCAAAGTGGTTGATATAGCTCTCTGCGTGAATAGTTAAAGGGTCATTCGCATTAATACCTTTACCACTTTCACGGGCTTCAATTATTGCTAAAAGAATTAACCGTTGTTCCACTAGGTCAAGATTGTAGCTGGCATTAATTAAAGCGTTATCTTTCACAATTAAATCTTTCATATAGCGTCTTATTTTATTATGTCGTCTTATTGATCTTATGTGAAGCCTTATCAAGAAGCAATAAGCAGACATATTTTATTTTG
>NZ_VOZB01000033.1:0-1482 GCF_013420005.1 Acinetobacter sp. YH12040
TGTTATTCCCAAGTAGAAATGTCCTACCTAATAACCAAATAGAAATGTCCTATATGGACATTTCCAAGTCAAGCACAGGATTTAGATTTCGTTGTTCAATCGCTGTTTTCTGTGCACGTCTGCTTGGCATCTTTTGAGAACGATTACGTTTGTTTTGCTGTTCCAGTTCTTCATGCTGTTGTTGGATATGATTCAGAACAGCACTCAACCGTTTATTCTCAACAATCTCTCGCTGATTCAGCTGACTTAATTTATCGAAGAGGCTGTAATTGATCTTTCGGCCATCATGCATGAGGGCTACAGTACCATCCGGGTATTCCAGGAACTCAAGATACTTACCGATCAACCTTTGATTTTCTTCGGTGTTTTCCAGGAGATATACGCATTTATCATAAGTAATCGTCAGGCTATTGGTGACTCTGCGGGGTTCACGCCAAGTAAAAATATCATCTAATTCTTCGGCTGTTTCAGTGATAGGCCGATGTAGATTCTTAGGATTAAAAGCCATCTTGGCGAACTTCTGATTGAACTGCTCAATGAAGCAGGGTAGCCAGGCATTAGCTTGCTCAATCGAACAGATGCCTTCCAAGCGCATTTCTTTGATCAGACGGTCCTGAAGCGTTCTATTCGCCCGTTCTACACGGCCTTTGGCCTGTGGTGAATTGGCGAAGATGATATCGATATTGAGGGTGCTGAGTACACGTCCAAACTGGGTAATCTTGGTGTCTTTCTTGCTGCTTTGATTCACTCTAAAGACTGAATGTTTGTCGCTGTAAAACGCTAAAGGCTTACCGTGCTGTTCGACATATAAACGTGTTGAAATCATATAGTCAAAGGTTGATTCTGATTCACAGAAGCGTAAATGCTGCAATTTTCCTGTCGCATCATCGATAAACACCAGCAAACAGCACTTAGCAGCGCGTCCTTCAAACCAGTCATGGTGTGAGCCATCAATTTGGATCAGTTCACCAAAGCAATCCCGGTTGTAACGAGGCTGATACGGGCGTTTCAGGCGCTTGGCGCGAGGAATCCACAGATCTGCTGCAATCATCCAGGAACGCAGTGTTTCAACTGAAATATCAAAGCCATGAACGGTGGTGAGCTTTTCATGCGCTAAAGTGGGTCCGAAACCATGGAATTGTTCAGCGACCAGATTGAGGCACTTGAGTCTGAGCTCTTCAGGAAGCCTGGAATTGCTGATTTGGCCACGTGCAGCATGGGCTAATGCAGTTGGACCTTGAGTTTTGTATTTTTGCAATAAACGTCTGATCTGACGTTCTGAAATATGAAGTAGCTGAGCAGCCTGGGGCTGGGTTATGCGTTGATCACAGATTTCTTGCAAGACCGACAATCGTTTAAGTTCTTTATCCGACATAGACACCAACATATCAAACCGTCCGCTAAGAAAATTGCAACAGCGCATATTCTAAAAGCGGACATTTTTACTTTGGAGAAACCGGACATTTCTATTTTGGAGTTACA
>NZ_VOZB01000034.1:0-1363 GCF_013420005.1 Acinetobacter sp. YH12040
CGATCTAATTTACAGTATGAGCGTATTGAACAGCTTTGCCGTCAGCTTGGTCTACAAACAGTGGCATCACAATGGTCACATCATGCACAACAAACATTAGGTCAAGATGGAAGTTATGCCGACTTTGTTGAAGCGATCTTGACGCATGAATATGCTGCCAGGCAACAGCGCAGTCAGCAGGTACTGATGAAACTCTCAGGCCTGCCTCAAGTCAAAACCCTGGAAGACTATGATTTTAATTATGCCCTAGGGGCCCCTAAATCACAGGTGATTGAACTGTTCAATCTGAGCTTTATTGCTAGAGCAGAAAATGTGGTGTTTCTCGGGGCTAGCGGAGTAGGAAAAACGCACTTATCTATGGCATTAGGCTATAAGGCCATCATGAACAACATTAAGATCAAGTTCATTACCGCCGCCGATCTCATGCTGCAACTAAGTACAGCCTATCAGCAAGGTAAACTGAAAACCTATATGCAACGTGCGGTACTGGGACCAAAGTTACTGATTATCGATGAAATTGGTTATTTACCGTTTGGACGTGAAGAAGCGAATCTGTTCTTTAACGTGATTGCCAAGCGTTATGAAAAAGGCAGTACGATATTGACGAGTAACTTACCCTTTAGCCAGTGGTCCAAATCCTTTGCAGATGATGTCACGTTGACCGCTGCGATGTTAGATCGGTTATTGCATCACTGTCATGTGGTACAAATATCGGGTGAGAGTTATCGTTTGAAGGATAAAAAAAGAATTGGGATTCAGCCCCAGGTTGAAACTTAATACGAGATCAAAGGGGTCAATTTTACTTTGCCATTTGAAAGGTAAAAGGGGTCAATTTTAGAATGCCGTTGACAAAAACCACTTTCATCTATGTAAATCAGAGGCAATTTCCCTTCTAAACACTCTATGAGATTTTGAAATTGCTGACGTTGATTTTGATCTGCTTTAGGATGCTTTAACGTCTTTTTTTACGCGATATTCCTGCGGCATGTAATGCATTAAATACCGCATGAGTGCTTACTCCTAAACGTTCAGCTCGCTCATACTGATAATCATCAGGATATTGTTCAACATCCTTCAATATTTGCTCTCTGCTAATTTTAGCTGGACGGCCAGGAATAGGTTTGTTTGTAGTGGACTTTTTCCAGTTCTGAATCGTTTGTATACAGATGTTAAAATGCTGTGCTGCTTTTCGCACAGACATTTCATCTCGAATCATAATTTCTATGACTTTGTCTTTAAAATCTTTTGAATATCCCATATCTCTATTGTTCTATAGTTTTTAGGATTTGGCTATAGAGTATCAGTCGTCATGATTTTTTACCTGTATATGTTGAATGTCAGCCGTAATGACACCGTCTTGCAT
>NZ_VOZB01000035.1:0-1351 GCF_013420005.1 Acinetobacter sp. YH12040
TTCCCGTTTCAGCTGCGTTTCCTGTTTGCCAGCCGGCCCGAGATCATGGGGTGGGTGCTGGGCATCGTTTACCGCGTCATTGCCACGCACCTGGTCAAGAAAGCGGGCCATACCCACCAAGTGGCCAAGACGGGCGCGGTCACCCTGATCCAGCGTTTTGGATCGGCGCTCAATCTGAATGTTCACTTCCACATGCTGTTTCTCGACGGTGTGTATGTCGAGCAATCCCACGGCTCAGCGCGTTTCCGCTGGGTCAAGGCGCCGACCAGCCCAGAGCTCACCCAGCTGACGCACACCATCGCCCACCGGGTGGGTCGCTATCTGGAACGGCAAGGCCTGCTGGAACGGGATGTCGAAAACAGCTATCTGGCCTCGGATGCGGTGGATGACGACCCGATGACACCCCTGCTGGGGCACTCGATCACTTACCGTATCGCTGTCGGTTCACAGGCGGGGCGAAAGGTGTTCACTTTGCAAACTCTGCCGACCAGTGGTGATCCGTTCGGTGACGGGATTGGCAAGGTAGCCGGGTCCAGCCTGCACGCCGGCGTGGCGGCCAGGGCCGATGAACGCAAGAAGCTCGAACGGCTGTGCCGGTACATCAGCCGCCCGGCGGTATCCGAGAAGCGGCTGTCGTTAACACGAGGCGGCAACGTGCGCTACCAGCTCAAGACGCCGTACCGGGACGGCACCACGCACGTCATTTTCGAACCATTGGATTTCATTGCAAGGCTGGCCGCCCTGGTACCGAAGCCCAGAGTCAACCTAACCCGCTTCCACGGGGTGTTCGCACCCAACAGTCGGCACCGGGCGTTGGTCACGCCGGCAAAACGGGGCAGGGGCAACAAGGTCAGGGTGGCTGATGAACCGGCAACACCAGCACAACGGCGAGCGTCGATGACATGGGCGCAACGGCTCAAGCGTGTTTTCAATATCGACATCGAGACCTGCAGCGGCTGCGGCGGCGCCATGAAAGTCATCGCCTGCATTGAAGACCCTATAGTGATCAAGCAGATCCTTGATCACCTGAAGCACAAAGCCGAAACCAGCGGGACCAGGGCGTTACCCGAAAGCCGGGCGCCACCGGCTGAGCTGCTCCTGGGTCTGTTTGACTGACGAGCCTGAAGGCCAACGATACCAATCAAAATGCTGCGTTCACAGCGCCGCGGCAGGGATCCGCCGTGCTGGTTGTCGGAAAAGGAGCCGCTAGTGGGAAAGAGGAGGGTAAATTTTCAGCGTTGCTGGCTCCCCGTCAGCCGGATTGGGTTGCATCGCAGGGGTGTCGAAAGAGTCAACTGCGGTCCAAAGCTGTTGGACTTGGGTGAAAAGGGCGTTTATTCTTCCTATACGT
>NZ_VOZB01000036.1:0-1321 GCF_013420005.1 Acinetobacter sp. YH12040
TGAGACTGTAAATTAAATTGTGTAATTGCCTGAATTTGCTATGTTCATATTCACAACGGAGTCAGGCAACATGATGAACGAACAAAAACTAAAAGACCTTGCAGCAGAATTTGCTAAAGGAATCAAAACAGAAGACGATCTCAATCAATTCACCCGATTGTTGACTAAACTCACTGTTGAAACGGCTCTCAATGCCGAACTTACCGAACATCTCGGACATGAAAAGAATGCTCGTAAGAACGGTTCAAATGCTCGTAACGGTTATTCCAGTAAGACCGTGCTGAGCGATGATGGTGAGATTGAGATCACCACACCACGAGATCGTGATGGCACATTTGAGCCACAGCTAATTAAAAAGAATCAGACTCGTATCACGCAAATGGATAGCCAAATTCTATCCCTTTATGCCAAAGGCATGACTACCCGTGAAATCGTGGCTACTTTCAAAGAAATGTACGATGCTGATGTATCGCCAACGCTTATTTCCAAGGTGACTGATGCTGTTAAGGAGCAAGTCGCTGAATGGCAAAACCGTCCGCTGGATGCACTCTATCCCATCGTCTATATGGACTGTATTGTAGTTAAAGTCCGTCATAATGGCAGTGTTATCAACAAGGCTGTATTCCTTGCCTTAGGCATTAATCTTGATGGACAGAAAGAACTGCTCGGCATGTGGATGGCTGAGAATGAAGGTGCAAAATTCTGGCTGAATGTCCTGACTGAGCTTAAAAACCGAGGGTTGCAGGATATTCTGATCGCCTGTGTGGATGGACTAAAAGGCTTTCCTGATGCCATTAACAGCGTATACCCGCAAACCCATATCCAGCTGTGCATTATCCATATGCTGCGTAACAGCTTGAAATACGTATCATGGAAAGATTACAAAGCCGTCACTCAGGATTTAAAAGCCGTTTATCAGTCACCTACTGAAGAGGCAGCCTTGATGGCCTTGGATCAATTCGCCCAAACATGGGATGACAAGTACCCACAGATCAGCAAAAGCTGGCGTACACACTGGGAGAATCTAAATACCTTCTTTGCTTATCCAGCCGAGATACGCAAAGCCATCTATACCACCAATGCGATCGAATCATTAAACAGCGTAATACGTCAGGCGATCAAAAAGCGTAAAGTCTTTCCAACGGATGATTCTGTACGTAAAGTGATTTACCTGGCAATTGATGCAGCGTCTAAAAAGTGGAATATGCCTATTCGCGACTGGCGTTTAGCCATGAGCCGCTTTATTATTGAATTCGGTGACCGCTTAAGCAATCACCTTTAAATTTATGAAAAGCAATTACACAAAATTATTTACAGGCTC
>NZ_VOZB01000037.1:0-1315 GCF_013420005.1 Acinetobacter sp. YH12040
CCCCTTTTTTTTTAAGTTTTTGACTTAGTGATTAGTATCATTATGGTGAGAGTTGAGCAGATAGAAGGGAATACTCACCCTAAAGCACCTATAAAGGCACTTTAGGAGTATTTCCCTCTGGAGCATCACTACGGAGCCGAGCGTCGCTTCAATCGGAGTGCATCACGGTATAACGCTGCACCTGTCTTAATTACGGCTTATAACACCGCCTGAACGCATTTAAGACCGCTTATATTGCCATTTGTACATCGCAAGGGCGGAACGCCCAATATACTCACGTACGGCTCAAAACTACTCATGCTGCTGCCTGCTTTGTTCAGATCCCCCAGTAACAGGCTAAAAATCACCGCTTAAATGCTGTCGTCACTAATCCTGCCACCCATTTAAACGGACGGAATTAATTACTAGAGCAGTTTTAAAAACGAAAGGGATTTATTTTAAATCTTGTGTGGTTATAATCTCTTTACCGCACGGGGATTTTATCCTGATTTTATCTAGTGCTTGTGACACAGATAACTTTCGTTATTAATTCCGCCAAGAATTAATAACCGTGCTTAGAATATATTTGATATATTGTTTTTATGCAAACCGAGAAAGCATATCCAGCCTGTCATTAGACAGGTTTTTTTTTGCCTGTTTCTTGAGAAACGCGGAAGCGTGCATTCCTGATAAAAATTACAGAACGAGTGTCTACGAGTGAACTGACGCAATAAACTACGAAAACACCTTTTTCCCTGATTACAAGCTCCCTGTTGACCTAGATCGGTAAGAATTAGCAAATGCGACACGATAGCAATAAAAAAGCAGCAAAATAGGCGCAAACGCCGAGGAGCCATCGACGAGGCTCCTGCGCCTTGAGTGCTGCATACAGATATGCTATTTTCGCTTTACCCAATTAGCACACATTTTCCCGAAAACAGCTCCTACTTAGGGGCTTTTTTATTGGTCTCTTGGTATATTGACGAAATCTCACGTAATCCTTGTATAGCAAGGCTTTCAGACGATCTCTAGTTCTAGCAGATCAGACAACAAATATAATTCTTTCTCATCAATTGAAATCTGATTTTGACCATTTAAAGACAATAAAACTTCTGTGACCTTTCCTTGTTCTTCAAAGAAATGACCATTCTCTGTATGTACGAATTTTACTGTTTTACCTAAAAGCTCTATGACTTGTTTCACTTCAAACCCCTTTTTTTTTAAGTTTTTGACTTAGTGATTAGTATCATTATGGTGAGAGTTGAGCAGATAGAAGGGAATACTCACCCTAAAGCACCTATAAAGGCACTTTAGGAGTATTTCCCTCTGGAGCATC
>NZ_VOZB01000038.1:0-1210 GCF_013420005.1 Acinetobacter sp. YH12040
CTCTTGTTTTATGGGTATTTTATCGGGTGAAAATAAAGCTTTTAAAGTTCTTCTTTCAAACAAATTCACTTGAATTATTCTGAGTAAACGTTGAACTGTCCAACCTGTTTTTCCTAAATGTTGAGCGAAACTCACCAATAAAGAGGCGATCATCGCAATCCAGATTTGTGTCTGAATTGCGTTCCTGCTGCGACCTAGAAACGCTTTTAATTTGAGATTCTGCTTAATCGCCTTAAAGAACAGCTCAACTTTCCAACGATCTTTATAAATCGCCGCAATGGTGGAGGCGGCTAAATGAAAGTTATTGCTGAGAAAGCTAAAGTGCTTGCCACTTTGCTGATCTCTATATTCAATTCTTCTTAACACTGGGGCTTTTCTTTTTAGGGCATGTGCGCTATTCAGCTGAATGGTTTCATCTTTTAGAATACCTTTGGATTCAAGCACTGGATGTTGCTGGATCACCTGATACACAGATTTAGGCCTAAAACGTGTGACAAATCCAATGTTTTGAGCAGTCAGATTTGCATACCATTGGTAATCGACATAGCCTTTATCAAAAACTACAATGCTGCCAGCAGGAAACTGGAATTTGCGGCCTTGTACCATGTCATTTTCTTTGCCATTTTCAACTGCAACAAACTCAGGAATATCATTGCTGTGATTCAATCCTATACGGAGTTTCATGCTGGCTTTTGAGTCGTGAACTTTGGCCCATTCACATAAGGAAAGCGACAGGTCAATATGACTGGCATCCAAGGAATACAAGGGATTCTTAAAGCGAAATTTATGAGCGACTTTTGAGTGGTCATAGTATTTAAGCAACTTGTAAAATAGCTGTTGATACAAGGCAGCAGGCTGCTGCTCATTGATTCGTGCCAGCGTGCTTCGGGGAATAGACTTTGCTCCGAGATGACTTAGCTTTTCCTGTTGGCACTCCAAATTGGATTGAATATCTCTCAGACTTTGCCTACAAGAGAATTGAGACATCAATATGGCAATAAACTGATCCCACCGGGAAGCCGCTCTAAATTTCTGTCCAACATGGTGTACTTTAGCAAGTTGTTCAAAATCCTGTCGCACAACAGGTTTAATTAGCTCATGAAATACGGTATTCTGATGTGACAAAACCTGAATCCTGGTCGTTAAAGTGTTTGTTTGCACTCATATTTTAACTGTTAGGACTCAGGTTTTTTTATTTAAAGCAAACTAT
>NZ_VOZB01000039.1:0-1168 GCF_013420005.1 Acinetobacter sp. YH12040
TACGTTGTCGGCAGCGGGCCAAAAAGGAATACGTCCATGCCCATCGAGGTGAAACCGGCTGTGAGCGCGGGTTCAAGCATATAGCCCGACAGGCGCGTATCCTTGCCGATCACGACACGATGGCGGTGGTCACCGCGACGAAAGACACGGCCAGCCGCCATGCCGACGCGCAAGGCGGTTTCCGCCGTCATCGCGCCTTCGTTGGCTTTGCCACGAATACCGTCTGTGCCGAAATATTTGCGCACCATAAGGTCGATTATCCTGTCGTCGGGTCGCCCTCAAAGGGGACATGCCTGCTGAACCGCGAATATAGAGAAATATCCCGAATGTGCAGTTAACGAATTCTTGCGGTTTCTTTCAGCGCCGCCAATACCGCCAGCCCGTCGCGCAAGGGGCGCGGCTCGTGTGTGCGGATGAAGTCAGCTCCACCTGCGGCGGCGGCAAGCTCTGCA
Organism: Acinetobacter sp. YH12040; assembly: GCF_013420005.1. Classification (NCBI taxonomy): domain Bacteria; kingdom Pseudomonadati; phylum Pseudomonadota; class Gammaproteobacteria; order Moraxellales; family Moraxellaceae; genus Acinetobacter; species Acinetobacter sp. YH12040. Next base: position 453 of record NZ_VOZB01000039.1, read on the forward strand.
GCGAGTGTCGCGGCCCCGACATCCCCCGGACCACGGCCTGTGAGCGCGCGCAGAAAGGATTTGCGCGAAACAGACAGAAGCACCGGCAAATCGAAGCGCAGCCGCAATTCATCGAACCGCGCCAGCACCGAGAGCGAGGTTTCGGGAGCAGCCCCCAGAAAAAACCCCATGCCGGGATCAAGGACAAGGCGGTTGCGTTTGATACCGGCACCCGTCAGCGCCGCGATGCGCGCGTCAAAGAACGCCGCAATGTGATCCATGATGTCGCCAGCGGGTGCCTCGCGCCGATCTGCCTGCCCGTCTTGCACCGAATGCATAACGACGAGTTTGGCAGATGATTTCGCCAATTGCGGATAGAACGCAGCGTCTGGAAAACCGCGAATATCATTGAGATAGGCCACACCACGCGACAAGGCATAGGCTTGCGTCGCGGGTTGATAACTGTCGAGCGAGACGGGAATGCCATCTGCCTTGAGCGCGTCCAGCACCGGCGCGATACGCGCGATTTCTGTGTCGGACGAAACAGGCGCGGCGTCGGGATTGCTGGATGCCGGACCGAGGTCGATCACATCTGCCCCCTCGGCCATCAGCTTACGCGCCTGCGCAATGGCTGCGTCTGGCGCCAGATACCGGCCTCCATCGGAGAAACTGTCCGAGGTTATGTTGACGATGCCGAAAATGATGAGCGATTTATTCATGGGGGCTTCTATAATAAT
>NZ_VOZB01000040.1:0-1096 GCF_013420005.1 Acinetobacter sp. YH12040
GTGACACCTTTACCTACTCCAGCACCTACAACTCCAGCCACAGCATTAATTAAATATTCTGCACCTTGTTTATTTTTTTCCTCTGTACACGACAAATTTCACAGAACCCTTATCCTATCAGGATTCTGCTTTCTTAAAATTGCCAAAATTTCCTTAAACTCTTCTTTTTTCCCAAAACCAATTAAACGCTGAATCGCCATTTGAACATAGTCTAAACCATAGCGAAATAAACTCATTGAGAGTCGTCCATGCTTCTTTATTTTTATCGCTTTTTTTTGATTATGTTGCCATTCACCCGTTAAGTAACACCAACAGAAGCTTATAGCTAACACCGCAATCAATTTTTTCACTCGTCTAGGGTCTGTCAAGCGCGTATTTTCAAGATTAAACCCGCGTCCTTTGAGACAACTGAATAAGGTTTCAATTTCCCAGCGTAATGCATAATCCTGAATAGCATTGGCATTAAACTGAGGAGAAACGACGAGTAAAAGCTCTCCATTTTCTAACTGTAGTGCACTTATATATAGTTTCACCCGACCAACCAAAATCCGTCGTTTACGACATTCAATTTGACCAACTTTAAGATGGCGAAATAAATCACTAATTTTATGATTCTTTCCTAAATGATTGGTGACAATGAAGTTTTTTTAACACGAATGCAGAAGTTGATGTCTTGTTCAATTAACCATGTAAACCATTTCTCACCGATAAATTCTCTGTCTGCAAACACATTCACAATACGATCTTTACCAAAAATGGAGATAAAGCGTTGAATCAAAGCAATACGCTCTTTTGTATCTGAATTTCCACGTTTATTGAGCAATGTCCAAAGGATAGGTATCGCTATTCCACGATAGACGATGGCTAACATCAAGATATTAATATCTCGTTTTCCCCATTTCCAATTAGTTCTATCCAAAGTTAATTGGACTTTATCGAATGAAAATATATTGAAAATTAACTGAGAAATTTGACGATAATCGAAATACTGATCTGCAAAGAAGCGTTGTTGTATACGTCGATAAAATGATTGTGGTAAGCACTTGATGGGTAAGGCTTTAGATGCAGAAGAAAGATTACATGTCTGTTTTACAAT
>NZ_VOZB01000004.1:0-309968 GCF_013420005.1 Acinetobacter sp. YH12040
CAATAGCAAGAGTGAACCACCTGATCCCTTCCCGAACTCAGAAGTGAAACCTCTTAGCGCTGATGGTAGTGTGGGGTTACCCATGTGAGAGTAAGTCATCGCCAGCTCATTATTCGAAAACACCCCCAACTTAAACGTTGGGGGTGTTTTTTTATGTGTTCGTAAAAAGATAAAAGGAAACGAACGTTATAAAAGTAGAAAAAGCTAAAGCACAAAAATAGGAAAACTAGAGATATTTAAAAAGAATGAGGCTAAATAGCGCAAAAAATTTACATCAAGGTGAGCTTATATTCTTTATAGTGAAATTCAGTCTGCAATGTATAAAAATAATAGAATATACATACGCTCCAAGATCTCGATGAAATCTTTATTTTAGAGATATTGCAGCAACGCTTTTAGGCAAATATGCAGCGTCATCCAGAATTGCTTTGGGATGAAGTTAAAAAACAATTGATAGCACAGTCCTCAAAACTAAAAATTTTAATTGAAATGGAAAATACAGGCGGTGAGCCAGATATTGTGACGCTGAATCGGCAATCTCATGACCTGATATTTTATGATTGCAGCTTAGAGTCGCCAAAACCTAGACGAAGCTTATGTTATGACCGTGATGCCTTGGAGAATCGGAAGGATCATCCTCCCAAAAATAACGTAATAGACATGGTTCGAGACATCGGTGCTCAGCTTCTGACAGAAGAGGACTATCGAGCGATACAGCAAGTTTTTCATTTTGATTTAAAGACTTCGAGCTGGATTGTAACGCCAGTTGATATTCGGCAAAAGGGCGCGGCACTGTTTTGTGACCGACGTTATTATCATGTATTTAGCTACCATAATGGTGCACAGTCATATTATGCGTCTCGTCGATTTCGCTGTTAGCTAGTGATCGCTTAATCTCAGTGCTCTCAATGCATTTAAAACAATCAAGAGCGTTCAAACGAGCTTTTCTAAAGATGTAATTACGTTTGTTTTTTAGACATTTAAAATTTTTCTAAACTAAAGATAGAATTAAATGATGGTGTGTCGTTCTGAAGTTTAATGAAAGAATAGAAGAATTAGACCTAAAAACTAGGATATTATTATTTAAAAAAATCAGTTAAATAATCATATATTGATAATGTTTAATAATTAAACTAAAACATGAAAAATAACACAATTAACATGCACTTATAAGCAATTCGATTTATTAAACATACGTCTAATATCCCTAGAAATTACTGTTCCGTATATTCCGTGGCTGTTGAATTTTACTTAAAAATTCAATGAATGTTATGGACAAGTACTCATGGGAGATGAGAACGATGACAACGGAAAAAATAGACATAAATTCTGTAGTCGATAAGGCTAAATTTACCCCGTTCCACTTCAATGTAGTGGCTTGGTGCTTATTGATTATTTTATTTGATGGCTACGATTTAGCGATTAATGGCGTGGTTTTACCATTATTGATGCAAGACTGGGGCTTAAGTGCAATGCAAGCGGGGATGCTTGCCAGTACTGCGCTCGCAGGGATGATGTTTGGTGCCATGTTCTTTGGTTCTTTAGCAGATAAGATTGGCCGTAAAAAAGTCATCATGATCTGTATCGTTTTATTTAGTGGTTTGACCTTTGCTGGTGGTTTTGCATCGAATCCAACAGAATTTGGTATTTTGCGTTTCTTGGCTGGTTTAGGGATTGGCGGTGTAATGCCTAACCTTGTGGCTTTAACGTCGGAATACGCGCCGCAGAAGATGCGTAGCACACTAGTAACGACGATGTTTAGTGGTTATGCAGTCGGTGGTGTGATGGCGGCACTTTTAGGTTCATGGTTCACCCCTGACTTTGGTTGGCAAATCATGTTCTTTATTGCAGGTATTCCACTTTTCCTTTTACCTGTGATTTGGAAATTCTTACCTGAATCTTTGGCATTTATGGTGAAAGAAAACAAACAGGAAAAAGCCCGCAGTATCGTGAAGCGCTTAGCGCCTGAAGTGAAAGTGACTGAAAATACAGTATTCACTTTACCGCAAGAAAATGTACCTGAAGCTGCTAACGTGGTGAGTTTGTTCCGCCGTGGTCGTGCCGTAAATACATTGCTGTTTTGGGTGGCGTTCTTTACGTGCCTATTGACCATGTATGCGCTAAGCAGCTGGTTACCAAAACTGATGATGGCAGCCGGTTATTCTATGGATAACAGCTTAATGTTCATGATGGTCATGAACGTGGGCGCAGTTGTGGGTATTGTTGGCGGTGGTATTTTGGCTGACCGTTTCCATTTAAAACCTGTGCTGATGGTTTTGGGTATGATGGGCGCGATTGTGATGAGCTTGATGGGCTTCCAATCGAATCAGTTCTTGCTATACATTTTGGTATTCTTGGCAGGTGCTGCATCTATTGGTTCGCAAATGCTGCTGTACAGCTATGTGGCACAGTATTACCCACTTGCTGTACGTTCGACAGGAATTGGTTGGTCTTCTGCCATTGGTCGTATGGGTGCGATTGTAGGGCCGATTCTGATTGGTGGTTTACTTGGTATGAACTTACCTGCGCATTTCAACTTTATGGCGGTGGGTTTACCTGTACTGATTACTGCGATCGCGGTTGCATTGATCATGCATGAAAACGACAGTGATAAAATTGATGTTAAAGAGGCAACTACAGCCAAAGCTTAAGTTATGATTCTTTAAAAAGAAAAGCCTCCGAAAGGGGGCTTTTATATGTTTGGAATAATTATTAGAATCAGAAAAATTCAATAAAGATTTCTTTTATGAACCGATCTAAAGAAAAAAGAACTCTTCAAAGGATGATCAATTCTTTGTTTTCAGAAAAAGCCTTTATAAAGATAAATAGTATTGAAGACATCAAAAATCTAGATGATCTTTTAGGGCAAGAAATTCGTTTATCAGAAAAGAATAGTATTTACATTACTACAGATACCAGGCTAATTCTAAGATCAATTACAAAAAGATTAATCTCATTTTATGACTTAGAAGAGTACATTACTTTTTCTGAGGTTTTTTTAAATTTGGAAAAAGTTTATGCAGATTACCTTTTGAACAATAAAGATTTAGCCAATATGTTGGATGATGTTTACAAGTTATCAAAGACCGAGATTCATACTTATAATAATCTTATGTGTTGTGAGGGGGTGAAATTAAAGAATGTTAAGATATTAAACTGTGGAAAATATAGGATCGTTCCATCTGATTTATCTATTTTTAATGAAGCATATGGGAAACATGATCCTAATTTTTATAAAATGATGAAAGATTATTTATGGATTATTGGCAGCGAAGAGGGAAGTAAAAAAAAAGTACAACAAAAGTTTGATTACAAAACTAATTTAATAACTAGCTTTTTAAATATATGTTTTCAAACAGTCAATAAAAAATCAATCTTTAGTTATAGAATTCAAGTATTGAATTCGTCATCAACCCATAAATCGAGACAACCTCGTTTGCAATGGAAACCTAGGTGTGAAGATAATAGCTTTTCTTTTGCATTCCCTTCTTTTTCAATCGCAGAAATTGATTCTGAACTATTAGAATATTTTAGGGTAAATCTATTTTTTGACTCTTTTTTTAATATTTTACAGTGCAAAGAAAAAACTGAAGTAGAGGATGCGATTATAAAAGCAGTATATTGGTATTGTGAAGCTACAAAAGATCATAATGCTACTATGAAGTTTATTAAGCTGTGGTCGTGTATTGAGTGTTTTTTTTCTATTACTGATTCCAAAATATCTGAATCAAATGCAAAAGGTCTTGCTTGTATATTGGTATACGGTGGTTATGGTATCTATGATGTTAATAGTTATAATGAGTTGAAAAATAAAATAAAAAAACTATATGCTAAAAGATCTAAAGCTTTACATAGAGCTTATTGGTCCGATATTGAGAATATAGATGTTATTGAGCTAGCAAATTGGTCTGCTTGGTTAATAATTAGTGCTTTAGGTTTATCAGTAGTAGGAAATTACTCAATGTTGTCGCAAATTAAAGAGCAGTCATTTCGTTTGGATAATATACAAAATAAAATGCAATAGAAATTGAAAATTTGAACTTGTAAGATGGATGTTAATACATAAATTTTTAAGTCATTATGAAACTCAACTCATTCTCCCCAATCCCTGAAGATGATGAAGAACTGCATCTGCCTGAACTGGTGTACTGGGCATCTTTAGGTGAACTCGCAGAAGTCGAAAAATCTTTGGCAAATGGCACAGACGTAAACTCTGCCGATGACGAAGGCTACAGCGCACTGCATGCAGCCGCAGAAAACGGCTATTTAGACGTAGTGAAGCTATTGGTAGGCAAAGGTGCAGACGTACAGCACAAAACCCAATACACCGCTTTAGAACTTGCAGAAATGGCAGGCAATGACGATGTTGTGGCGTACTTAAAAAATTTGTAAGCCATATATTTTATGAATCAACATTATAAAATACCCGCATGCAATATGCGGGTATTTTCATTTTAGTATTATTGTTGCTGTTGCTGTTGCTGTTGCTGTTGCTGTTGCTGTTGCTGTTGCTGTTGCTGTTGCTGTTGCTCAAGCTCCTGCTGAATCGCTTGATTAAACGCAGGCAAGTCATCTGGACAGCGAGAAGTAATGAGCACCCAACCGCCCGTATTACAGCGGTGCACCTGCTCATCGACCCAATGTGCACCCGCATTTTCCAAATCCAAACGAATGCTTTTATAAGACGTCAGAGTTTTATCACGAATTCTTTCAGCATTAATGAGCGCCCAAGGACCATGACAAATTGCAGCAATAGGTTTTTGATGGCTAGCAAAGTTTTGAATAAGCCGCAGCGCATCTTCATCGATCCGTAGATGATCTGCATTGACAGTTCCGCCCGGAATTACTAACACGTCATAGTCTTCAGCATTTACGCTGCTCAATTGGGCATTGGGTTGGACTTCAGCTTCGACCTTTTTGTCTGCTTTTACTGTCTGGACCGCAGCATGTTTAACAGCGGCATGAATGGCTTCAATTCCCTTTTCATTTAAATAATTTAAGGGTTGAATCAGCTCATCATGTTCAACACCGACATTTGACGTTATCACTAAAGCTTTTAAAGTCATGATTGACTCCTTGCAATGAGGATTGTCTACCACGCTAACAAGCTGACGGATTTGGGTATGTAATAATTTCGCAGGAAACTGTAAGAAGTTTTGACAGAGATGTTATGCGAAAGTTCTAGATTAGAGCGAACTTTTAAAAATCAGCTAGAAAAAGAAAACCCCAACATCCTGTTGGGGTTTTCTTCGTATTTCGTATTTTAGATACAACTCCATGTCATATCTCACGTCCTGATGCAGAAACTATTCTTATTGTTTTGGTGTTTCGGAAACTTCCTGTTTCCTGATAACTGTAGATTAGGCCTGTTTGAATAAATTGAATAGCAGCAATTTTCTGCATGTCATGTAAGCCAAAACGTACAAAATTATTCTGTTACCTTTCCAAAGAAAAATCATCTGATTAATTGATTAGAATCAAATGATTATAAAAGGGAAGGGAACAGTAAATGAAACAATGTATACAATATTTTCGAACGCCTAGCCTCATCGTCGGTATCTTGATGACAGCCGCATGCCATGCGGAAAACACCACAACTACAGCACAAGATCAAACACCAAGCCAAGCTCAAAAATCGGCACAAATCCAGCAAGAACAGCGCTTTAAAATACAAAAAATCGCTCAATTTAATGAGCCTTGGGCCATCCAGCCGCTTACAGACGGCCGTTTATTGCTGACAGAAAGAAAAGGCCAGCTGATCATCTTTAACCCGCAAAATCAGCAGAAAATACAGGTGAAAAACCTTCCCAAAGTAGCCTATGGCGGACAAGGCGGATTAGGTGATATTGCACTCGATCCACAGTTTGAAAAAAATCATCAGATATACTTGAGCTATGCAGAAGCCGGACAGGGCGGTTATGGCGCTGTCATCGAAAAAGCCACATTAAACCTCAATGAAGCTGCACCAAGTTTAAAACAGCGGAAAATTATTTGGAGGCAAATTCCAAAAGCAGAAGGTCAAGGCCATTATTCACACCGAATGCAGTTTGGTACAGATGGAAAATTATGGGTGAGTTCGGGCGAACGTCAAAAGTTTGATCCTGCACAAGATCTACAGTCAAATTTGGGTAAAGTGCTGCGCTTAAATAGTGATGGAACACCTGCTGCGGATAATCCATTTCAGACCCAAGGCGAGGTTGCAAAGCAAGTCTGGAGTTTCGGGCACCGTAACCCTTTAGGCATGGCATTTGATGCAAAACAGCAGCTGTGGGTGGCCGAAATGGGCCCGAAAGGCGGTGATGAGTTAAATCTCGTGCAGCGTGCGAAAAACTATGGCTATCCGCATGTATCGAATGGCGATCATTATGATGATCAACCGATTCCTGATCATCATACTCGGCCTGAATTTGAAGCGCCTGCTATCAGTTGGACACCGGTGATTTCACCGTCAAGTTTGATGTTTTACCAAGGGCAAAAGTTCCCGTTGTGGAAAAATAAAGCGTTGATTGGTGGCTTATCTTCAGAAGCGATTGTGATTGTTGATACAGAGCTTAAACCTGTCCAAGAAATACAACGAATTGCCATGCCACAGCGTATTCGAGGACTAATTGAAGCCAAAGACGGCAGTATTTGGGGCATTGAAGATGGAGAAAAGGCATGGTTATTCAAAATTGAGCCGAAATAGTGGCTAAAAAATAAACAAAAAATTCAAAAAATAAAAAAAAGCCCCTACGGGGCTTCTCACATATAGGCCTACACGAATTTTAAATACGTCAGCTAAGCCGCATAGTGCTCATCGGCATTAAATGCATTGGCTTGAATTTGAATCAATTTACGATTTCCCTGTTCTCCATTCATCCGCCAATGCGCAATTTTAATATTATCGACGATCGCAACATCACCTTTATGCCACTGTAAAAGCAGGGCATCTTTATACATCGCATCAAAAAATTGCTGCTTTTCGGCATCGTTCCATTCAATTTGTTGACCTTCTGGCGTGTAAATTTCCCATGTTAGTTGCATGCCGTCAGCCGTTGAATCGATTTCAATCTCCCCGCGATTTTCAAAGCAATTTTTGGCCGCCTGATGGGCAAATGAATTGGTATTATTGGCAAAAGCCCACGGCTGAATCACATGCTTTTTCGTATCGGGGTGATGAATCACCAGTGGCGAACGCTGCAAGGTCAGTTTGGCTTTTTTATCTTGTCGAATCTCTAAACTAAACGGGCTCTTTTTCAGCAATAATCGGTCAAATAGTCCCACCTCACGTGCCGAAACATAAGAAAAATGGTTCCATGCGCCGAGATATTTTTCCTGTAAATGTTTCGGAAAATTCTCCCAAATTTGCTCTAAGTTATTGAACCCAGTTTCTGCCAAATACGTCGAAGGTTCCTGACAGAATAAGGCGATATAACGCGAGCGTTCTGAGCGCACGCCACCTTCAACATGCGGGCCTTGTACCGAGTTTTCGACTGGACCCAATTGCACTGTGTTGCGGTCGATATAACGACGGTAGTCACCTGCGCCGAGCAATTTCTCGCTGTATTTTCGCATCCATGATGCAACCCAGCTGGGCATATTGGGGTTAAATGCATTCCATGGGGTAAACTGAAAATATTGTTCAATCAGTTGGTTAAATTGTTCGGGTTGTTCGATGTTAAAACCACGAAACAGTAAGATGCCATTTTCATGGATTTGTTGTAAAAGCTCTTGTCGATGCGCGCCAATATATTGTGCAAGATCTTGCGGGCTATTGTGTTCTGGAGCGGCATGAAAAATGCGGGTAAAACTATTCAGTTGTTGCTGTTGCAATTGCATAGGTCATTCTCTAATTTTTTAATTCAATTTTTATTGTTGTCGCCTAATCCCTAAGCGCTGACAGTTCGAGCTGCTGAACTCGCAGCCGTTATTCTGTCTAAATTCTCTGCCGATTATAAGTACAGTTTTACTGTTGCGATGTAAGTATTGTTGATAAATTGCGATTTTTCGACGAATAGAGTGTGATCGCTGAATGAATGACGACATGAAAAAAGCCCTCGACATCCTATCGAGGGCTTTTTAGATTCATTCTAAAGATATGACTCCTGTCATACCGATCAGCGTTCCTGCTGCATGTGCATTATTTATTTTTATTGCAAGACATCCTGTCTCTGTATGTTCTTACTATAGGCGCGTTGCTGTTAAAGCCATAGCCGTAAATACTGCAAGCGCTGTAGGTAAATGCCTACAGCAGAACATCGCTAAATCCTGCTAGTGTAGTGATGAATATAACAACAATGAGTTTCGCGCATGCCTGCAACACAAATCGATATACGGATGCAATACAGCATAGAACAAGAGCAACAGCTGATAAATGCTGTCTTTGACGCCATACAACAGAGTTTTCAATTGCCTCGATATGACCGCAATATACGTTTGCAAGTGCATGCGCCACATCGGTTTCAGGTGTTTGATCATTTGACGCAGCCTGAGCGTTTTACACATATCACCATTGATTGTTTTGCGGGACGAACCGTAGCAACCAAGCGTAAGTTATATCAAATGTTGGTGCATAATTTGGTGGAATTTGGCATTCCAGCCGACCATATCATCATTACCTTACGTGAAAGCCCGCTAGAAAATTGGGGGATACGAGGTGGTCAAGCCGCCTGTGATGTCGATTTAGGTTTTCAGGTGGATGTTTAGTCTGTGCAAATACATGGAATGTTGCTTTCACATCGCCTAAACGAAAAAAGCCCCGACATCCTGTCGGGGCTTTTTCGGATTCATTCTAGCGGTATAACTCCTGTCCTACCGTTAAGCTTCCTGCTCATTGTCTTATCATTGTTGTTTTATGTTCAGTGACATCCTGTCGCTGTATGACCTTAATATAAAAGTAATCCAATAACGTGAATAGTGTCTATTATCCGCATCTGATGTAAGCCAAAACGTACAACACCTAAATTATCATTCTGTCCGTCGCGTCAATGTATTGCACAGCATCTAGGCTCTAGACCACTAGATCTATGCATCCAAATTGATCTAAACCGCTTTTAAAACAGCAGGAAGCTAGTTTTGAAGTGACAAAAAGCTTTATCAGCGGTGTTACATATTTTTGCGATTAATTGGTTGAATGGTGAATTAATTTATCAGACATTAAAAATTCATAATGAAAAATATACAGGGAATAAGATCGATGCTAAGAACACTTACACAACAACGGACGACATCAAAACTTCAGCTTGCATTAGGCTGCGTCATTGCGCTTAGTGCTTCAGCAAGTTGGGCAGCATCTCCACAAGAGATTATGCAAATTGCGGAAAGTCAAAAGCAAAGTTATTTAGAGACCTTGAAAACCTTGGTCAATATTGAATCCGGCAGTAAGGATCTTGAAGGCCTGAATCAAATGGCCAAAGTGGTGGCAGATCAGTTGAAGAATGTCGGTGCTGAAGTGAGTGTGATCGAAAGTACAGATATTTATCGCATGGACGATACACCTGAGAAAATGGGACCAATAGTTAAAGGGGTATTGAAAGGTCAAGGTAAAAGTAAAATCATGATGATCGCGCATATGGATACGGTTTATGAACGGGGAATGCTTAAAAACCAACCGTTTAAAATTGACGGTAATCAGGTCTATGGCTTAGGTATCATTGATGATAAACAAGGGGTAGCTGCAATTTTGCATGTTTTGAATACCCTTAAAAAATTGAATTATAAAGACTATGGCACGATCACTGTTTTGATGAATTCAGATGAGGAAATCAGCTCACCTGCCTCACGTAAGTTGATTACAGAAACAGCACAAGATCAGGATGTGGTGTTGTCTTTTGAAGGGGGCGGTAAAGATGGTAACTTACGTCTGGCAACCAGTGGCATTGGCGCAGCCTATTTAGAAATTAAAGGAAAATCTTCACATGCCGGTGTGAAACCTGAGGCAGGGGTGAATGCACTCACTGAGCTCTCTCACCAAATCGCACAAATGCAAAATCTATCTGATCCTAACACTGGGTTAAAGCTGAATTGGACTGTGGCGGAAGCGGGTAAAACACGCAATGTCATTCCAGAACATGCTGCTGCACAGGCGGATGTCAGAGCACTACGTGTCCAAGACTTTGAGGCCGTTGAAAAAACGTTAAATGAGAAAATCAAAAATAAAAAGTTATCAGATAGCCAAGTCAGTGTGAAATTTGAAGTCCGCCGTCCACCGTTGGCTGTAAATGATCCCTCTAAAAAGTTGGCTGAAAAAGCGCAAGACATCTATAAAAATGAGTTAAACATTCCATTGACTGTTTCTTTGACTCCAACAGGAGGCGGTACTGATGCTGCTTTTGCTGGAGTAAAGTCGAAAGCTGCTGTAATTGAGGGAATGGGATTATCAGGAGATGGGGCTCACTCAAGCAATGCAGAATATATTTTAAAAGACAGTATTATTCCGCGTTTGTATTTGGCAACACGATTAATTGTGGATGTGTCGAAAGCAAGATAATATTCTATATCGCAATGATTAGAAGGAGCCTACCTAGGTGGGCTTCATTATGATTAAGCATACAGAACGAAATGAAAAAGCCCCAACGTCCTGTTGGGGCTTTTTCAGATTCATTCTAGCGGTATAACTCCTGTCTTACCGTAAGCTTCCTGCTTGGTCTTATCATTGTTGTTTTATGTTCAGTGACGTCCTGTCTCTGTATGCTTTAACTTTATCGTGGATGATGCATGGCGTATAGCTGCCATCTGCTGAAAATAATCTAAGCCTGAACCTATAAAAGGTGGCATCTATCACGCGAACGGCAAGAATTAAGCACTCACATATTGCAGTAATTTTTTGAAAATCCCTTTAACCGCTTTGTTGTCAAATTCATTCGGTTCAAATTTATCTGTTTGATTGCGCGTGAAAATGTCACGAATTTCAACCACAGCATTACTGTCAATTAAGCCCAATTGGGTTGCCACTTGGCGAATTTGATCAATCGAACGTGAACCATTGGTGCCACCATAGCTAACGTATGCCGCAGGTTTTCCGGCCCATTCTTTACCGAGGTAATCCAATGCATTTTTGAGCGCAGGGCTGTAGCCGTGGTTATATTCAGGGCTAATGAAAATAAATGCGTCACCTTGTGCGATTTTATCTGCCCATGCTTGTTGTTTGGGTTGGTCATAAATCCCGGTTAATGGTGGATGTGCGCCTGCAAAAATAGGCAGATCCCATTCTTTTAAATCGACAATTTCAGTTTCTACGGTACTGTAGTCATAGCTTTCGATTTCTGAAAGTAGCCAGTTGGCAATCTTAATTGCCGTACGGCCTTCGCGGACACTGCCGACAATAATATGAAGTTTCATCGTATTTCCTGTCTTGTTTTAAAGTCTTGCATTAAATTAATATGAAAACGGTCCGTTGCATATACAGAAAATGTATCGAGTCGATTGATAGTTATAAAAATAGTGATAAAAAAAGCTCCCGAAGGAGCTTTTTATTTGCTGAAACTTAGATCAGTTTCACGCCTTGTTGACCGGCAGGGGTCACTTTGAAAATTTCAACTTCAAAGGTGATATTTTTACCAGCTAGAGGGTGGTTGAAATCCACTTCGGTAATGTCTTCACCGACGGTTTTGATTACTCCATACAGACTTTGTTTGGCTTTATCTTCAAACTCAATCATATGGCCTTCAACAGGACGTTGCTCAAATTTGACAGTATCAAACTTTTGTACGTTTTCTGGGTTCCATGGACCAAAAGCATCTTCAGGAGGAAGGCTCACAGTACGGCGGTCACCTGCACGTAAACCGAATAAAGCTTTCTCAAAACCCGGTAATAAGCTGCCATCACCCATGACAAGGCTGACAGGTTCAGCACGGCTACGGGTATTGTCAATTTCTACGCCATTTTCAATAGCAACAGAAAAGTGAAGGTCTACTTTAGAGCCTTCTTCAATACGAGTTTCCTCGTTAGGATTGATAAAATCAGTCATTTTGCGCTTCCGCACGTTGAATTCGGTGTTTTTCTAAGAAAAACGTATCGATAAGAAGCAGAATCGTGCCTAAAGTAATGGCACTGTCTGCAATATTAAATGCAGGAAAGTGGCTGTTGTTGTAATACACGTGAATGAAATCCACCACATAGCCTAAAGATACGCGGTCAATTAAGTTGCCGATTGCGCCGCCTAAAATCAGGGCAATGGCAATTGGAAGGACTTTCACGTTTTTTGGCATACGCATGAGCCAAAATACAAAAATGACAGACACAAGTCCTGCGAGTGAAGTAAAGAAATAACGTTGCCATCCACCGGCATCGGACAAGAAACTAAAGGCAGCGCCATAGTTATGTAGTAATGTCCAATTTAAAAAGGGCATGACAGGTACAGGATCTGCGTAGTTCAGATGTGTACTTGCAATCCATTTGGTCCATTGATCCAAAATAATGGCAACAATGGATAAGCCCACCCACACTAAATTGTGTGGGTAGAATTGAAAGAAGCCCTTTTTTTCTTGTGGATTAGGCATATTTTCTCTCTTCGCCTTGACCTGTAGGAAGGTTAATAATACAACGAGAACAAAGACCTGGATGTTCGTGATGTGTATTCACATCTGGCAATACATGCCAGCAGCGTGCACATTTTTCACCATCAGCAGCAGAGACTTTGACATTTAAACCATCAAGGTCAGAGGCTTCACCTTGCGTTGCATCAAACTCATTGACAATCACTTGAGAAGTGATGAGGACAAAACGCAGTTCTTCACCGAATTTGTCTAAAACAGCTTTCAGCTCAGCATTGGCCCAAAGTTCAACTTTGGCAGACAAGTTTGAACCCACAGTTTTTGCAGTACGTGCAGCTTCAATAAACTTGTTCACTGCAGATTTAACGGTGATCAAGGTTTGCCATTCAGCTTCAGTCACTAAATTTGCTGTAGAGGCTACAGGAATGTCATACCACTCCGCAGTAAATACATATTTCTCAGATTGCTCTGGAATTAGCGGCCAAGCTTCTTGTGCGGTGAAACTCAAGATTGGAGACATCCAACGAACAAATGCTTGAACCAAGTGATACAACGCAGTTTGCGCAGAATGACGCGCAGCTGAGTCTGCCTTAGTGGTGTACTGACGGTCTTTGATGATGTCTAAATAGAAACCACCCAAGTCATTAATACAGAAGTTGGTCAATGCGCTGGTCACGATATGGAAGTTCATATCTTCATAGGCTTGCTGAATGGTTTTCTGTACTTCCGCAGCACGTTGCAAGATGTATTGATCCAGTGCGATCAATTGATCAACAGGCAACGCATCCGTCGATGGTTTGAAGCCATTCAAGTTAGCCAACAAGAAACGCAATGTGTTACGGATACGGCGGTAACCATCTGATGCACGGCTGAAGATTTCTTTACCCGCAGTCATTTCATAACGGTAGTCTGCAGAGGCGATCCAGAAACGTAGACCATCTGCACCCATGTCTTTGATGATGTCTTGTGGAGTGATCACGTTACCGATCGACTTCGACATTTTGCGGCCTTTTTCGTCAACAACGAAGCCGTGAGTCAATAAGCCTTTGTAAGGTGCGCGGTTATTAATCGCCATAGACGTCAACAATGAAGACTGGAACCAGCCACGATGTTGGTCAGAACCTTCAAGGTACAAGTCAGCAGGGTCTTGCAATTCTTCACGTTCACGGAGTACTGCAAAGTGTGTTGTTCCAGAGTCAAACCAAACGTCTAGAGTGTCACGAACTGCATTGTATTGCTCTGCATCTGCACCGATAAACTCAGACGCATCACGGTTATACCAGCCGTCAATACCTTCTTGTTCAATCAGCTTCGCCACTTCTTCGATCAGCTCAGGCGTACGCGGGTGAAGTTCGTTGGTGTCTTTATGCACGAAGAATGGAATTGGCACGCCCCATGTACGTTGACGTGAGATACACCAGTCTGGACGACCTTCAATCATCGATTGGATACGGTTTTTACCCCAATCCGGTACGAAGCTGATGTCATTTTCAATCGCGTTCAATGCACCTTGGCGTAAACCTTTTGCATCCATGCTGATGAACCATTGCGGTGTTGCACGGAAGATAATCGGTGTTTTATGGCGCCAGCAATGTGGATAGCTATGTTTGATCACCACATGTGCCCAAAGTTTGCCTGCTTCGGTTAAAGCAGCAATGATTTTTGGATTAGCTTTGTAGATGTGTTCGCCTGCAAAAATTGGCGCAGTTGGTAAATACACACCGTTGCCGCCAACTGGATTGTCGACTTTTAGGTTGTACTGTAAGCCAACTTTATAGTCGTCCACACCATGGCCTGGCGCGGTATGTACAGCACCTGTACCACTGCCGTCTGTGACATGCTCACCTAAGATTACTGGTACTTGGCGTTCAGCAATTAACGGATGTTGTAGTACTAGGTTTTCAAGTTTTGCACCAGCAAACTCAGCAATCACTTCAACTGCGTTAAAGCCATAACGCTGCGTTGCAGATTCAACTAATGATTTTGCAAGGATGAAGTTTTGCGCTGCTTTGTCTTCGCCAGTTGCTTTCACCAATTGGTATTCAAGCTCAGCATGTAGAGCAACCGCTTGGTTGGCAGGCATAGTCCAAGGCGTGGTTGTCCAGATTACGATATCTGTAGAATCGCTAACTGTAACACCTAGGCGTGCAGATAAATCAGCTAAATCAACAACGTTAAAACCAACGTCAATCGCATCTGATTTTTTGTCTTCGTATTCTACTTCAGCTTCAGCTAAGGCAGAACCACAGTCCAAACACCAGTTTACAGGTTTAAGACCCGGCTCAATATGGCCTGCTTTAGCAATTTCACCGAGCGAACGAACGATGTCGGCTTCTTGTTTGAAGTTCATGGTGAGGTAAGGATTGTCCCAATCACCAAATACGCCCATACGCACGAAGTCTTTTTTCTGTAATTCGACTTGGGTGTAAGCATATTCACGGCAGGCTTTACGGAAAGTTGAGGCATCTACTTTTACGCCGACTTTACCGACTTTTTCTTCAACTTTCAGTTCGATTGGAAGACCATGACAGTCCCAGCCTGGTACATACGGTGCGTCAAAACCGTCCATTACACGGCTTTTGATGATGATGTCTTTGAGGACTTTATTCACCGCATGGCCTAAGTGAATTTGGCCATTTGCGTATGGAGGGCCATCATGAAGCACATATTTTTTCTTGCCAATACGCGATGCACGAATCTGCTGATAAATGTTGTCGGCATACCACTCTTCTAACCATTTCGCTTCACGTACTGCGAGATTTGCTTTCATCGCAAATTCAGTACCTGGGAGGTTTAGCGTGGCTTTATAATCCACTGCATTTTCAGGAGTTTGCTTATCGCTCATGCAAGTTGTCTTCCAAATTTATCAGCCCGTTGACTGACGCGTTTTACAATAAATAATCGGGGTTTAAAAGGGGAAATGAGGGTGCTGACCTCGAAACTCAAGGAGCTTTTCGACGTCATCATCAATTCCTGCTTTCAATGCTTCAAGCGAAGGGTAGTCCTTTTCGCCATGTAAAAAGTTCAAGAACGTCACCCGCATTAACAGGCCATACAGATTAGCAGAAACATCAGGAAAATGTACTTCTAATCGCCATTCAGGATGTTCCTGTTTAATCGCGGGACGCGTACCAACATGCCCTGCACCAAACAGGGCAGAGGGTGCATAACCTGCAACCCCTAATTTGTCAGCATTTTCGCTTTTTACTTTATCTGTTAAAGATTCAGTTTCACAAATGACATCGACTGCATAAATGCCATTTAAACAAGGTTTATGACGGTTTAAACGCACATTAATGGTAGGAAAATTAATCGTGCGACCGATTTGATCGCCATACTGCACACGACCTGTGATGCTATATGGACGACCTAAAAGTTTTGCGGCATGGGCAAGGTCGCCTGCTTGTAATGTCTGACGAACCAGTGTTGAACTGACACGTTCGCCATCGACTTCGACATTTTGCAGGGCTGTGACTTGGAAGCCGTATTGGCGTAAAAATTCGCTATTGCCTTGACGGTTTTTGCCAAAGTGATGATCTTCGCCCAAAACTAAACTTTGTGTATTGAGTTTATTTTTTAAAATATCGGCAAATTCTTCGGCGCTGAGATTACGAAAGGCATTGTCAAATTTCGCCACCACAATATAGTCGACGCCCAGTCCAGTTAAATATTCGACTTTTTCACGTAGTGAACTGATTCGAGGCGGTGCATCATAAGCTTTAAAGAATTCAAGCGGTTGTGGCTCAAAAATCATCACAGCTGTTTTTAAGTTTTGTTGCTGTGCTATGTCTTTGAGCTGGCTGACCATCGCTTGATGACCCAAATGTACGCCATCAAAATTGCCAATGGTCACGGCAGTTTTGGGGAGTTCTAAGTGGGGCGCTAAAGCATTCAGACGGAGCAGCTTCATGGGCGAATCAATTGTTGAAAATGTTTGAGGGCTATATATTGCCATAATCTTCTGCGTTCGTCTTGTTGTTGTGTTTTTACTCAAGTTTTTTTATGCAGAGATGAATTTATTATCAGTAAAATAAATTATAAAAATAAATATTAATCAATTTTTCTTATTTAATGGTGTGCTTAAACTATAGACATTCCATTTTGATGAGCATCATGCGATGAAAATGCCATTTTATCAACTCCAGCATAAACAAGACTTGATTCGTCATTTCACCCCAAACTGGTTTACGGTGGTGATGGGCACAGGTGTGGTGGCCCTCATTTTACCATCTATAGCGTTGGGGCAGCAGTGGATGTGGTCCTTTGGAGCAGCGCTGTGGCAGATCAGCATCGTGTTATTCATATTGTTTAGTGGCATGTATCTCAGCCGATGGATCTTATACCCACAAGAAGCCAAGCAGATTTTCCAGCATCCGGTGATGAGTTTATTTCTGGGGGCAATCCCCATGGCACTGGCAACCCTGATCAATGGTGCATTGAAATTTGGCACCACGCTTTACACTGAGTTTTTCGGCGTAAGCATCATCACTTGGGCTGAATATTTATGGTATGTCGATGTGTTGATGGCAATTGCGATTGCATGGTGTGTCCCATTTCTGATGTTTAGTCGTCAGCAACATGCGCTGCAAGGCATGACCGCAGTATGGTTATTGCCGATAGTGGCTTGCGAGGTGGCTGCCAGTTCAGGCGGTTTATTGTTGGCGCATTTACCTGCACAGGCCCATGCTGTCCATATTTTGCTGGGGAGTTATTTGCTTTGGGGGATCTCAGTATTTCCAGCATTTGCCATCTTAAGCATTTTGTTGCTGCGTCTGGCTTTACATCAATTACCAAGCAAGGAGATGGCAATCAGCAGTTGGTTGGCCTTAGGACCGATTGGGACAGGGGCTTTAGCGCTGTTACTTTTGGGAGAGCAAGCCCCGCGTATTTTGACAGCGGTAGACTTGGCAGATTTAGGACAGGTATTACTTCAAGGCGGTGTGTTCGCAGCCCTTGTTCTACTCGGATTTGGTGTATGGTGGTTTGGAATCGCTATACTCATCACGCTAAAACATTTGCGAGATTTACCCTTTAATCTCGGGTGGTGGGCGATGACATTTCCATTCGGGGTTTTTAGTTTGGCGGTCATCCATTTGGCGGAACAAACGCAGTTACACGCTATCCAACAGTGTGGCACTTTTTTTGCGGTTTTGCTCTGTACGCTTTGGTTATTGGTGATGCTGAAAACCATACAAGGGTTTTATCGCGGCAGCTTATTTTTTTCTCCGTGTTTAAAAGCGTATTGTGATGCTCAGCGTGCATCTTAAATGATGTCGGGTTAATGTAAATCCGTTGAAGAAAACTATTGCGCGTTAGCTTTGACGGATTTCAGCAAACAAATATAGAGCTTCTGCAAGCGTGTGATGCAGTTACGTTATTTTGCTATCCAAGTAAAACATTCATGTATAAAATTTGCGCGTATTTTCGAGAGATCAATTGGCTTCGAGATATAAACTTGCTTGAAGTGTAGGTGCTAGAGTAAGGATTATGGATTAAAACAAAAAAGATAAAAATAAGGATCGAATTATGTGTAATCAAACCAGTTTTTGGGATGATGCCAAAGGATTATTAGAAGAGTGGTACGTCGCTTGTACCTCTAAAGAACTCAAAAAAGATCAACCTTTTTCAGCCACCCTGTATGGTAAAAAAATTGTTCTGTTCCGACAAAAAGATGGAACAGCCGCTGCATTGCTCGATCAATGTGTGCATCGTGGTGTGCCTTTGTCTCAGGGTAAAATGACTGATGGCTGTGTGACATGTCCATATCATGGTTGGTCGTATCAGGGTGATGGCCATGTGGCGCATATTCCCAGTGTCAATGGACAATTTTTTCCAGAAAAACCGCATCCCTTTAAACAGCGTAGTTTTGATGTGTGTGAGCAAGATGGGGTGGTATGGATTTATCTCGGTGAAAAGCCAAAACAAGAACGCCCAGAAATATTTAAATTACCATTTTATGATCAAGCCGGTTGGGTCAGCTACTACATGGTTGGCAGTTATGATGGCGAGATGGGCGCTGTTGCACAAAATATTATTGATGTGACCCATACTATATTTGTCCATGAAGGCTGGTTTCGTTCAGAGTCCGGAAAAGCCGTAGATGCCACCATAGATGTTGGGCCGCGCAAAGTAGTGGTTGACTATCATGACCATGATGCAGATGTTGGCATGATGCCATGGCTAACCAATCCGCATGGTGCTGAACAAGTCCACCGCGACAGTTTTATCGCACCGAATATTACCTTGGTGGAGTACCATTGGGGAGAGCCGTCGGGCATGGTGTTTAATAGTCTGATTAGCCCTGTGGGGCCGTATGAGTCACGGGTTTATACCTGTGTCAGTTATAAATTTCCCATTCCAAAATTGTTGTCTAAGGCATTGATGCCGGCTGTGAATGCCTATACTTGGGTGGTCAACAAACAAGACATTAAAATTTTGTCAGCGCGAAGAGCTGGCATCGAGCATATGCCGATGACCCATTCGCATAGTGTGAGAGGGGATATGGCACATATTGCATTAGAGAAGATTTTAGATGCCTTACGTCATGACCAACAATTGGCACCATCTTTTATTGGCAAGCGGCCTATGCAATTTCAAATTTGATAGCAGTTGAATCTGCTTGAGGAATTTATTTTTCTGAGCAATGTGATTTTTGAAGATGATTTTTCTGCGCACGTGCAAATGTATGCTATATGAAGGCATCAATTTGAGGAGACCGCTATGCGTCAGCAAATCGCTTTAATTATGGCACTGCCGAGTGAATCTAAAGGCTTATTTGAAGCTGCAGGCATTGAAGTGCATTACAGTGGTATTGGTAAAGTCAATGCCGCATTTAAAGCCTTTGATGTGATTCAAAAAACCGGATGTCATACTTTGCTGAATTTGGGCACTGCGGGAAGTTCACATTTTGATGCACATGCGTTGGTTGAAGTGGCTCAATTTGTACAACGGGATATGGACGTATCGCCTTTGGGTTTTGATGTCGGGGTGACCCCGATGGATACCGATCATCCTGCTGAAATTCAGCCAGAGAGCATGTTTAGCCATTTGCCTAAAGGAATTTGTGGTACAGGCGACAGCTTTGAAACTGGGCTGCCGAAAGTACCGTGTAATCTTGTCGATATGGAAGGCTACGCAATCGCTAAAGTATGTAAAAAACTGGGTGTTCGCTTTGTGTCGGTAAAATATATTACCGATGGTGCGAATGACACAGCACATTTGGATTGGGAAGAAAATTTATTATTCGGCGCAAAGAAATTATTGGAATTATATCAAACAGTAAAATAAGGCATTTAGCTAATTTCGGTCGGCGACCATAGAATGCTATGGTCGTATGCCAATTCGACCCAATTCAATTTACTTTTCTGGGCGTGGAATTACACCGTAAAGCATCATATGAACGGTATGTTGAATAATCCGTTGTTGCATACTGCGATTACGTAAGGTTTTTCCAGTGACCATTTCCATTTGGGTTGCAAAGTCAGCATAGTTTTGCGTAATTGCCCAAATGTTCAGAATTAAAAGTTCTGGATCAATATCTTTTGAAATTTTGCCTTGTTCTTGCCAGTTGCTAATGACTTTGGCTTTGCGTTTCACTAATTTTTTTAGTGGACCTTTTAAAATTTCAAGAATGTGTGGTGCGCCCTGAATGACTTCAAGTGCGAACAAACGTGAGGCTTTCGGTTGGGTACGAGATACTTCAATTTTCTGCAATAGATAATTGGTGATCGCTTCTTCAGGCTCAAGGTCTGCTTCCAACATTTGTAGCGGAGCAAGCCACTTTTGTAGAACCGTTGTCAGAACTTCAACATAAAGCGCTTCTTTATTTTCATAGTAATAGAAAATATTCGATTTATGCATTTCTGCAATCTGTGCGATCTCATCCAAGCTGGCGCCATTGAAGCCATACAGGGAAAAGACATCCAGTGCTGCATTAAGCAACTGGTGGCGTTTCTGGGTACTCTTTTTTTGTTCCATTAGCTCTTTTAAGAAAATGAAAAGGGAATATTGAATTGTACGGCAAATCAACAGATTTGTGCACAATCATCGTTTTTAATTTTATGAATTTTGGCAGTTTATTCTGTTCAACGGTCAAATAAATACGACGAATGCCATAATATTTCAAATAATCATTTTAGGGTGAAATTTAAATAAATCATTATTTTTAGTCATGGCTTTTTATGATTTGTCGTAATTTTTGTGATGTATTTGTCAACAGGCGATAAATCTCCCCTCAATGCTAAACATGGTTTTGTTGCGATATTGTTCTTGAATAGTACAGGAAGTCACACGGTTTAAGTGATGATTTCCTGCACAAGTACAGCTTAAGTGGCCAAGACCGCTTGTAAGACTTGTTGTTCAAGTTCAGTAAATTCAATGCCTTTTTTTCGTGGGCGGGGCAAATCGACACTAAATTCTTTGGCAATATGGCCTTTATCGAGCAAGATTATACGGTCTGCCAACTGCACGGCTTCACTTACATCATGCGTGACCAAAATTGCGGTAAAACCTTGTTCAGTCCAGAGTTTTTCAATCAAATTCTGCATATCTAAACGTGTTAAGGCATCGAGCGCACCCAGTGGTTCATCTAGCAGCAAAATGCGTGGTTTATGTGACAAGGCACGTGCCAGTGCAGTACGTTGACGTTGCCCTCCTGACAGCTGTGTTGGCCAAAGCCCCGCTTTGTCTTTTAAACCAACTTTATCGAGGAGTGCTGTGGCATTGGCATGTTGGTCTTTGCTTAAACCGAGTTGCACATTTTTCTCAATGCTACGCCAAGGCAGGAGGCGAGGGTCTTGGAACATCACACGAATATCATCACTTGTGATGCCTTCACGAATATGACGAGCAGACTTAAATTTAATTTCTCCATAACTCGGTTTTTCTAAGTCGGCGATGAGGCGAAGCAGGGTACTTTTACCACAGCCACTACGACCGACAATCGCCAAGAATTCACCGGGTTGAATATGCAGGTCAAGGTCTTCAAGGACTTTAACATCGCCATAAAATTTGTGTAGTTGTTCAATCAGGATCTCTGCGCCCAACACCGCATGGGGGTTGATATCCTCGACAGAAGAACGCTGAGGTTGGGTTGAGTCGTCTGCATGACGGCTTATACTTAAATCGGTCATCATATGCTCCTTATTTTTGGTAACCCGAGTGCCAACGGAGTAAATATTTTTCTAAGGTAACAGCCAGTACATCGGCCAATTTACCGAGTAGGGCATACAATAAAATCCCGACCAAGACGATGTCGGTTTGCAGGAATTCGCGTGCGTTCATGGTCATATAACCGATGCCGGCTTGTGCAGAAATGGTTTCTGCCACAATCAACAAAACCCAAACGAGCCCGAGTGAAAAACGCAGACCAACTAAAATAGACGGCATCGCCCCCGGTAGAATGATTTCTTTATACAGTTGCCAGCCACTCAAACCGTAGCTTTTGCCCATTTCAATCAGTTGAGGATCTACAGAGCGAATACCATGATAGGTGTTGATATAAATGGGAAAGAATACTCCAATAGCAACTAAAAAAAGCTTGGCCGATTCATCGATCCCAAACCATAAAATCACCAAGGGAATCAGGGCAAGAGCAGGAATGTTACGGATCATTTGCAGCGTGGTATCAAGTAGCGTCGATGCTGTTTTGGATGAACCATTCAGCAGCCCTAAAAAAAGACCTAATCCACCCCCAACTAAAAGCCCAACCAAAGCACGACCCGCACTGATTTGGACATGCTTCCACAGTTCACCACTGATCAGTAAGTTCCAAAAGGCCACCACCACCGCACTTGGCGCAGGCAAAATACGACTTTCTAACAGCCCTGTAACAGAGGCAATTTGCCACACGATAATTAATGCAATAGGAAACAACCAAGGCAGCAAACGCTGCCCGAGTTGTGTTCCACGTGAAACCTTCGGTGCTTTGAAGGTTTCAACAGAAAAAGTTTTGGACATTAGGCCGGCTCCTGAATCTTTTTAGCTTTTTTATTTTCATCTGGGGTGTAGTTGTTCGCGACAATCTCACCAAATGGGCCGGTTAAGTTAGGTTGAACCAATTTTTGACGTGTTTCCAATGGCAGTAGTGGGAACACCAATTCTGCAAAACGAATAGACTCTTCAAGGTGTGGGTAACCAGAGAAAATAAAAGTGCTAATACCTAGATCGGCATATTCTTGGATACGTGCGGCGACGGTTTCAGGATCACCAACGAGTGCTGTACCTGCACCACCACGAACCAGACCGACACCCGCCCATAAGTTTGGCGATACTTCTAATTTACTGCGGTCGCCATTGTGTAGTTCAGCCATACGGCGTTGCCCTACAGAGTCCATGGTTTTGAACTTGGCTTGCGCGGCGGCAATGGTGGCATCGTCGACATATTGGATCAGTTCTTCAGCTGCTTTCCATGCCTCTTCATTGGTTTCACGCACAATGACGTGTAAACGAATGCCATAATTCAGTTCACGTCCTTTGGCTTTGGCTTTTTCACGCACCACTGCAATTTTTTCTTTCACCGCAGCAGGTGGCTCACCCCAAGTCAAATAGGTGTCAACTTGATCAGTCGCCAGTTCAACAGCTGCCTCTGAAGAACCGCCAAACCATAGTGGTGGATACGGTTTTTGTACCGGTGGATAAAGTAATTTTGCGTCGTCCACACTCAAACGTTCGCCATGGAAGGTATAGCTTTCACCAGTATGTGAACGGGTTAAAATTTCACGCCAAATCGTGGTGTATTCTGCTGCAGTTTGGTAACGCGTCGCATGATCTTCATAGACACCATCACCCTTGAGTTCTTGCTCATCGCCGCCTGTGACTAAGTTGAGTAAGATTCGACCGCCAGATAAACGGTCAAAAGTTGCAGCCATACGTGCAGTCAGTGCAGGCGTTGTCACCCCTGGACGTAGCGCGACTAGAAATTTTAGATTTTTAGTGGCATCAATCAAGCTTGCAGCTGTAAGCCATGGATCTTCACATGAACGACCTGTCGGAATCAGAACGCCTTCATAGCCAAGATTATCCACCGCTACCGCAATTTGCTTCATGTAGGCATGATCGACTTGGCGTGCACCTTTACTTGTTCCTAAGTAGCGACTGTCACCGTGGGTAGGGATAAACCAGAAAATTTTCATGTTCAGTTCCTTGTATTTTTGATGGCTCGGGTATCAATGTGATGAAGGTGTCCAAACTTGCTTTTGGACTTGAATGTTGTTTGGAATCAGTTGGACTTGTTCAAATAAGTCCGCAATATTTTGCTGTGCTTGTATGACCTCGGGTGTCAGTGGGCGCACAGGAGATGGTTTAGATCGGCGAGAAAAGGCTTGCGCAGCAATATTCTTTTGCAGCCCAGTGCTGTTTTGATAAATCTCTAAAGCCACATTTTGGTTCTTCACAATCCACTGATCGGAAGCGTCTAGGGCCTTTAAAAATTTAGCTGGGGCATCAGGGTGTGCTTGAACGACTTTTGGATTTGCCACATAAAATGAATAGGTCTTTGGAAAATCACCAGATTGAATCAGCACTTTAGCCTGAGCATCCAACTCCGCTGCAGATAAAAACGGGTCCCAAATGGCCCATGCATCAATTGATTTTTTATCAAATGCGGCACGTGCATCTGCTGGTGGAATCCAAATCGGTTGAATGTCATTCCAAGTCAAACCGGCTTTTTCTAAAGTTTTGGCTAATAACTCATGCGCACTCGAGCCTTTTTGTACAGCAACGCGTTTGCCACGTAATTCTTGAATGGTTTTGATTGAGCTATCCGCTGGAATCACGACAGCAAGCGACTGTTCAGGCACCACTTCATAGCCAATATAATTCAGGTCTTTATTGGCAGCTTGGGCAAAAATAGGCGGGGTGTTGCCGACATAGCCATAATCCACTGCACCGACGGCAAGGGCTTCTAACATTTGTGGGCCAGCAGGGAATTCCTTCCACTCAATGTGAGCGCCGGGAAATTGTTGTTCAAAGAGCTTTTGTTCACGGGCAACCAGCAAATTTAAGGCTGATTTTTGAAAACCAATAACCAAGGTTTTTACGGCTGTTTCAGCTGGTTTTTCACGATCCTGCTGTGCTGTTTCTTGTTTTTGGCAGGCACTGAGTCCAAGGCCAAAAGTGGTTAAAGTCAGTATGGAAAATGTTCTTAGAATACGCATGGCATCGCCCTTATGCTGTGGTCGGCTTATTTGATAATGGCCGACTCAATATTTAATTTATTGGGAATTAATTTTTCGTTATAAAACGCATCAGCGACTTGCTGCTGCTCTTGCGCCACTTGTGCAGTAATCGGCGTCACTTGATTGCCTAAGCGAGAAATTGATGTTTTAAGTACATCCAGACCTAAGCCGGTTTTGCCTTCGAGTAACTTGGCCGCTTCGTCTTGATTTTTTGAGACCCATTGCGTGGTCAAATTCAACTCATTCACCACAGCTTGCAGGACTTTTGGATTTTCCTGAGCAAATTTGCGATCGGCCAAATAGAACTGGTAGTTCTTCACCAAGTTTTCGCCATTGGCAATGGTGCGAGCATTAAGTTGATGCTCAGCGGCAGAAAGGAACGGGTCCCAAATTACCCATGCATCGACTGCACCTTTTTCAAAGGCAGCTCGTGCATCGGCAGGCGGTAAATACACGACATTGATGTCGCTAAATTTAAGCTGATTGGCTTCCAACAACTTGAGCAACAGGTAATGCACGTTTGAGCCTTTGTTTAAGGCCACACGTTTACCTTTTAAATCCTGAATACTGTGAATAGCCGAATCTTTTTGCACAATTAACGCTTCAGCTTTTGGAACAGCAGGTTGGTTGGCAATGTAAACCAAATCGGTTTGAGCGGCTTGTGCAAAGATAGGTGGTGCTTCACCGACTTCACCAAATGACACGCTGCCTACATTCAGGCCTTCAAGCAACTGTGGACCAGCAGGAAATTCGACCCATTTGATATTTACACCTTGGCTTTTTAAGGCTGTTTCTAAGGTTCCGCGTTCTTTTAAAATTGGCAATAAGCCATATTTTTGGAAGCCGATATTTAAGGTGACATTTTCTTCAGCCTCTTTTTTGCCACAGCCCGACATCATCATGCCACCCACAACCGCTGTAGACAGTACAAGTGTTTTTGTCCAAAGTTTTGCTTTGTGAGTACGCATGTGTTGCTCCTATAAAGGCCTAAAGTTGCAGAACTGTTGATTTATGAACACATAAGCTAAAGAGTTTTCTTTTTCGAAAAAAATAAGAAAACTTAAATTTAAAATCAGGAAAAAAGATAAATAAAAATCAGCAAAACTTATGAAAAATTATGATTTTAGAAAAACATATAATGTGCAGAGGTATTATTTTAAGTTGTTGAAATTATTTTATTTATTATGGTTATTTAAATGGCAGATATAGTTATTCTGTGGCTTGCAAAGTGATTGAAGGGTTATGCCAAGGGATTCGGCATAACCTTATGCAAAATAATGCTATTCAGCGCATAAAAAAAGCCACTTTAAAGTGACTTTTTACAAACCAATGAGTTTCTTTGATAGTTATATAAGGCCTGACGGGCATTCGGTAAGTCATCGACACTGACTTGTTCAAAACCTTGTTCAAGGAACCAATGCGCTGTTCGTGTGGTCAAAATAAACAATTGTTCGATACCTAAATCTCGCGCTTTTTCTTCTAAATAATGCAAAATTTGGCTACCGCGATTTGATTTTCGATACCCTGGATGCACAGCTACGCACGCGATTTCAGCAGAGCGTTTTTCATTCCCTGTGACAGGAATCGGGTATAACGCAGCGCAGGCCAAAATCGTACCGTCACGTTCAATCACTGCAAATTGTCCAATTTCATTTTCCAGACGTTCGCGTGAGCGATAAACCAAGATACCTTCTTGTTCGAGAGGACGTAAGAGATTGATTAAGCCGCCAACATCTTGAATATCGGCAGTACGCACTTCTTCATAATGCGCATCAGTGATCATGGTGCCAGAACCGTCACGCGTGAACAATTCTTCGATCAATGCGCCATCATAAGCATAGGAAATGAGATGAACACGGTGTACGCCTTGAAGGGAAGCATCTTTGGCAACGCTTAAATGCAGGGCTATGTCGGGGTTAGAATCTTGATATTGCAAAATATGCTGATCAAGTTGATGAGGCGTAATTTCGCGTTGTAGCTGCCCATGTTCATTGTGCAAACCATGTTGTTTGCCCAAGAAAATCAACTTATCCGCTTTTAAGCTGATCGCGGTTTTGGTCGCAACTTCTTCAGCCAATAAATTAAACACTTCACCTGTCGTGGAATAACCTGTTGGCCCAAGCACCACAATATTTTGGCTCTCTAAATGACGTTGAATCGCATCGATATCGACGGAACGAACTTCACCAGACAGTTGAAAATCGATACCGTCACGAATGCCATACGGTTTTGCCGTGACCAAATTGCCTGAGACCACATCAATACGCGCGCCGTACATCGGTGAGTTGGCTAAACCCATAGACAGGAGGGCTTCAATTTGCAGACGAATGGAACCGACGGCATTCATCACCGCAGGTAAGGATTCGCGAGTGGTGATGCGACGGTGATGATGAAATGGTGTCTTGATGCCGCTGCTTTGTAAATTATGATTGATTTGCGGACGAGCACCATGCACCAAAATTAGATGAATACCAAGTGAGTGTAATAAGGCAATATCATGAATAATGTGTTGAAAATTTTCATGTTGCAGCGCTTCACCATCAAACATGATGACAAAGGTTTTGTTGCGATGCGCATTAATATAGGGTGCAGAATGACGGAACCAATGCACATACTGTAAGGTTGTGCTGGAAGATGGTTCAGTGATATTCGTTTGCATGCCTATGCCTGTTTATTCGCTCTGTTATGGATGATTCTAAACAAAAACAGATGACAGCGGAAAGCAAATATAAAAAAACACCTGAACAGTGTTCAGGTGTTGGGAAAGGGACTCAAGAGATCGTTGAATGATTAGCCATTCTTAATTCGAATGATGCGATCGGTACGATCATTGACTAGCACGTAATCACCATTGATTTTGTACCATTGTTGATAACGACCGGTGTTCGGTAAGCGGCGTGCTTCACGATCACTCACTTTGTAGCGGCTTGAGTCGAAATAACGTGGAAAGCTTTGACCGACACGCCAATCACGGCTTGGGTTTACACGACGAAAGTCATTACGGTCGTAGCGATTATTGTCATAACGGTTGTTGTTATTCCAATTGCTCGGACGGTGGTCATTGTTCCAACGGTTATCTTGATGTTGGTATGACGGATGGTAACGGCGGTCATCTTGACGATGGTCTGGTGCAGCGATTGCTGCTGTCGTTGCCATTAAAGCCGATACTGAAAGAACTAAAGTCGATACGATTTTGTTCATGGGACACCTCTATACATTTCTAATCTGTTTTTCGATGATTCAAAATTAGCGAGAAAGTTCAGAGAAAGCGTGGGGGTAATATAGTTGAATTGTGAAATGTATGGAGGAAATTTGAAGGTGTGCAAATGACCTGAAAGCTAGGCAGCATCAGGCTTTTCGGTTAAATGTTGAAAAACCTCATAAAAAAACCCAGAGTTAATCTGGGCTTTAAAAAATATGGCGAAATTTAATTCAAAATGGCTTACATACCTAAAATTTTCAGAATACTGTTACTATCTGAGTTGACCAATATGTAGTCATTATTGATTTTATACCATTGCTGATTACGCGATGGTTTAGGTAAGTTATGGTCTTTATAATCGACTTTATAACCATTACCACGATAATGCTGTGGCATCACATAGCCCGTTTGCCATTTATGTTGTTGCAAACGTTTGACTCCACGTTGTTCACGCATACGGCGTCGATCTTCAAGATCGTCATCGTCCTGATAACCACGGAAATCACGATCTTTTTTCATTTGACCATATGCATTGCCGCGTGGGCCATCAAAGCCACGTTCATCGTTCTTGAAGTGAGGCGCTGCAGACGTGATGCTGCTTGCTATTAAAGCACTGAAAGAAAGAGCCAAAATTGGCAAAATCTTTTTCATGTTCAACCCTCATGAGTAATTTATCTTCAATATCACTACTGTACGCATTAAATGCAGAGAAACTGTGAAGAAAGATGAATATTTCTTTAAATAAAACGAAGAGATTGCGGATATTATGCGATAAATTTGGCGCCGAGAACAATCTTTCCATCTTGAAAACGATGGCCCGATAAAGCGTGCTTTTATCCTTGCAATTCAGCTTTGATCAAATTTGAGGTCTATTTTAAGCAAGATCAAAAATGCCCATCAAGTCTTGATGGGCAAATAGGGTAGAGATACTGGACTGAAAACGGTGGGTAAATTCGGGTTTTAGTACCACTGCTCATTGAGGCATTGGAGTGAATAAATCGCTTGAGCCACAGATTCAGCTTGCTCGGCATCGTCCATTGCAGAGATCAAATTTTCAGTCAGTTGTAAGTTTTCAATTGAACGAATGGTTTCAATTTTACGTTTTTGATCAGCCATTTGGGTCTCCTTGCCGTCGGTCTATGTCATGCTCAGCAGTCTATGCTTTTATACTTGATTTGAAAAACAGAATATTATTATAAAAATAATTTAAAAATACGATCAATGGCAAGTTGGGTAATGAAGCTGTCTATTGATCAAAGCTTGTTGAATTTCAAATGCTAATCTAAGAGTTTAAAAAAAGGGCATCAAATGGCCCTTTTTAGTTCTAAATGTGTCACTTGGAACGTAATTAGTATGCGTATTTCAGGTCGGTATAATCCGTTAATGATTTTTGAATATGAGCTTGAATAAATTCATTAATATCTTCAGGTGTCATTGCTGCACCTTGTTTGGTAATCACATGCTCAAACGGTGCTTGATCTTGCGCAATGATGCGATAAACAAAGTTAGTGATCACTTGAAAGCCTGCTTCTTGCTTTTGAATGCAAGTGACATAGAAATAGGCATGCTCAAAGTTTAAGTCAGTATGCGAAAAAATAAATTGTTCAAATAATTTTGCATTTTGACCGACATCTAAGCCTTTTAAATCGTCCACGATACTCGGGTCGAATTTCATGCCATATTTTGCTGAAATCGGTTGACCATCGACCAGTAGGTTAACCATGCCATCCTCAGTTGGAGTCACTGTAATATTGCTAAAGTCAGACATGTATCAATCCAATGTTTTTAAAGAATGCCTCAAGTATCGGCAAATTTGCTAAAAACTCAAGTCGACTTTCGCGTGGACACCGCGAAATCAGTCGGTTAATGATGTCTTGTAGGCATTCAATACATAAAAAAAGGAAGCGCGAGCTTCCTTTTTAAATTGGGTTTTCACCCTATTCATCTTGGGCATCTATGCTGGCACCGGTTAAATGCAAGCTGTCGTCACCCATTAAATATAAATATGCAGGCATGATGCTTTCAGGCGTAGGCAAAGTTTTTGGATCTTCGTCTGGATACGCCTTTGCACGCATGGCAGTACGTGTTGCCCCTGGGTTAATGCAGTTGAAGCGAATATTCGGATGTACATTTTCTTTTGCGAATAAAGTGCTTACGGCTTCAATGGCAATTTTTGAAACCGAGTACGCGCCCCAACGTTCACGGGCTTCACGCCCCACACCTGAACTGGCAAAGACCACTGAGGCATGCTCAGATTTTTGCAGTAGGGGCATCAGCTCTTGAGTCAGTACAAAGGGCGCACGAAGGTTCACCGCCATGACATCATCCCAAACATCCACAGGATAATGTTCTAGTTCAGTTCGCTCACCCAAAATCCCTGCATTATGCAAAATGCCGTCTAGGCGACCAAATTGCTTTTCTAAGGTGTCGACCAATAGCTCATAATCACGAGGAGAGGCACTAGACAGTTGTAGCGGTAAAATAGCCGGTTGGGGGGCACCCAATCCTTCAATTTCATCGTAAATCACTTCTAGTTTATTCAGTGTGCGTCCATGTAAGACCACGGTTGCGCCATGTAAGGCATAACTGAGGGCAGCCGCACGGCCAATACCATCGCCCGCACCTGTAATCAGGATAATGCGATCTTTAAGCAGATCGGGGCGAGGTTGATATTCTGAATATTTCATCCGTACCTCCTCGTTTTATTGTGTTGTGTTCTATCGTTATAAAGTCGCTGTGTTTAGCATTTTCGGTTTGATGACCAAATCATGAATGACTTCATGCAATTCAGCAACAGTCTTCACTATACAATCTGCATGCCAAGCTGTTAAGTCATCTTTGTGTTGTAAAGGTAAATAGCCATAAGCCGCAAGAATTGTGTACATCTGCGCATTACGACCGGCATCGATATCACGTGGATGATCACCGACATAGATACAGTCTTGAGCATCTAGATGAATGTGCTTGGCTGCTAAATACATCGGCTCTGGGTCTGGCTTGGTTTTACTGACATCGTCTGGGCAAACCAATACCGAGCAGCGTTCAGTCAAATTCAACGCTTTGAGCAACGCTTCACTGAGTGAACGCGGCTTATTGGTGATAATGCCCCACGGAATTTGATGTTGTTCTAACTCTGCGAGTAGTGGATACATGCCTTCAAATAGATCGGTATCAACTGCAATATCAGCACCATACAGATCTAGAAAGCGTTGACGATGTGCCAGAAAGACAGGATCTTCAACGTCTAACTCTGGATAGACCAGTTTGACCATCGCACGCGCGCCTTCAGATACTTGTACACGAATATCTTCTGCACTGACCACCGCAATGCCTTTGTCACGGCACATGTCTTGAATAATACGAATAAAATCAGCCGCGGTATCAATCAGTGTACCGTCAAGATCAAAGAGTACAGCTTTCATTAGGCTTCTTTCACCGTATGAACCATATAGTTCACATCCACATTGGGTGCGAGCCAATAGCGTTTGGTGATCGGGTTATAATGTAAACCAGTCATATCTTTGAGTTTTAACTCGGCTTGACGAATATCATGAGCTAATTCTGAAGGTTTAATAAACTTGGAATAATCATGAGTGCCTTTCGCCAACATACGTAAAACATATTCCGCACCAATAATCGCAAACAAATACGCTTTAGGATTACGGTTAATGGTCGAGAAAAATACATGACCACCCGGTTTTACCAGTTTTTGACACGCTAAAATAATTGATGCTGGATCAGGTACATGTTCGAGCATTTCCATACAGGTAACGACGTCATATTGACCTGCTTGTTCTTCTGCCAATTGCTCTACAGGCACTTGGCGATATTCAATATTTTGCACATTTTCTTGTTCGGCATGTAGGCGTGCAACATTTAATGGCGCTTCGCCCATGTCGATACCCAATACTTGCGCGCCACGACGTGCCATGCTTTCAGCTAAAATACCACCGCCACACCCTACATCTAATACTTTCTTGCCAGTGATACCATTTGAATGCTCATCAATCCAGTTCAAACGCAGGGGATTAATCATGTGCAAAGGGCGGAACTCAGAATGCTGATCCCACCATATGGCTGCGAAAGCTTCAAATTTGGCAATTTCTTGTGGATCAACATTCAATTGCGACATCGGTTGCACCTCAATCAAGTCTTTATATTTTAGAAAAAAGTTTATGGGAGTTAGTGTAGCGCGTCCTGAAAAAAAAGCGATAAAAGCCTTAAAAAAGTTCACAGAATGAAAACGAAATCGACAGATTTGATTTATAGTGTTGCCATAAACTAATCATAATGATTTTGAGGACGATAAGTTCAATGAAAAAATTCCTTTTAGGCACGATTACAACAGCTATTTTGGCTTTTTCCGGCAGTGCGATGGCAGCACAATTTGTCGCGGGGACTGATTACACGGTTATTCCAAAACCGATTAAAGTCGAACGTCCAGGTAAAATCGAAGTCCGTGAGTTCTTTTGGTATGGCTGCCCACATTGTTTTACATTAGAACCGCATATGCAAACGTGGTTAAAGCAATTGCCTAAAGATGTACGTTTTGTCCGTACACCTGCAGCAATGAACCCACTTTGGGAACAAGGCGCACGTGCTTACTATGCATCGGAAGCATTGGGTGTTCGTCAAAAAGCACATTTACAATTGTTCCATGACATTCATGTGGGTCAGAAAAATATCTTAGAACAAGGCGCATTTGCGAAGTTCTACACCCGTTATGGTGTTCCTGAAGCGAAATTTAACAGCACATTTAAATCATTTGCTGTGTCATCAAAAATTGCTCAAGCGAAAAGCTTAGCGGCTCAATATCAATTGAGTGGCGTGCCTGCGATTACCGTCAATGGTAAATACATCGTACAAGGTGAAGATGCACGTACCGTTGAAATCGTGAAATTCCTTGTTGATAAAGAACGCAAAGCAAAATAACAGATGTCATAAAAAAGCCGCACTCGATGCGGCTTTTTTATGGCGATAAATTTTGTGGATCAGAGATTTGAGCCAAAGATCGATCCCAATGTAAGATGCCACGAAATAAGAGCTGAACTTGAGTCTGAGCTTGGCGGCGAAATTGTTGTAGCGCATCCGTACGTTGTGGAAGGTCAATATGTCGATGTAAGTCAATCCACTGCATGGCCCAACTTAAGGCCAATTCAAACAAAATTTGTCCCAATACTTTGAGGTCTTGTTCGGATTGAATATGTTGAGTCGCTTCAACTTGAGCCAGTGCATGGGCCAAATCGGTACTGAGAAAATTAAATTCACGTGTAATGGCTTGTCTTAAGGAAGCTGAACCACCCCAACGTTCAGCAATAAGAAACATCCATGCCTCAGGAAATTGCTCAACGGCATGAAATAAATAATCCAGACTTTGTCGTGTGCGTGCATCTGGTGCTTGAAAGCATTGCTGACTCAGTTGATTGAGGACATTCCGAAGGTGCAGGGCCATTTGGTCGACTAGTTCCAAACCGAGTTCGTCCATGTCTTGAAAATGGCGATAAAACGCAGCAGGAACCAAGCCGACATGACGGGAAATTTCGCGTAAGCTCAGACTGCTAAAAGAACGGCCTGTGGTACTCAATGCAAGCGCTGCATCAAGGATAGCTTTACGACTTTGTTGCTTACGTTCTTCCCGTATCGACATGCAATTCGTCCTGAATTTTGCGTGGCTTCAGTCTAACAAATTTCCTGATGTCGTACGATGGGCCTATCAAAACTTGGATGAATGGATTTTGTAAATGCGCACGAATGCGTCCCGAATCTGGCTGTACCTTCTGTTATAATGTACCGCAATCAATTTTGTCAGATTAAGGACTCATCATGCGTATCGACCAACGAGCATTAGATCAATTACGTGAAGTAAAAATTACCCGTAACTACACACGTTATGCGGAAGGTTCTGTATTGGTTGAATTTGGTCATACAAAAGTTCTTTGTACTGCAAGTGTCGACAACTCAGTGCCACGTTTCCTTAAAGGGAAAGGTCAAGGCTGGGTAACTGCGGAATACGGCATGCTTCCACGTTCTACACATACCCGTAGTGACCGTGAAGCAGCACGTGGTAAACAAAGTGGTCGTACACAAGAAATCCAACGTTTGATCGGTCGTAGCTTACGTGCCATGGTTGATTTGAAAAAATTGGGTGAAAATACAATTAGCATCGACTGTGATGTGATTCAAGCAGATGGCGGTACACGCACAGCATCAATCACAGGTGCAGCTGTTGCTTTGGTCGATGCGATGAATGTCTTGCTTGAAAATAAAAAAATCAAACAAGATCCGCTTAAAGGCTTAGTTGCAGCTGTTTCTGTAGGTATGTATCAAGATGAAGCATTACTTGATCTTTGCTATGAAGAAGATTCAAACTGCCAAACTGACTTAAATGTGGTCATGACACAAGCAGGTGAGTTCATTGAACTTCAAGGCACAGCTGAAGACAAACCATTTACGCGTGCACAGTGTAATGAAATGCTTGAATTGGCTGAAAAAGGTATTCAAGAGTTGATTAAGAAACAACAAGAAGCTTTGGGTTGGTAAGATTTACTCAAGCTTAAGTTGATAAAAGCACCTTCGGGTGCTTTTTTTTGTTTTTAAGTTGGGTGAGTAATATCGACTGACAAATTAAAACCGAAAAGCGCTATTGTTGGCAGCAAAGTTTCAGCACAGTGTGAAGAACACAATAACAAGGAGAAAATAATGAAAGCGTTATTGATCGGTTTTTCATTGTTGGGACTTTTAGGACTGAGTGCTTGTGATGTTTCCAATTCAAAAGATGAGGATAAAGAGCGCTTTGTTTTGTCATCAGATCGTGATCATGACAATGAGCAAAATGATGATGATCGTGATGCTAAAGCTGATCAAGATCAGGATGAAGAGCGAGAAGAGAATTCAAAAGGCAAAGATGATGATTAAAAGGAATCATCTTAAAAAGGGTGCTGATGAGCACCCTTTTTTAAATGGATTTAATTTTGGTAACGTTTAAGCATTAAAGCGCATAGACAGGTCAATTGCTTTCACATCTTTGGTTAAAACACCCATCGAAATATAGTCGACACCCGTTGTTGCCACTTCACGTAAATTTGCTATAGTGATATTGCCTGAGGCTTCAAGTTTGCAGCGACCATTCACATGTTTGACGGCATCAATCATTTGTTGCTGACTAAAGTTATCCAACATCACAATATCCGCACCTGCTTCCAACGCTTGGTTGAGTTCGTCCCAAGTTTCGACTTCCACTTCAACGGGTTTACCCGGAGCAATGGTATGCGCTTTAGCAATAGCTTGGCTAATGCCACCAGCAGCCATGATGTGGTTTTCTTTAATCAAAAAAGCATCAAATAAACCTAAGCGATGGTTTTGACCTCCACCAACAGCGACAGCATATTTCTGAGCAATACGTAGGCCTGGCAAGGTTTTACGGGTATCGAGTAGACGAGTATGCAAACCTTCAAGCTGCTGGACATAGGCAGCGGTTTTGGTCGCTACTGCAGATAAGGTTTGTACAAAATTTAAGGCTGGACGCTCAACCGTAAGTAAGCTACGCGCAGAACCTGCGAGTTTTAAAAAGGCTTCGCCTGCGGCCACACGGTCACCGTCATTTTTCAACCAAGTGACTTGGACAGCGGCATCATAAGCCTGAATGAGTGCATTGACCCAAGGCTGACCCGCCAAGATCATCTCTTCACGGCTGATAATCGTTGCAGTTGCTTGTTCATCTTCTGGAGTTAACAGGGCTGTAATATCGCCTTCGCCAATATCTTCTTGTAGTGCGTGTTGAATATTGATTTGGATTGATTGTTCAAGCAAAGATTGCGATATGCTCATAAGAAGTTCCGTATCTTTTTAACCCAGGAAAATGTGCGCGTTATATTAGCATTGTTCCTTAAAAATGAGTGATTTTTAACTCCTTTCACAGACTTGAATTGAGATTTCAATGTGAAAGTTTTAGCATTAAAACTTTCAAGTAGGGCTCGGCGTTTTGATCTGCAGCATTGCAGGCCGGCTTAGACACAGGATTTTTTTATGTCACAAGCAACAACATTTCAGGTGCAGGATGGGCAATTGCTAGGTGCGCGTCAAGTTCCATCACCGAACTTTAATCAGCGTCCCGCAGATACCGAAATTCAGCTTGTCGTCATTCATAATATTAGTTTGCCACCTTCTCAGTTCGGCGGTGGTTATATCGAACAATTTTTCCAAAATCAGTTGGATTGGTCGAAACATCCTTATTTTCAAACCATTGAAGGTATGGAGGTTTCTACCCATTTATTGATCTTGCGTACAGGTGAAGTACTGCAATTTGTGAATTTTAACGATCGTGCTTGGCATGCAGGGCGTTCTACCTATTTAGCACAAAAAGAATGTAATGATTATTCGATTGGGATTGAGCTGGAGGGCAGTGATGACTTGCCTTTCGAACCTGTGCAATATGAGGTATTGACTCAAGTGGTGGCATGTTTGCAGCAGGTTTATCCAAAAATTCAACAACATATTGCAGGGCATTCAGATATTGCACCGGGACGTAAAACTGATCCGGGTCCATTTTTTGAGTGGAACGCTTTTCGTCAACAGCTGCATCATTTTAAAAACAAATAAACAATACATACTGCGTTTAATAAACCAATGAAATTCCTTGACGAGTTTCATTACAATAGGCGCACTTTCAAAAGTGAGAAATACCGATGGCGCTTTGGCGTTCGACAGTCATTGTCAGTGCAATGACTATGTTGTCCCGTGTATTGGGACTGGTACGGGATATTGTCCTGTTAAATGTATTTGGTGCAGGTAAAGACTTCGATACCTTCGTGGTTGCCTTTCGTATTCCTAACTTTTTTAGGCGTTTATTCGCAGAAGGGGCATTTTCACAAGCCTTTATTCCTGTATTGACTGAATATAAAACCAGTAGAACCCATGCCGAAGTCCAGATTCTGATTAGCCGTGTTTTTGGCTGTTTAGGTCTGGTGATGACTAGTTTGACGTTCATCGCAATGGTGGCGGCACCCGCGATTATTTATATCTATGCACCGGGTTTCCATGGTGATGCAGACAAATTTGCGTTAGCTACCGATATGTTCCGCCTAACGATTCCTTACTTACTGTTTATGTCCTTAACGGCATTTGCCAGCAGTATTTTGAATAGTTATGGCTCATTCAGTACACCTGCGTTCGCTCCAGTGTTACTCAATGTCGCGATGATTGCCGGTGCGCTGTGGTTAACCCCTTATATGGCTGAGCCAATTATGGCTTTGGGTTGGTCTGTTGTCGCGGCAGGATTCTTGCAATTGGCGATTCAGATTCCAGAGCTGTGGCGTAAAAAATTACTGATTCCACCGAAAGTTGACTTCAAACACGAAGGTGTTGATCGCATCATGAAGTTGATGCTGCCAGCACTGTTTGGTGTCTCAGTGACGCAGATCAACCTACTGTTGAACACCATTTGGGCGTCTTTTATGCAAGACGGTTCAGTATCATGGCTATATAGTGCTGAACGTATGACCGAGCTACCTTTAGGTTTGATTGGGGTAGCTATTGGTACTGTAATTTTACCTTCGTTGTCTGCGCGTCATGCTGAACAAGATCAAGAAAAATTCCGTCGTATGATTGATTGGGCAGCTAAGGTCATTATCTTGGTGGGTGTGCCTGCCAGTATTGCGCTTTTCATGCTCTCGACACCTATTATTCAGGCCTTATTTGAACGTGGTCAATTTAGCTTTGAAGATACACAGATGACTGCATTGGCATTGCAATGTATGAGTGCTGGTGTGATTTCATTCATGTTGATCAAAGTGTTTGCACCAGGGTTTTATGCGCAGCAAGATACCAAAACTCCAGTACGTGTAGGTTTAATGGCGGTCGCAGCCAATGCCATTCTTAACGTGGTGTTTATTGGGTTCTTTAAACTGATTGATTGGCATGCTGAGCATATGGCCTTGGCATTGGCATCCTCTGGTTCCGCATTAGTGAATGCAGGGATGCTGTATTTTTATTTACATAAGCGCAATATTTTTCGCTTTGGCGCACATTGGAAAAAGTTGGTGATTCAGTTTGCGATAGCCAATGCTGTGATGATTGCTGCACTGTGGTATGGCTTAACATGGTACAACGGTGATGTATCTGCGTGGATGCGTGTCGCGGAAGTGATCATCTTATGTGTGATTGGTGTTGCTGCTTATGGTATCGCCTTAATTGCAACAGGCTTTAGACCACGTCATTTAAAACCATAAAGCTAAAACCATATAACGTAGTAAGTTTACGTGGATGTAAAAAAATAAGAGCTCATAGGCTCTTATTTTTTTCATTGACACTCAAGATGATAAAAACGTACGTTTCTTATCCATGAGTCTAAGGGGGGGGGTAATTTGTAGTTTAAAACGACATACAATCCGTCGCCTAAACTTTTCCTCGAGAGAGGAAACCAACAATTGCAAGGATAACTGCAATAACCAAAAGAATAACAGCAAAGTCTTTGGATAAGCCTGCCACACCACCAAAACCTAGCAAACTCGCAATCAATGCAATTACAGCGAAAATAATAGCCCAGCGGAACATAGTTTTATCTCCATGTGATTTTTTATTCTGTATGCCCATTATAAGAGGCTAAAAAAACCTACTATGTAGTCTTTTGTTTATTTAATGTTCAATATTCGGTAACTTAAACAAAGAATTAATGTGCAGGTTCAGTTAATATGCCTGCCACCTTTGTTGCGAGCGAGAAGATGACCGATACTCTACGCCCACATTTTTGGAAAAAGCATGCTTTGACTGAACTCACCCATTTGGAGTGGGAGTCACTCTGTGATGGTTGCGGACTTTGCTGTTTAATTAAGCTTGAAGATGAAGATACTCATGAGGTTGCCTACACCAAAGTGGCATGCAAACTTTTAGATTGTGAAAAGGCATCTTGCTCCGATTATCCAAATCGTCAATCACATGTTCCAGACTGTATACAGCTGACGCCACATCAGATTCACCAATTTCATTGGCTACCACCGAGCTGTGCTTATCGTAGAATTTCTGAAGGTAAAGATTTACCACGTTGGCATCATCTAGTGACGGGAAATCGTGACAGTATTTTGAAGGCACGAAAGTCTGCCGCAGGGCGTTGCATCAGTGAAGAAGACGTCAACCCTGACGATATTGAAGATTATATTGTACGTTGGGTACGCTAAAGGACACAGATACGCTCTATCTTGGATCTAGAGTTGATCTTGTATCATAGCCAGAAAGTCTTGTTCTGACAGAACCTGAAAACCGTGCTGTTTGAGGAGTGCTGTGGTTACTCCATAGCCTTCAATTTTCGTACGGGTAAAGCTGCCGTCATAAATATAATGGCTGCCGCAAGACGGGCTGCGATCTTTCAAGACAACAACATCAACTTTGTGTAATTGGGCCAATTCTAACATTCGTTGAGCACCTGCAATAAATTCAGCACTAACGTCTGTCCCCAAAACATCTTTAACTTGAGCTGTACCATTGAGCACATCAGTGGCTTGACCATTTTGAATTTCTGCAGGAAAACGTGGACAGCTCAGGCCGCCCATCATTTCTGGGCAGGCCGTAATGACTTGGTGAGTCTGCATCAGTTGGCAAATCGCTTGTTGTGTATTTGATTTTGCATCATAACGAACGGGTTGGCCTGCCAGACAGGCACTGACTAAATACTTCAGTGTCATCGTGTCTTGCTCCACAAGTTTTAGTGACTCAAAAGTTCCATCGCATGGTCATAACTGAGCGGGCGATAAAAGTAAAAACCTTGTCCAGTATGACAATTACATTCTTTTAATGTATCGACCTGTTCCGGTTTCTCTATACCTTCGACTAGTATATTCAGGGAAACACTCGCACCAATTTGGGTAATCGCTTTGACAATGGCAAGTGCTGAACAGTCGGTATGCATGCGTTCCACAAAATTACGGTCTATTTTAATACAGTCGACAGGGTAATTACTCAAACGTGTTAATGATGAATGACCTGTACCAAAATCATCTAGAGAAATGTGTATGCCATGCTCTTTTAATAAATGGAGAGCGCGAATCACATAATTTGAGCCACGTTCTGACAGGCTTTGCTCGGTAATTTCGACCTCAATAATATCCGGTGATATACCAAACTGCTTTAAGCGATTCAGTAGTTTTTCCGCATAATCATCACGTAAAAATTCTACAGGTGCAGCATTTATAGAAATCGGTAGCGGTTGCAGTCCAAGTTCAATCCATTTTTGAATATCTTGAAAGATTTTAATTTGCATTGTTTCACTAATGCGTGAAGCCAATTCATAATCTTGAAATGCAGCAAAAATTTGAGAAGGTAATTGTAATTGTTGGTCTTTATCATACCAACGTAACAACGCTTCAAAGCCGATAACTTGACTGTCAGAAAGACGAACTTTGGGCTGATAAAACGGAATAATTTGATTGGACTTAATCAAGCTGCGTGCAAGCGTTAATTGGCGAGTAGTATTTTCAAGGGTTTTTAACATAGTATGGTTGAACATACGTACACCACCACGACCACTGCTTTTTAAATCATTTAGCGCAATATCAGCACATTTAAGTAAATTGGAGGTATTTTGTGCATCGCGAGGGTAGATCGCACAGCCAATACTCATACCAATATTGATACTTTGCCCATTATAGAAAATGGGCATGTCCATTTGCTGACAGGCGATGCTGGCAAAATTCTGTAATTGTTGTTGCGATTTTAAATTTGGAATAGAAATGGCAAATTCATCGCCACCTAAACGTGAAACTACAATATTTGTATCAAAACATTGCTGAAAACGCTGCCCAAGGGTATGCAGTAAATGGTCTCCTGCACTATGACCTAAGGTGTCGTTAATATGCTTAAAATAATCTAGATCGATTAATAACAAACCCAGTTGTTGCTGATGTTCTCGCGCCACTTTTAATTGGCTTTTAAATACTCGACTAAACGCACGGCGGTTTAATAAACCTGTTAAATCATCTCGTTCAATGATGCGTTGAAGTTTATTTTCTGCCAGTCGCTGTATCGTAATATCACGTGATACACAGAGGATTTCTTTGACTTGGCCATATTCGTTGAATACTGGGCTGAGCATATTATCCCAATAAGCCAAGGGTTCATCTGCTACTTGGCTCATGCCGACAAAGCGAGATATTTTACCTTCTTTGGCTTCGGCAAAAGCATTCAAACACGCGTCACGGACTTCTTCAGGCAGTAATTTATGCCAAGACATACCAAACTCAGTTTCAGTTAGAGGTACGCCCAGAGCTAAACATCCCGCGCGGTTCATATGCAGAACATGACCGTCTAGACTTAATAATTTTATACAGTCGACACTAGCATCTAACATTTGATTACGACTATTCAGTTTTTCTCGTAATTCAGCGAATTGATTATCTTGTAATTGTATACTCTTGGCTTGGGGCATTTTTTGAAATAAATTTATAGGTAGATCAATGCCTTGTTGAACTTGAACGATTCGCTTTTGCTTTGTTGATTGCTTCATACAATCTGTCCAATTGGGTCAGGCAAGTCTAAAATGGGATATCTTGCCGATGATACTTTAATTTGATCAATAAGGGCTAGGAAGTCTTGTTACATTATAGTTAACATTCGCCTAAGCTTTTTTACATGCAAGATACTTAAATAACGACATTAAACCACCCTCCTAAATTGAATACCGAATAAAGCAAAGATTCTGCCAAGGCAGTGTTAGAATAGAAAAAACGTCCCCAATTGCCGGAAACGAAATAATAAGATGTCAGACAGCCAAATTCCTCTTCCTGAACGCATGCGTCCTCATGATTTATCTCAAATTATTGGACAAGATCACCTTCTGGGTGAAGATGCACCGTTACGCCAGATGATTGACCAAGGGCATTTGCCATCGATTATTTTTTGGGGACCTCCGGGTGTAGGTAAAACCACAATTGCATTGTTGTTAGCGCAGGCCGTTGACCGACCATTTATTAGTTTATCTGCGCTCAATACTGGAGTGAAAGAGTTACGTGAAATCATCGCCGATGGTGGAGATTTATTGACACCTGTGGTGTTTATTGATGAAATTCATCGTTTTAATAAGTCACAACAAGATGCATTACTGAATGCGGTTGAAAAGGGCAAAATTACTCTGATTGGTGCAACAACAGAAAACCCTTCATTTGAAGTTAATAATGCCTTATTGTCGCGTTGTCAGGTGTATACCTTAAATGCTCTGGATAATGACGCAATTCAGCGCTTATTGGATCAAGCCATTCAGCAAGA
This sequence comes from Acinetobacter sp. YH12040, assembly GCF_013420005.1. Taxonomy (NCBI): domain Bacteria; kingdom Pseudomonadati; phylum Pseudomonadota; class Gammaproteobacteria; order Moraxellales; family Moraxellaceae; genus Acinetobacter; species Acinetobacter sp. YH12040. Next base: position 42,102 of record NZ_VOZB01000004.1, read on the forward strand.
TTCGTTTTTAAAAGAGCGTTATATTCAAATCGAAGAATATGAAGCTTTATTTCAATTTGCCGCAGGTGATGCTCGTAAAGCATTAAATCTTTTAGATTTAATCGCCAGTACGTTTGAGCCAGACTTAGAGAATATCATTAACAATGCGGTAGTAGTCAAAGTTGCGCAGCAAAATATTGCACGCTATGACAAATCGGGCGAACAGCATTATGATCTAGTTTCGGCTTTTATTAAGTCGATTCGAGGCAGTGATCCAGATGCCGCTTTGTATTGGATGGCTCGAATGCTCAAAGGTGGTGAAGATCCTGTTTTTATTGCCCGTCGTATGTTGATTGCGGCATCAGAAGATATTGGCAACTCAAATCCAAATGCTTTACTGTTGGCTGGAGAATGTTTCCGATCTGTGCAGGCAATTGGTATGCCTGAATGTCGAATCATTTTGGGGCAATGTGCGGTGTATTTGGCAACCAGTGCTAAAAGTAACAGTACTTATTTGGCCATCAACAAAGCCTTAGATTTGGCAGAAAAAACCTCGAATCTACCTGTGCCACTACATTTGAGAAATGCACCAACCAAATTGATGAAAGAGCAAGGCTATGGCGTGGACTATTTATATCCACATAATTATCCTGAGCATTTTGTCATGCAGGATTATATGCCGCCTGAACTGAAAGGCACTAAGCTGTATGAGTCTGCACGTAATAAACGTGAAGTTGAAGGTGAGCGTTTGCAGCAACGACGTTGGATGCAACAACAGCAACAATGATTTGAATGATCATAATGCTAAGGCGCTTCGGCGCCCTTTTTTATGTCTATTTCATGCAAAAAAAAGCCCAACTCAAGGCGAGCTGGGCTGAAAAAATAGGATGTCTTTGGGGGAGATACATCCTAGAGGGTAGATGGAAAATCTGGTCGGCATACACATTGGAGAAGTATAGATCCTGGTGCTGCCTGATATGTAGCTATCTTAGTGTGAACGTGGGTAAATGTGAAACAGAGGATTTTTATGGTTAACATTTGTTTTTTCGATCATGGATTAATCGAGTAATATTTCATTAAAAAACCGAGCTAAAGAGCTCGGTTTTTATAATCGATGGACGATTTAGATATCAGAAAGGTCGATACCTAAACGTGCAGCAACTTCTTCATAAGCTTCAACTACACCGCCTAAACCTTGACGGAAACGGTCTTTGTCGAGTTTTTTCTTAGTGTCTTTGTCCCATAGACGGCAGCCGTCTGGAGAGAATTCGTCACCCAGTACGATACGGTCGTGGAACACACCAAATTCAAGTTTAAAGTCAACAAGCAGCATGTTGCCTGCATCGAATAGACCTTTAAGTACTTCGTTTACTTTGTAAGTCAATTCTTTCATTTGAGCGAGTTGTTCTGCAGTCGCCCAACCTAATGCAATCGCTTGTGATTCATTCACCATTGGGTCGCCTAACGCATCGTCTTTGAAGAACAATTCGAAAGTTGGCGGAGTAAGTTCTTTACCTTCTTCAACGCCTAAACGACGGCAAAGTGAACCTGCTGCATAGTTACGGATTACGCACTCTACAGGAACCATAGTCAATTTTTTCACTAAAACTTCAGTTGGAGAAAGAAGTTTTTCGAAATGAGTTTCGATACCAGCCGCAGCCAATTTTTCCATGATAAAGGCGTTAAAACGGTTGTTCACCTTACCTTTGCGATCCAGTTGTTCAATTTTTTCACCGTTGAATGCAGAAGCATCGTCACGGAAAACTAGGATGAGGTGGTCAGAACTATCTGTTTCATAAACAGATTTCGCTTTACCAGTATAGAGCAAGGTTTGTTTTAACATGAGGGAACCTTTTTCGAGAAAAAATGCCTAGTACGACTAGGCTGGCCAATTTTGGTAAATCTGAGCTAACAGATCTGCAGCTTTTTCTTTGTCTGCAAAACTGTTATCGGCATTGAACACAGCGATGTTATTGCTTGAACCTACAGAAGAAAGTCTTAAGACATAGGTCTGCTGATCGACCTTGACGGTTACTTCGTAACGGTTTTTGCTCTGACCAACAATGGTATGGTTAAGGCTGCTGAGGGTAGCAAGTGTGTATTGCCAAATTGTAGCAGAATTTCCTTCAACTTTGATCAGTGGATTTTGATTTCCATCCACCAATAGTTGAGGGCGGCTAATATTTGTACTGTCTGTTGAGGAATCTGCAACGACATTATTTTTTTCCGCGGCTGGACGCGGAAGGGCATAGCGATTGCCACGCTTATTTTCAAGCTTTGGTGCATGCTCAATTGCTAGCGGGTCAACTGATGGAGCAGGATACAAAGGCGTTGCAGGACGAACCATTGACCCTTCAGGGTATTTCAGCGGTTCAACATCTGTGGTTTGTTTATAGTCCAGTGTGCCATTATTAAAGGCAAGTGAACTACAACCGGCTAATGTAAATACTGAAAGTGCCAGGCTAAGTCCTAAACGTAATTGCATGATGTTTGCTCTTCTTTATTTGATAACGCCCGCAGTGATGAGTGCTTCACGAAGCGGAGTACGATATTGTTCTGCAAGGGGTGTTAATGGTAAGCGAATGCCTGTTTCAATCAGGTTCATCTCATGAAGTGCCCATTTCACAGGAATTGGGTTCGATTCGCAAAATAAAATTTGATGTAAATTTGCAACAGTATTGTTTTGTTGCTCGGCTTGGACTGCGTCACCCGCCAAAGCGCTTGCACACACTTCGCTCATTTCTTTTGGCGCCACGTTCGCAGTAACCGAAATGTTGCCTTTAGCACCTAAACCCATTAACTGATAAGCCGTTGCATCATCACCTGAGTACACCACCATATCTTTGCCTTTAAGGCCTTCAATGAGTTCTTGACCACGAGGAACATCGCCAGTGGCGTCTTTAATGCCCACGATTTGTGGAATATCAGCAAGACGGATCACGGTGTCATTGTGCATGTCTACACCAGTACGGCCAGGTACATTGTACAAAATTTGAGGTAAATCAACAGCTTCAGCAATCGCTTTGTAGTGTTGATACAGGCCTTCTTGGGTAGGTTTGTTATAGTATGGTGTAACTAATAATGCCGCATCTGCACCTAATTCTTTGGCTTCTTTGGTGAGTTCAATTGCTTCGTGGGTTGAGTTTGCACCTGTGCCGGCAATAATTGGAATGCGTTTGTTCGCCACACGGATGATTTCTTTGATCACCTGAGTGTGTTCGGCCATGCTCAAGGTAGAAGCTTCACCTGTAGTCCCTACAGCAACAATACTATTGGTGCCTTGCTTTATATGCCACTCAACCAGCTTCTCGAGGCTCTTCCAATCTACGCTGCCATCTTCAAACATTGGGGTGACGATTGCGACAATTGAACCTTGAATGGTCTGAGCTTGCTGAGTCATTTTGAAAAGCTATCCTATTTGTCCATCCGACAAGATGAAATATTGATTTCTGGATGGTTTCGAATTTTGATTTGTAGCATGTTCATTGGGCTATACCCAAATTGAATAATGCTTACGCAAATTATGACTGATCAAACGCATAAGAACAATATGCTTTGGTCAAAGCCATAAAATTCTTTATACAAATCAAACTTAAAACAATCAAGTGTAAAATAGCGGTTTTTTTGCAGCCTGAAAATTGTTCAGCAAGGGCTGAATCTTGAAAATGTGTTATTCAATCGAGAGGGTTGGCATGGTTGATGGGATTGATTAAATCATCAGCAAAAGGTTGATCTATGTGTATTCCGTGCTTTTTAATCAGAATTTAAGATTAAATAACAATGACTAAAGATTTAAAAACTATATCAATTCGCTCGGGTTTTATTACAAATGATTGTTAAAAACTTGGGTAATAATCTTTTTTATATCTAATAGAAATAGACATGTTTTTATGAGTGTTTAAAAAGATCGCTTGATTTGACTGTTCATTGCACGATTCATATTTTTTTATTTTAAATTTTTAATTGTTTTTACGACTTTGTGACTTAAAGCACAAAAACTATTACACCATGCACGTAATCCAATTTTGGACGAAAGGCTTCAACTTATTGGTAGTTATATCCTTTATAAGGCTCAGCGATGATGCGACTTAATTTGAACGCTGATGACAACAAGGATTCTCCAATGGAAAAGTCAGATAATAAGCATGCTATTGTCACGGTAGCAATCTGCTTCCTTATTGCCGTAATCGAAGGTCTGGATATTCAGGCTGCAGGTATTGCAGCAGCAGGGATTCGTGAATATTTCGGGCTGGATAGCTCGCAGCTAGGGGTGTTTTTTAGTGCCGGTATTTTAGGATTATTACCTGGTGCTTTGGTGGGTGGTCGGATTGCAGACCGAATGGGCCGTAAAAAAGTATTAATTTGGTCTACGGGGATGTTCGCCATCTTTACCTTATGTACGGTATGGGTAAATAGCTTCCATAGCTTACTCGCTGTACGTTTTCTTGCAGGTGCAGGTTTAGGTGCAGCAATGCCAATTTTAATTACCTTGGCATCTGAAGCGGTAACGCCACAAAATCGTGGTCGTGCAGTCGGTTTGATGTACTGTGGTATGCCTGTGGGTGCGGCAATCTTGTCATTAGTTGCAATGACGGACTTCGGTGCAAACTGGAAAAATATTTTCTATTTAGGCGGTTTATTACCGATTGTTGTGATTCCATTGATGATTTGGTTCCTGCCCGAATCGCGTGAATTCTTGAAAGCCAAAGATCAAGCGGTTCAAGCGACCGCCAATGGCGAAGTGCAACAAGGTGCTTTCAAAAACCTCTTTAACACAGAAAACCGTTTACGTACTTTCTCAATTTGGGTGAGCTACTTCTTCACCTTGATGGTGGTGTACATCATGTTGAGCTGGTTACCGTCGTTGTTCACCGAACTCGGTTTCACTCGTAAAGATGGTGCAACTGCGCAGTTCTACTTCATGGTGAGTGCAACCATTGGTACGATCATTTTAGGTATGTTGACTGATCGTTGGAAGAAAGCTTATGTGATCATTTTGATGTACGGCGGTATTTTGGCAGGTCTATTTGCGCTGAATGGTGCAGGTTCATTGACTCAAATGTACATGGCGTCAGCTTTAGTCGGTGCATTCGTGATTGGTTGTCAAGGTGTACTGTATGCCTTCGGTGGTATCGTGTATCCAACACAGTTACGTGGTACGGGTGTTGGCGTAGCTTCAGCCGTTGGTCGTGTCGGTGCAATGTTAGGCCCTGCAATTGCTGGTCAGTTATTGGCAGCAGGTTTTGGGGCGGCAGGGGTGATTACCGCGGCAATTCCATGTATCGCAATCTCTGCAATATTTATGTTGTTATTGGTACGTCGTATTCCATCATAAGAAACATGTTATATCAAAAAAAGCCCGCATCATGCGGGCTTTTTTTATGGCGACAATAGAAGTCGCACTAATGCTCTAAACCAATATAAATAAATGTATTTTATGTAAAAATACAGCAGAAAGAGAAAACAAAAAATCAACGTAGAGGGGCTATGTCAGCAAGAAAACTGGTCGCAATTTTTAAAGTTGATCAACGTGAATTTAGTTTGTATCTACATCAGCACGAATTTATCTTGGAACTCAAACCTGTATTTCAAAGAAATCGCCAACAGCCGAGAAAAAATGCGTGGTTGGCCTTTGCCGATGAACCTACCCTAGAAGATGTTGCTGAAAATATTAATGCATTTGAGGTCATGCAACAGACACGCAGCCATTTATTAAAATATATCTTTCAACATCAACCGCGATATTTTTATTTTCATGCTTCGACTCGGCGAAAAGCCCGTATTTACCCACGATTTGCACAACGTTTGGTTGAGCATTTGCCCAAGTATCGGTATTGTCAGGAAGGACAGTCATTTTATTTTTACGCACAGGACTGAATACTAAGGCTTTTAAAATATGAGCGAATCAGTAGAGTCGCCGAAAATGCATGACAACGGATGGAGAGATATGCAAAAAAATACAGCGCTGATTGTGGTCGATGTACAAAATGGTTTTACCCCGGGTGGTCAGTTGGCTGTTGCCAATGCCGATCAAATTATTCCAGGGATTAATCAACTGGGGCAATACTTTACGAATATTGTGCTGACTCAAGATTGGCATCCAGCCGACCATATCTCTTTTGCTGAAAATCATCCTGAGCATGTACCTTATGACAGCATAGAGTTGAGTTATGGGGCGCAAGTACTGTGGCCGACGCATTGTGTACAAGGCACACAGGATGCCGAATTGCATCCTAATTTAAATTTACCGACGGCGCAGCTGATTATCCGTAAAGGTTTTCATCAGCATATCGACAGCTACTCTGCTTTTATGGAAGCAGATCAGAAAACTTCAACAGGTTTGGCGGGCTATTTGCGCGAACGTGGTATTGATACAGTCTTTGTGGTGGGCATTGCCACGGATTTCTGTGTTGCATGGACGGCAATGGATGCACGTAAGCTTGGTTTTGAAACTTTTGTGATTGCTGATTTGACCAAAGGGATCGATTTACAGGGTTCGCTTCAGCATGCATGGCAAGACATGTTGGCGAATGGGGTGAAGCGTATTTACCTGAAAGATATTGTGCAGCAGCATGCACAGGCATTATCTTTGGCATGACCCAGTGGGCTCAGTTGAGAAAAGGCACAAGGGTGTGCCTTTTTTTGTCCCTGTTTTTAAATGGAAGATGCCTATGTCGGCTTTCTTAAAATTCACTCAATTTGTGCAGAAAACATTTGCGATTTGGGTGGTGCTGTTTGCAGCGCTCGCCATGTTTTTTCCCGATGTATTTGTTTGGTTAAAAGCATATATCCCATGGATGCTAGGCATCATTATGTTGGGTATGGGCATGACCATGACACTGCAAGATTTTAAAAGTGTATTGCAAAGTCCTAAAGCTGTGATGATCGGGGTTTTGGCACAGTTTATTGTGATGCCGGGATTGGCATTTTTCTTGTGTAAATTATTACAACTGCCGACAGAAATCGCGATCGGGGTAATTCTTGTCGGTTGCTGTCCGGGTGGAACGGCCTCTAATGTCATCACCTATATGGCAAAAGGTAATACCGCATTATCTGTTGCCTGTACCTCTGTTTCGACATTACTCGCCCCGGTTTTAACCCCTGCGATTTTCTATTTGTTAGCAAGCCAATGGATCGAAATTAATGCGGCATCGATGTTGGTTTCAATTTTACAAGTGGTTTTATTTCCGATCATTGTGGGGTTAATGATTCGAACTGTCTTTAAGCACCGAGTGGATGCCTATATACAGGTCATGCCACTGGTTTCTGTTGTGGCAATTGTGGCGATTGTGGCGGCAATCATTGCGGGTAGCCGAACACAGATTTTGCAATCAGGTTTACTGATTCTTGGGGTAGTTGCCTTACATAATGGCTTGGGCTATCTATTGGGCTTTTGGGCCAGCCGCCTATTTAAATTACCCTATGCAGACTGTAAAGCAGTATCAATTGAAGTCGGGATGCAAAACTCAGGTTTAGGTGTGGCATTGGCGGCGACCCATTTTGCCGTTTCACCTTTGACCGCTGTGCCGAGTGCGATTTTTAGTTTGTGGCACAATATTTCGGGTCCCGCACTGGCAACCTATTGGGCAGCACGGACGAGTGAGCCCAAAGCATTGGAACAAGACAAGCCTGTTCAATAAACAAAAAACAATTCAGTAAAATAGAGGGCAATGTCCCTTTTTTTGATGTCGAAAATAAATTTTACGATTTGATGAACAGAGCTTTAGGGAATTGCATGCTTTTTTAATTGATTAATGCTATTTGTAACATAAGTGTCATATCCGCTGCCTAACATGCCGGCAAACACTTTAGATATAGACTGTTTCAAACAGCATTGAGAGGGTATGCCACATTTTCAGCATTCATCAGAGACCTATTATAATCGTGAATTGTCACTTTTAGATTTTAATCGGCGGGTCTTGGCTCAGGCACTCGATTCAAGTTTACCGTTACTTGAACGCTTGAATTTTCTCATCATTTTTTCACGCAATATAGATGAATTCTTTGAAATTCGCATTGCGGGGCTAATGAAACAACGAGATTTGAATGCAATTGCACGGACGCCAGATGCCATTCCGACTGAAGTGGTCTTAGATGAACTTTCCCAAGTGATTCATGACACGGTTGCACAGCAATACCAAACCCTCAATCATGCTGTATTGCCTGCACTACAAAGTGAAGGCATTCGTTTTATTCAATTTAAAGATATTTTAGAAAAACATCGGGCGTGGATTAGCCATTATTTTAGTAAAGAAGTTCAACCGGTCTTAACGCCGATTAGCTTAGATCCATCGCATCCGTTTCCACGCTTGGTCAATAAAAGCCTCAACTTTATTGTGAGTCTAGAAGGCAAAGATGCCTTTGGTCGTGCCATTGAAATGGCAATTGTGCCTGCGCCACGCTCATTGCCGCGTTTAATCAAAATGCCCGCCGAGGTTGAAGGCAGTGCAGAGACACAAATTTTCCTGACCGCCATTATTCAGCAACACATCAATGACCTATTTCCGGGGATGAAAGCGACGGGCTGTTATGCCTTTCGAGTGACACGCAATGCAGATTTAGTTCTGGCTGAAGATGTGGATGACTTGGCGGTGGCATTAAAAGATGAATTGTCTTCACGCCGTTTTGGTCGGGCAGTCCGTTTAGAAATTGAAGATGATTGTCCGCAAAGCATTATTGATTATTTGTTAGATGAATTTGATTTGAGTGAGCAGGAGCTCTATCGCATTGACGGCCCGATCAATTTATCGCGTCTCAGTACCAGTTTTAATCGACCTGAACTGAAATATCCGGTCTATACGCCGATTATTCCTAAAGTTTTTCGTAAACAAACTGCGATTTTTGATGTATTAAAAACACAAGATGTCTTGTTACATCATCCGTTTGACTCCTTTCAACCGGTTATTAACCTATTACGTGAAGCTGCAAAAGACCCTCAGGTTTTAGCCATTAAGCAGACGCTTTATCGCAGTGGGCCAGATTCGGACATCGTACAAGTTTTGGCGGAGGCGGCTCGCAACGGTAAGGAAGTAACCGCAGTTATAGAACTTCGGGCGCGGTTTGATGAAGAATCCAATATTACCGTGGCCAACTTATTGCAAGAAGCGGGCGCTGTCGTGGTGTATGGCATTGTGGGCTATAAAACCCATGCCAAGATGATTTTGATTGTGCGCCGTGAAAATAATCAGTTGTTACGCTACGCCCATTTGGGAACAGGTAACTATCACGCAGGCAATGCGCGGATGTATACCGATTATGGCCTGATGACGACGCATCCCGATATTTGCGAAGATGTGCATCGCATGTTTCAGGAACTGACAGGCATGGGCAAGATGGCGAAGCTGAAAGCGTTATTGCATGCACCATTTACCCTGCATACTGAATTACTGAAACTGATTGAACAGGAAATTATTGCTGCACAAGCGGGAAAATACGCACGAATTATTGTGAAGGTCAATGCACTCACGGAACCGCAACTGATTGCTGCTTTGTATCGTGCATCGCAAGCAGGGGTATCTGTAGATTTAATTATCCGTTCGATTTGTTGTTTGATTCCTCAGGTCAAAGGTATGTCTGAGAATATTCATGTGAGATCTATCGTTGGACGCTTCTTAGAGCATACTCGAGTGTATTATTTTGAGCATGCAGGCGAAAAACGATTGTACTGTGCCAGTGCCGATTGGATGGGACGTAACTTATTTTCACGGGTCGAAACCTGTTTTCCCATTTTGGAAAGCCGTTTGAAAAAACGCATTATGAAAGATTGTTTACTTAACTATTTGGAAGATAATCAAAATGCATGGGAAATGCAGTCGAATGGGCAATGGGAGAAAGTCGCGGTTGAAGCAGGTACCGAACCGCATAACGCGCAAAAATATTTGATTGCACAGAAAATTTCGACTGTTTAAGACAAAAAATCCCGACTTAAGTCGGGATTTTTGATTTCGCTCAAACCTTTACGAGGCTTTTGACTGTTTGGATTTTAAAATTTCAGTTCTGAAGTTTTGAGCCAATTCAGCGGCATCACTGTCCATCCCATTGAGCATAAATGCATGACGAGTGAGCACATTGGTCGGATTTGGCAAACTGACCAATTGGAAATGATCTGAAATCTCTTTGAGCAAAGTTGTCGGCACATGAATGGCACTTTCTTTAGCAACCAATTGTTGGACTAAACGTTCAGCCGCTTGTACAGAAGACAATTGCATGGCTTCGACAGAGCTTGAAATCGCGCTACGGGTTTGTAAAACGAAACGTTTTTCTTCACGGTAGCGTTTATATAAAACATCTGAAAGCAATTGGAATACTGAGCTGATCATGGTGAGGCAACGCAGCGCATCTGGAGTGTCAGCGGTCATGCTGATGGTTGCGCCATGTTCATCAAACTTATGTACCGTACTGATGTCAGAACTGTTCAATTTATAATGTTGAACACAGAGTTCTGTGGTTTTATTTAAGAAAATTTGGCAGAGATTAAAATACGGCACAGACACGGTTTTGTTGACGCTATCGAGCAGCTGTTTCGGATCATAAAATTGAATATTTAATGCCAAGCTGTTGCTGTCGAGAACCACTGGTTTCATATCTTTATGCTGTTTTGCTTTGGCTTGCGCATTTTGCTGCGCTTGAGCAATCGCCACAGCGGCATTATGTTTTTCTTGTTCTAAGGCCTGCGCTAGCGTTTGAATTTCGTGTTTTAGACGTGATTCATTGTTGATTCGCGCTAAATATTCAGTACGACTTGGACGTGCAATAGCGCGATACGCCAACCATAACAAGCCATGTAAGAATAATGAAAATAGAATCGCGGCCCATTGCGTACGTAAGATTTCACCAATACTTGGTTTAATTAAGGTGATTTCAACCGTTCCGACTTTCTTTTCGTTTTGCAGCGCATCACGAACAAAGATTTCACCGTCACGGGTTTTGGTCAAACCGCCTGTAGCCAAGACTTGATTATTGGCATTTAAGATGCGGATGGAAGCCACGCTCGGGTTGGTTGCATAGCGGTCAGCAAGTAAGGCTAATGATACGGTATTGGCCGGCTCAAGCTCAGATAGGCTGTCTGTAACCAATTGACTGGTCATCAGTTGTCCCTGACTGGCACGGTTTTCGTTCAGTTGGTGGGTTGTTGCCAATACCAATAAAAAGGTATGCAAAGCAAAACAAACTACTAATAGGCTAGCAAATAGCCCTTGTCTAGGCGCATTCAACGTAAACTTCCAAGGCAATTCTATTCAATTTAGATTATGATTCTTACATTAGTTGTAGCTCAGACCCGAGTCAATTCATGCGAGAAATCATTCTTATATCACTTTTAGGACCTGACCAACCTAATCAATTTACACGATTAATGCAGGTTTTGTCCGCACATTCCTTACAGATTTTAGATGTCGGACAAGCAGTCATCCACAATCAGCTGACTTTAGGTATTGTTGTTTCGTCGGAAGACCAGACTGCGACAGCATTAGCCATGAAGGAGATGTTGATTTTAGCACATGATATTGGCTTAACTGTGCGCTTTAAACCAATCTCTACAACAGAATATCAACAATGGGTAAATGAGGGAGGCCGCACACGCTATATCGTTACGGCACTTGCGCCAGAATTACAGGCGTCTCATTTACAGGCAGTTACAAATATTGTGTCGAGCCAAGGCTTCAATATTGAAACTGTGACTCGTTTATCTGGCCGTCCAGAGTTAGATGGATCAAGCGAAGGCCCACGACGTGCCTGCGTTCAATTTGGTCTAAAAGGCCAAATGTTGGATGCTACTGCAATGCGTGCAGCATGTTTACGTCTATCTACTGAACTAGGGGTAGATGTTGCCGTTCAAGAGGACAATGCTTACCGTCGTAATCGTCGTTTGGTCTGCTTTGATATGGACTCGACGCTGATTGAGCAAGAAGTAATTGATGAATTGGCAATTGAAGCGGGTGTCGGCGCTCAAGTGGCTGAAATCACTGAACGTGCTATGCAAGGTGAGCTTGATTTCCAACAAAGTTTCCGTGCACGTGTGGCATTACTCAAAGGTATGGATGCTTCGGTATTGCCTAAGATTGCAGAACGTCTGACCATTACAGAAGGTGCGGAACGTCTGATTTCAACGCTTAAATCACTGGGCTATCGCACGGCTATTTTGTCAGGTGGTTTTCAGTATTTTGCTGAATATCTACAAGCAAAACTGGGTATCGATGAAGTGCATGCCAATGTACTGGACGTCCAAGATGGCGCGGTAACCGGTGAAGTGAAAGGCCATATTGTGGATGGTGCGCGCAAAGCCTTCTTGTTGACTCAAATCGCTGAAGAAATGGGGATTTCATTAGAACAAGCCATTGCTGTCGGTGATGGTGCGAATGACTTGCCAATGTTGTCTTTAGCCGGCTTAGGCGTTGCCTTCCGTGCGAAACCTTTGGTGCGTCAAAATGCTAATCAAGCCATTTCAAGCGTGGGTTTAGATGGTGTTCTTTACCTGCTTGGTGTGCATGATAAAGATTTAAATCGCGCTTAAAACCATTTAATTCATACAAAAAACGCAGCCAAAAGGCTGCGTTTTTTTATGCCAAAAATTCCGCTCATCCGATGAAAGGTAGAAGAAAATTGTCGATAAAAACAACGATTAACAGCATTCGAAAAATTATTTTTTTTAGCCTAAAACCAGCTGTTTTTTTTGTAATGACACTCGAAACGAGATGTCATCATTGTTCTAGAAATTCTTTAAAAAGAAAAAATGTAATGACAAAATAATGTTGCGACAAGGTGTGTCGCATGAACAAAAAACGAGACTTTTTTTATGCAAAAAACTCAGCATAATGCTTGCAAGAGATTGAGATCGACCAAATCTATTTACTGAAGATACAGTAGTGAGACGGCTCAGCATCCTGTAAGACAAGAGATGTCAGTTGTCAAATGACGGAGGTTTTTATGTTAACAGCGAATTTAGCAACAATCGTTGGCCTGAGCTTGGTATCGGCGGCTGTGATTGCTGTTTTCTTCTCGCCTTATCGTCGCTGGTTAAGTTTTATGCTGGCGGGGATGCTGGTGTGGGGACTCATTGAAGTAATTCGATTTGGTACACAAACCATGTTTGAATTATCAGTGACTTATAGTTATTTAACGGCATTAATGGCCGCAATGGTGGTATTCACTTTAGTATTGTTACGTGAAGACCGCCGTGCAGAGCGTGCGATGGCAAAGCGCCAATGTATAGAGCACACGCCTGTATATGATGAAGAACAGCAATGTTCGAGCCGATAAGTGCCAGAACAAAATTTCAATGAAAATGCGCCTAAGGGCGCATTTTTTTATGAACGCATTAGTCCGATTTGAGATACAAAGCCTTACTTCTCAAAAGCCAAGTTATGGTAGGATGAAACCAGTCAATTTTCCAACAATTACAATAGGCTTTAAGTCATGAAACTATCATCAATTCCTGTCGTAAAACTACCTTTAGTTGATGTCAGTACGGATCCACTTGATTTACTCGTGGCAGGTTTAGCGCTTCGTATGAAACAGCTTGCACGTACTAGCCCTAAATTCATTGAATTGGTTCATGAACGTCAATTCCGTATTCAAATCGGCACGGATTTAGGTGTTGCACGTCAAATTATTGTAAATAATGGACAGATTGATACTGTTTCAGGTGATGCTGAAAAAGCCGACTTTATTTTGCAATTTGCGGACAGCGAACAGGGCGTAAAAACTTTGATGAAAGGTGACCCAACTGCATTCATGACGGGTATGCAAAATGGCAGTATTAAAATGGAAGGTGATTTTGGGCTTTTGGTTTGGTTTAACCAAGTGGCGAAGTTAATTCCACCTAAACTTCCAAAACCGGTTAAAGAAAAAATCAAAATCGCACGTGCGTTTATTAAAGAGAAAACAGGTAAGTAAGATTTACGCCTTGTTCTCCTCCTTTAGTGGGAGGATTAAAAAAAAGCCCTCTTTTGAGGGCTTTTTTTATGCTTCAGTTGTTATTCAACTTCTAAATTAAAGGTCACTGGACCGTCATTAACCAAATGTACTTTCATGTCGGCGGCAAAGATGCCTGTTTGTACATGGTCATATTGGCGCTTGGTGTAATCGACCAACTGTTCATACAGTGCTTTGGCATCGCTTGGCGGCATGGCAGGGCCAAAATCAGGACGCAGGCCTTTTTGCGTTTGTGCCATCAGGGTAAATTGAGACACCAAGAGGATACCGCCGCCGGCTTGACTGACATTCCAGCCCATCTTGCCTTGTTCATCATCAAAAAAGCGGTATTTCAAGATCTTATCGATCAGCTTTTTTCCTTTTTCTAAATCGTCAGCTTTGCCAAGGCCTAAAAACACCAAAATACCGTGATTGATTTCACCCGTGATTTCACCGTCGACCACCACTTTGGCTTCTAAAACACGTTGTAACAAGGCCCGCATAACTTCTTCCGAGTAGAAAATTGAACATAGGGCAGGGATTGTAGCAAATGCATCCTTCTTTCGAGGCGATGTGTAGAAATTTTTGGGCTCAAACATTTGAAAATGAACTATATATTTTTTATAAATCTAATAATACGATTGAATTTATAAAAATTATCTGTTTTATCTATTTTTTGAATATCAGTATCTTTGCGGGGCAGGAAAGGTATTTAACAGAGAGATTAAGACGATGTTTAAGCGTTCTTTATTGGTTGCGATGTTAGCAACAGCAACAGCGGCGACTCAAGCAGCGCCATTAACCAAAGACAATGGTGCACCAGTAGGCGATAACCAAAACTCGATTACTGCGGGTCCAAATGGTTCAGTTCTACTTCAAGATGTACAATTGGTTCAAAAATTACAACGTTTTGGTCGTGAGCGTATTCCTGAGCGTGTTGTACATGCCCGTGGTACAGGTGCTTATGGTGAATTCGTTGCAACTAAAGATTTATCTGATCTCACCATTGCTTCATTGTTCAAAGCAGGTACTAAGACTCCAGTTTTCTTACGTTTCTCGACTGTAATTCATGGTAAAAGTTCTCCAGAAACTTTACGTGACCCGCACGGTTTTGCGATCAAGTTCTATACACAAGAAGGCAACTGGGACTTAGTGGGTAACCAAACTCCAGTATTCTTCATCCGTGATGCGATCAAATTCCCAGACTTCATCCATGCCATGAAGCCTAGCCCAATCAACAACGTTCAAGACGCAAACCGCGTATTTGATTTCTTGTCTAGCCAGCCATGGGCAACCAACATGTTGACTTATGTGTATGGTAACCAAGGCGTGCCTACCAGCTACCGCGAACAAGACGGCTTTGGTGTACATGCGTACAAGCTTTATAACGACAAAGGCGAATACAAATACGTTAAATTCAACTTCCGCTCTAAACAAGGCGTGAAAGGTCTGAACGTTAAAGAAGCTGCTGAGCAACAAGGTAAAGATTTTAATCACTTGACTAACGATCTTTATAACAACATCAACGCTGGTAAATTCCCGAAATGGGATCTTTATATCCAAGTGTTAGATCCTAAAGATTTAAACAGCTTTGATTTTGACCCGCTTGATCCAACAAAAATCTGGCCGACGAACCTAGTTCCAGAAACTAAAGTCGGTACGTTAACGCTGAACCGTATGCCGAAAAACTTCTTCAATGAAACTGAACAAGTGGCATTGGCTCCAGGTAACTTAGTTCCAGGTATCGAGCCTTCAGAAGACCGTCTATTACAAGGTCGTATCTTCTCTTACTCAGATACTCAAATGTACCGTTTAGGCGCGAACCACCAGCAAATTCCAGTCAACCGTCCGCTTGTTGCTGTTAACAACAACAACCAAGATGGCTACATGAATGTTAGCGAGCGTGATTCTGACGTGAACTACGAGCCAAGCCGTAAAGTGCCTAAAGCTGCCACTGAGAAAGCGCGTGCGGTTGAAACGCCGCTTTCTGGCACAGTTCAGCAAAAAGGCGTGAAAGAGCAAAACTTCAAGCAAGCGGGTGAGCTTTACCGTTCATACTCTGCTAAAGAAAAAGACGATTTAATCATGAACTTGGCTGCGGATCTTGGCAACGTGAAAGATTCGGAAACGAAACACATCATGTTGTCTTACTTCTATAAAGCAGATGCAGACTACGGTACACGTATGACTAAAGCAGTAAACGGTAACCTTGCAACTGTAAAAGCTAAAGCAGCACAACTGAAAGACTAATTTCGATCAGTCTGAAGGATTGGTAACTAGGGTCTAGAACGTTACCTCAAAAAAGTCCTATGAAGCTCCATACCTTTCCTGCACCCTAGGGGGAGTTTCATAGGCACTCCTTAAATATTCATTTTTATGAAATGAATTATTTCTAATTCAATTCTACATTCGATTTCTGTTGGAGTTCATCATGAAAGTTATGCAACATTTGACTTTAGCCAGTCTTCTAGCGTTTGGTTCCGCATTCGCAAACGTGGCAATCGCGGAAGATATCTCCCCCGCTAAAGCAACTGCAAGCGATCAGATGACCTCACAACAGGAATTGATCGCAATCTTCTTTGCCGCAGCCAAAACTGGCAATGAAGAAGTCATCAATGAATTTCTTAAGCACGGTTTTCCGTTCGATGTGCGCAATGCTTCGGGTTTTACGCCACTGATGATGGCGACCTATTATGGTCATCAAAATATTGTGACTCGTTTGCTAGAACAAGGTGCAGACCGCTGCGCACGTGACAATAAAGGCAACACCGCATTGATGGGTGCCATGTTTAAATTAGAATGGGCGATTGCAAAGCAATTACGCCAAGTGGATTGCGATGCAAATGTCAAAAAAATGGGGCAAAAGACTGCAGAACAGTTTGCGCGTGAATTTGGTCAAGAAGAAAAATATCGACAGTTACTCAAAAAATAGTGAGCTTGATCGCGCTCAGCTTCAGCAAAAAAATTGAAAAAAGTCGATGAATCGCGGTGATTTATAAGTTATTCCACTAAATCAATCGGCTTTTTATCAATAAAGTATGCTTTAATGCAAAGAGTTGATAAAAACTGAAAGTCTTTATGTCTCCAATCATCCAATCCTTATTAGACACAGATCTGTATAAATTCACCATGCTTCAGGTGGTGTTACACAAATTTCCGCAAACCCATAGTGTGTATCACTTTCGTTGCCGTAACTTGGATGATACAGCCTATCCACTGGTTGAAATTTTGGATGATTTAAACATGCAGCTCGACATGCTTTGTCAGTTGAAGTTTAAAGAAGATGAATTGCAGTATTTACGCAGTTTACGTTTTATTAAAAGCGATTTTGTTGATTATCTTGAATTATTTCAGCTTAAACGCCGTTTTATTAAAGCGGGTATTGATGATGAAGGTCGACTCGACATTTGGGTAGAAGGCCCAATGGTTCAAGCGATGATGTTTGAAATCTTTGTTTTAGCCATCGTCAATGAATTATATTTCCAACGTATTCGTACACCCGAAGTTTTAGCCGAAGGTGAGCGCCGATTGCAACATAAGATTGCCTTGCTGAAGCAGTATGAAGCACGGCAAAATCCAAATGATCCACCATTCTTGGTCTCTGATTTTGGCACGCGTCGTCGTTATAGTTATGCATGGCAAAAGCATGTAATTGAAGAATTAAATCAGGCTTCACCGTATATTTTCCGCGGTACAAGTAATGTTCTGATTGCCAAAGACTTGAACATTACTCCAATTGGTACGATGGCGCATGAGTTCCTACAAGCATTCCAAGCGCTTGATGTTCGTCTACGTAACTTCCAGAAGTCTGCGCTAGAAACATGGGTGCAGGAATACCGCGGTGACTTAGGAATAGCCTTAACGGACGTTGTCGGTATGGATGCGTTCCTACGTGACTTCGATTTGTACTTTGCCAAACTATTCGACGGTTTACGTCATGACAGTGGCGACCCGTATGAATGGGGCGATAAAGCCTATGCACATTACAAAAAGCTTAAAATTGACAGTAAAACCAAAATGCTGACTTTTAGTGATGGCTTGAACATTGAAAAAGCTTGGGATTTACACAATTACTTTAAAGACCGTTTCCAAGTGAGTTTTGGTATTGGCACCAACTTGACCAATGATCTGGGACAAACTGCACTGAATATCGTGCTGAAGTTGGTTGAATGTAATGGTCAATCTGTGGCAAAAATTTCCGACAGTCCGGGTAAAACCATGACGGATAATGATACTTTCTTAGCGTATCTACGTCAGGTGTTTGACATCTCTGAAGTTAGCGCTTAAACACAGCATTAGATAAAACTAAAAAAGCCGAATCAATGATTCGGCTTTTTTATATCTAAAATATTGCTAAAGCAATGCAAAAATTCAGAATAATAGTGAAAATGACTTATGCTAAGATCGAATTTAATCGCACAAAATACAACACGAACAACGATGACAGCATCTACATTGAATTTTGGTCTGCTGATTGAAGCGGAAGAATTGGTTCCACATCTTGGTAATGAAAAACTACGGATCGTCGATTTGAGTCGTCGTTCGGTTTATGACCAATTGCATATTCCACATGCACTGCATGTGCAGCCGAAACTGTTAGTGCGCCAAGAAGAACAAGCGATGGGGCTTTTACCTGACCAAGCCGGTTTAGAACAGCTCATCAGCTATCTGAATATCAGTCCAGAACATCATGTAGTAGTGTATGACGATGAAGGTGGGGCATGGGCAGGCCGACTGATTTGGAACTTACATTGCCTCGGTTTTGAAAATACCAGTCTCCTCAATGGTGGCATCCATGCTTGGCTTGGGGCAGGCTTACCGACCTCGTCTGAAATTGAGCAATTTGAACCCGTGAGCCCATTGGTTGAAGTAAGTGCAGAGGCACGTGCTCAGTATCAAACAAACTATGATGAGCTATTGGCTCGTGTACAGCAGGAGCAGATCCAAGTATGGGACTGCCGTACCGAAGATGAATATACAGGCTTACGTTTAGCAGCGCGACGCGGCGGTCACATTCCGGGAGCACGACATTTCGAATGGAGTACTGCCCTTAACCGAGAAAATCATTTAAAATTGCATCCTTTAGAACGCACACAACAACGCTTAGAACAATTGGGATTCAATTTAAACGAACCTGTGGTGGTATATTGTCAGTCCCATCATCGGTCGGGCCTAGCTTATATACTGGGACGTTTACTCGGTTGGAATATTCGAGCTTATGATGGTGCGTGGAGCGAGTGGGGCAACCGACTCGATAGTCCTGTGATCACCGGAGAGTTGCCGTCTTGAGCCTTACATCTCAGTTAAAAAAACAAATTTTTATTCAAGCTCAGCGTGTTGTTCCACAGCACAAATTATCACGTATCGTCGGTAAATTGGCTGCGAGTGAAAACCCTGTGGTGAAAAATGCTGTGATTACAGCATTTAAAGCACAGTATGGCATCGACATGTCGATTGCTGAGCAAAGTAATGCCCTGAAATTTAAATCATTCAATGAATTTTTCACTCGTTCTTTAAAAGAAGGCGTGCGTGCAGTCGATGCTGATCCATCCAGTGTTGTTTCACCTGCAGATGGTGCGATTTCACAACTAGGTAAAATTGAAAATGGTGACGTATTTCAGGCCAAAGGGCAGAAGTTCACCGTTGAAAACCTGATTGCTGATCCACAATTGGCAGAGCCGTTTAAAAATGGGCAGTTTGCTACGGTTTATTTGTCACCAAAAGACTACCACCGTGTACATATGCCATTTGCAGGAACATTGACAGAAACTTTGTATGTACCGGGTGAATTATTCTCTGTAAACCAAACCACTGCTGAAAATATTCCGGGTTTATTTGCTCGTAATGAACGCATGGTCTGCTTATTTGATACAGAAGTCGGTCGTATGGCGGTTGTATTGGTGGGCGCAATGATCGTGGCAGGTATTGAAACCGTGGCTACAGGTAAAGTTAAACCTACAGGGCGTTTGGAACTCAATCAACACGATTTATTCTTAGAAAAAGGTGCAGAATTGGGCCGTTTTTATTTAGGTTCAACAGCGGTAGTGTTGTTTGAAGAAAACAAAATGCAATGGGATGCGACCTTTAAAGCCAACTCGTCTGTGGTGATGGGCGAAGCTATAGGGCATACCATTTAATGAATTCCCTGTCCCTTTAGGAGAGGGTTAGGGAGAGGTTTTTGAGCTAAGCGGATGTATTCAAAAAAGAATCCCTTCTAACCTCCCTTTATTAAAGGAATGAATAAAAAAAAGCGCCATCAGGCGCTTTTTTTAAATTCAAAATTTAGCGTTTTACGACGATCGAGTCGATACTGCTATGACGTAAAGTTTGTTGTGCAATCACAGCAGCTTCTTGTGAATCATAGGGGCCAGACACGACGCGATACCAAACTTTGCCATTTTCATTACTTTGGATCACATCGGCAGATAAGCCATTTAAAATAATTTCTGCACGACGGGCATCGGCTTGGTCAGGGTCATCATAGCTACGCACTTGTAAAATATAGCTGGCAGCAGCTGGTGTTGTTTCTGTGGCTTCAATATCCGGCTCAGTTGGTGTAGTGGTAGCCGTTTCAGGTGCTTCAACGATCACCACGGTTTCTTTGGTATCGGTTTCAGGCACAGCTTGATCTGGAATCGGGGTGACTTGTTGCTGAGGCAACAGATCATAAAAACGGTAATCTTTATTGGTTTCTTCTTGGTAGTGTTCAGAGGTAATTTGACCTTTCGGTTTTACCGGCTCCCATGGCTTCCATAACATCAAGGCCACCAAGAAACTCAACACGATTAGAATGATCACAAGTGTACCTAACCATGCAGGAATCAATGGTTTTTTAGGCTGATTTGGCCGCTCTGATACACCGCGTTGCGTTTTTCCAAACACGAGGAAACCTCTTTAATTGTAATTGTTACGAACCTAGTGGGAACTGACCCAAAACCAAGTTCTGATTATTATATATTACATGACTGTCATGCTGTTTATGTTTAATTTTCACAATTTCAACATCTTCAATTTTTCATTAAAAGATGACTGAATATCCATGAAAATACAGGCTCATAAAGAGCCTGTATAGGCGTCAATGTATAATTTCATACATGGACGGATTCTAACGTATGCTAAGAATGGCTTACATTGATTCAGGCGCACTCACACCCAATAATTTAAGACCATTGCGTAAAACTTGTTTTACGTTTACAGACAGTAATAAGCGCGCTTGAGTCAGTTCTGCGTCATCACCCAAGACTTTATTTTCGTTGTACCAACCATGGAACAACGCCGCCAATTCTTTCAAGTAGTTACCCACTTGGTGTGGTTCATAGCTGTTTGCTGCACGAACTACAATTTCAGGATAAGCCGCAAGTTTAGCAAGAACTTCAGTTTCAGCTTCTAACTCAAGTTTTGCTGCAAATTGACGTGCAGCTTCAGCAGAGAATTGAACGTCAGTCGCATCCGCTTTTTCTAGCATACGGCAGATACGTGCGTGTGCGTATTGGATGTAGTACACCGCATTGTCTTTGCTTTGAGACACAGCAAGGTCTAAGTCGAAGTCAATGTGTTGTTCTGATTTACGCATGACGTAGTAGAAACGAGCAGCATCGTTGCCCACTTCTTTACGTAAGTCACGTAATGTCACGAATTGACCTGAACGAGATGACATTTGAACCATCTCGCCGCCACGCCATAGGCTCACAAATTGAACCAAAAGTACGGTCAATTTTTTAGAATCATAGCCAAGCGCATCAATCGCTGCTTTCACACGTGCGATATAACCGTGGTGGTCTGAACCCCAGATATCCACGATATCGGTATAGCCGCGTTGTAGTTTATTTAAGTGATAAGCAATGTCAGATGCGAAGTATGTAGTCTGACCATTACGACGTTTCACTACACGGTCTTTTTCATCACCAAATTCAGTTGATTTGAACCAGATGTTGCCATCTTTTTCGTATAAGAAACCACGTTGATCGAGCATTTGTAATGCTTCATCAATTTTTTCAGTCAAGGTTGCTTCGCTGAACCATTGATTGAAAGTCACGCCAAATTCACCGAGGTCATCTTTAATGTCATCGAGAATGGCTTTCAGCGCAGCTTGATGGAACACACGGTAACCCGCAGCCAAATGGTTTTGTGAATTATGAATTAGGCCATCAATGTGTTTTTCTTTATCGCCTGAAACAACGACTTTATTGCCTTCGCTATCGAGTTCAGCGGCATATTGCACATCTTCTGGAACATCTTTGTAGATGTCGGCAACAGGGCGTACATAAGCATCGCCATCTTTGTCGATAATGCTTTGAGCGATTTCTTTAACGTAGTCGCCTTGATATGCATTTTTAGGGAAGACCAGTTGTTGACCGGTCAATTCTAAATAACGCAAGTAAGTCGATGTCGCCAAGATATCCATTTGACGGCCAGCATCGTTGACATAGTATTCACGGTCAACTTTGGCACCTGTTGCTTCAAGAAGATTGGCAACGGTCATACCGTAAGCTGCGCCACGACCATGACCAACGTGTAGGCTAGACGTTGGGTTGGCTGAAACGAATTCCACTTGAACACGTTTTTCAGCATTGGCCTGAGTGCGACCGAACTGATCTTTCTGAGCTTGAATTTGGTCTAAGACAGCAAAACGTTGGTCAGCATTTAAAAAGAAGTTAATAAAGCCAGGACCTGCAATTTCTGCTTTGCTGATATCTGCGACTTCTGGAAGATTTGCCAGAATTTTTTCGGCTAAATCACGCGGCTTCATACCTGCAGCTTTAGAGGCAATCATGGCAATGTTTGACGCAAAGTCACCGTGGCTTCGGTCTTTGGTTCGGGTCAAATTGCTAGTATTGTTCCAGTCAGTTGGGAGTACACCTTCAGCTTGAAGGGATTGCACTGCATGATCGAGCGCTGCTTGTATTGCCGTATTCATAATCAGTCGAAAAATAAATGTCGCAGAAAAACGGTAAATATAGCAAATTTCAGGCTCTTTAGGTGAACCCATTTGTTGCGAATAAAAAATATTCGATAAAAGTGAAGCATTGCTTATATCGAAGTAAAACGATATAAGTAGTTTAGCGATTCAGGATCACTGCTTGAGTATATGGACATGTCACAACCCACCCCTAAAATTTTTGGCAATGTGCCGAAGTTAGCTGCACGCTGGGCGCTGATTATCGTGCCGTTTATTTTATCCTGTCTCATGAGCGGTATTATTTCGTTTATTAATATGCTCAGAAATTTAGGCTGGTTTGAGGGATTTGTGACTCTATGGCTGCATAATTGGATGATTTCATGGGCAATTGCTTTTCCCATTGTACTGATTTTATTGCCATTTGTTCGAAAGTTTACAGGCCTGCTGGTTGATATGTCAGGGCCACAGCCACCTGCAAAATAAGCCTGCATGTAAGTCACAGCTGAGTCAAACGGTGACTTACTGCATTTCGCTTTAAATATTTATAGGCTATCGCGACAACTCACTGCTTTAGAGAGTAACTCGGCTTTGTTGTTTTGGAAGGTATAGAGTTTTGAGGAATTAAACACTTTAATGACTTTGGCCTGAGCGACAGCGGTTTTAAAGCTTTGGAACTTTTGCTGATGGGCTGTCTCAAACGGATTTCCAAAGTTTTTATTGTCGAGCAGAATTTGAATTTGCCCCACATTTGTATCATGTGCTTTTAGGATCTCTTGGCCATCCGCGTTGCTTATACTGAAAGTTGGGCGCTGAGTGCTGATTTTGCAATTCAATTTGAGGCTCAAGGTGAAATTGTCTGCCGATTTATTTTTGAGGGTAGATGTGCCTTGTTGATCATTTTCAATATAGACCCACTGATTTTTCGGCATATTGGTCAGCAGAGTTTCTAACTGTTGTTGGGTACTTTTGCTGATATCGACAGTGCCTTTTTTATCGATTTCAGGGGCTTTTTCTTTACCGAGCATGCCCATCACTTTGTCGCTGACTGTGCTACTGGTTTTGGAAATGGTCTGGCAAGCGCTTAAGCTACTGATGATTAGAATGAATGGTAGTGTATAGATGGCAGGTAAATGCATAGATTTTATTGTTCTATTAAATTTTCGGATCGGCAAAGTTTAACGGTTCTACGCATAAAGCTCAAACCTGAGGCCAATCTCCTTTGAGGAGGACTGCTGCAGGCGGCTAAAGCAGCCATTCTACACAGGCACGAATAATCCCCAGTGCGAGGCCAATAAAACCACCGACCACGACACCATTGACTCGAATCATATGCAAGTCGCCACCGACTTCGTTTTCGATCTTATCGATCATTTCACGTGAGTCCCATTCATGTATACGTTCACTGATAAACCGAATAACTTTTTCGCTATATTGATCGGAGAGATTGATGGCAATATCACTCATTTTTTCATTCAGCAATTGGCGTACAGCGACATTAGAGACAATATTTTCGCCCACTTGTTGAATGGCGACACGTAGGTTTTGTGCAATACCTGAGTCCGGCTTTTGTAGATCAGATTTAATCGCATCACATAAAATCACAACAGCGCCGCTTAAAAAGTTAAGCATTTGTGGGCTGTCTAATAAAGCGTCCTTGGTGCTATTCAAACGTTGGCTGGCAACACTCTGATTGTCCGCCAGTTGCTGCATAAGCTGCTGTGCCATGTCTTCGATTTTACGGCGCCACGGATGTTCATGGTCAGCAAGCATGGACTCGACACGACTGACCAGTGAATCAATGGTGCGCTGCTGTACATCAATACCAATCCAGCTTGCACCTTTGGCGAGCTTCCAAACCCCGAGTTCTTTAAACAACTGACGTGATAAATCACGGGTTTGTTCAGGGTGCTGTAACATCCAGTCATGGGCTAAATCTAATCCACGTTGCAGGACATCTTGATGGAAATCATTTTCTAAAACTGCTCGCAGCATTTCACTGGCAAGATGGTTGACTTGCGTATTGCGTACCCATTGCACGCTGTTATTTTGGATAAATTGTCCAATTTGTTCCTGACCGACAAATTCGAAAATTTTCGGTACCGTTTGCTGAATGACTTGGGTCACTTGCGCATTATTGTGCGGATTGGCCAACCATTTCCCGACGGCAAGAGAGAGATCCGTCTCCGCTAAGCTTTTTTCAACCACTTGTGGTGAAAGAAAATTCTCCTGAACAAAGCGGCCCATTGACTCGGCAATGCGTGCTTTATTACGAGGAATAATTTCTGTGTGGTCACGTAAAAATTTAGGAATCGGAATACGACCAAAGGGATTGCGAAATAAAACGGTTATCGCATACCAGTCTGCCAAACCACCAACCACGCCAGCTTCTGCTGAAAGCATTAAAATATGAATGAGCCAGACGTATTCGGGCAGCAATTTAGCTGCGATCATCAATGCAATCCACGCCAGCACCGCCACCACCAAAGCAATGGTGGCGAAGCGTTTACTGCGTTGCAGACTAGGTGAAACAGCAGGCTGTTCAGTTGGGTTCATCAATGATCGGGTCTCTATGGGTTGACTTATTTGGTGGTAGGCTCAGCGGCTACAGGCAAAGGATTTCCTTGGCTGTCTAAACCATATTTAGCCCCGAGTGATTGCAAAATCAAGCGAGCATCAAAGGCATCCTGAGGGGCTTTGGCACGATCTTTATAGCAAGTAATACTGTAGGAAACTTGAGTTGGATCGAGTGTGACCACCTGTGGAACGTCATAAAACGGGCCTGGCCAAAAACCAGGATGGCGACGGTAATAGCCATATGGATAAGGCATTGGGTCTGGGTAAATCACCGCTTGGCGCGGCGGTTTTTGACTCCGATTACTCGGGTCATCCATGACTTTAAAATATTGAAAGCCATTGTGTAGGGTGGTTTGAGCGGCTTTAACCAAGGTAATTTCTTCGGCAGTACCATAGCTCATATTGGGTCTAGCTTGAAAGCTAATACGATAGCTTTGAGCATTTAATGGCGTTGCAGCATAACGACCCAATTGTTCGAAGGTTAAAGGCTTCGATGGGGTGCTTGCGCAGCCGGTGAAGCCCAGTGCTGCGGTTATGGCTGCTGCGATAATGAGTTTGTTCATGCGCATACTCCTGTTTAGTCGGTTCATGGCAAGGGGAGATACTGGCCAAAAGCCGTCAATTAAAAGCTAGAATTGGGCTGGGTTAAAAATTCCAATTCCTCTGCTGTAGATGTTCTGCCCAATACCGCATTGCGATGAGGGTAACGTCCAAATCGATCGATAATCACTTTATGCTTTTTTTCAAATTCTAAGTTGATCGGATTGCCCAGTTGCTCAAATAATTTTAACGCGCTTTGATGGATTTTTGTCGATTCGCTATGCATAAAGGGCATATATAAAAATGAGCGCTGTTGAGGGCTTAATTGTAGATCTAAACCCTGCGCAATAGCTTCTTGTGCAAGCGCCAAAGCCAGTGCATCTTGGGCAAAAGCCAAGCCAGAGTCACGGAATAAATTTCGAGAAAATTGATCTAAAACAATAATTTCAGCCAATCGACCTTCGGCTGTGGTGCGCCATTGCCACAGTTCTGCTTGACTGGCCGCTTGATGGATGTCTTTAAACTTTTTTTCGATTAAAACATCAAAATTATTGCTTTTAGCGAACCAATTGGGCTGATTTTCTGGGTTAAACCAAAATTCGAGAATATCTTGATAATTCATAAGTTTTAAGCATTATTAGCATATATTTGTTTATAAAATCACAAATTTCAAATGTCATATAGAGTAAGTTTGTGATAAAAAATTGCCAAAATAAAATCACGGTTTGTCTCAAAACTATACAGTGGGTCATATGCCCACTTCAAATCGCGTTATACTGATATAAACTGATGATTTTATTTTAGTAGTTTCTTCCATTTAAGCGAGATAGCAATGAGTCAACCCGAATCGACCTCTCAAGACATTTTACCGACTTGGGTAGATTCTTCGCTGATTAAAGGAATGTTGCGCGGTATTGAGCGTGAAAGCTTACGTATGCAAAGCAACGGTTTCTTGTCTCAGGCCGACCATCCCCAAGCCTTGGGTGCGGCATTGACTCATCCGCATATTACGACAGACTATTCTGAAGCTTTGATGGAATTTATCACGCCGCCAAAAGAAACTATTACAGAGGCGTTGAACTATCTGCAAGATATTCATGCTGTTGCGCATACGCATTTGGAACATGGTGAAAAACTTTGGCCGTTGTCGATGCCATGCATGTTGGATAAAGACGAAGACAGTATTCGTTTAGCGCAATATGGCAGCTCGAATATTGGGCGCTTTAAAACCTTGTATCGTCGTGGTTTAGGGGTGCGCTATGGTCGCCGTATGCAGACCATTTCAGGGGTACATTATAATTTATCTTTCTCAGATCATTTCTTTGAAGCACTGCAACAGCACGAAACTGACGAAGCCCTTAAAGCATTGAGCTTACAGGATTATCGCAGTCATCGTTATTTTGGCCTGATCCGTAATTTTATTCGTTTAACGCCATTGGTGATGTTTTTGGTTGGGGCGAGTCCGTCGGTGTGTAAATGTTTTATGATCGGACGTGAACATCAGCTGTTACCGCTCTTAAAAGGCACGTTATTTTTACCTTATGCAACGGCACTGCGTATGGGAAATTTTGGTTATCAAAATTCGGCACAAAAACAGTTAGGGATTCACTACAACGACATTCAGGCATATTTGGAAGGTTTGCAAAAAGCGGTGCATACCCCGTATGCCGCATTTAGTCATTTAGGTTTAAATGATGAACAGGGTGAACCGATTCAAATTAATGACCACGTGTTGCAAATTGAAAATGAATACTACAGTTTGGTTCGTCCGAAACAAGTGCCACAGGATGGTGAAACACCATCTGAAGCCCTGCAAAATCGTGGTGTGGGTTATGTAGAATTACGCGCAGTAGACGTCAATCCTTATAGCCCAATTGGGATCAATGAAGACACGGCAGGCTTGCTCGAAGTGGTGGCTTTATACTGTTTATTGCAAGACAGCCCAGCATTGTTAGATGCCGAACAAAATGAAATTGAGAAAAATCAGGCTGAAGTAGTAAACCGTGGCCGTGCGCCAAACGCAGTGATTTTACAGCAAGGCCAAGCGATTCCAATTGAAACATGGTGTCGTACACATGTTGCAGCGATGCAACCGTTGGCTGAATTGCTGGATGATTCTTACAATACAGATATTTACACTCAGGCAATGGCTGTGATGCAATCACGCATCGATGAAGTCGATGAAACATTGTCGGCACGTATGATTAGCGATACTTTAGAACAAGGTGGAACTTGGGGCTTTGGTAGCTTTATGGCCTTACAACATGCTGAAGTGTATGAGCAGCATGTTTTGAGCCCTGAAACTGCAGCATATTTTGCACAAGCTGCTGAGCAGTCTTTAGAAAAACAGGCTCAACTTGAGCAAGACTGCACCTTGAGTTTTGAAGAATATTTGAAAAACTTTAGATAAAAAATTTTAAGAGGATTTACCATGAAATGGAGTTTCCGCTTCGTGAGTGGTTTGTTGTTTTTAGCCAGCGTGATCGGTATGTCTTTTGCGCTGTTTTTAGAACATGTACAAGGCTTAGAACCTTGTCCATTATGCGTATTCCAACGTATTGGTTTGATTGGACTCGGCATCATTTCATTGATTGCGTTGATTCACAATCCAGCATCGAATTGGGGTAAACGCATTTACGCATTGTTGGGGACACTATCAATTCTTTGGTCTGCTGGGGTGGCTGCGCGTCATATTTGGCTGCAAAACTTACCGCCAGACAAAGTACCTAGCTGTGGCCCGGGACTGGATTATTGGGTAGAAACGCTGCCGTTAAAATCGGTCTTTGAGCAAGTACTGACTGGCTCAGGTGAGTGTGCCAAAGTAGATTGGACCTTCTTGGGACAATCATTACCGGTTTGGTCATTGGTGTTTTTTGCGGTCTTAACTTTGCTTAGCCTTTGGCAGTTATTACGTAAATACCCAAGCAGACCAGTGCCACGTTTACGTGATAAATTTTAATTTAGTGATACATAAAAAAGCCCTCAGTTGAGGGCTTTTTTACGCATACACATGGTGGAAATTTTACCTTAGGTTAGGGCAATGCCTTCCATACTTTCCAAGTCCATCATAAATTCATAAATGTGGTCACAAGCTTTATCGTCATTATTTGGATAGAACCAATGCACGATTTGCTCAGCCACTTGCGGATGATGCTGAATTTCAAAATGGTTCAGGCCATAAAATATTGCTTTATGTGAGTCAGGTACTTTTAATTGGTAGCGTGGGTTTGGGTGTTCTCCTAACGCACTTTTCACACTGACCAAGTAATCTCCAATCACATGTCGCGTTTTATTGCGACGATGTTCATATTCGATGGTCCCTGCCACGAGGTAGGTATTGATATGCGATGGAATCGGGGCTGGTTTACGGTTGTCGTCCATGAGTCCAATACGGACATCATTATGTTCCCAATCATCATCACGCACGCTGCCATAGCGCAAATCTAAAATGCCGTTACTGCGGATATTCACCACGTGGCCCACGATTTTGACCAAGGGGAAACGCCCCAATTGATCTTGCAGATGAAATCCGACACGTTCAAGTACCGCACCATGATGTGGTGAGCCCAAGCAGACTAGATTTTCAACTTGATGAATCCATTGATACATGTTTTGTTTGCCATAAAAAATGGCACTACGGGACACTAAGCCTCCCATACTATGACCAATTAAGTCGATACTGGTAATACCCGGGTTACGACGGACCAAATCTTCTAATGTATTGGCAAGGCTGCGACCATTAGTCGAGATACGACGACCCGTGTTGTAATTTAAATACAGCATGGTGTTGTGGTCACGTTGAGACAGTAATTTTTCACCAATGCCGCCATATTTGGCTGTCGACCATGACAGATGATTCATGCACAGCCCATGAATCAGCAGGGTAATACGACCAGTTAATTCACCTTTTTGTACCGCACCATAATGGTCGTAAACCACCATCGGTAAAGCCATCGGGTTGTGATATTTCAGTAAATAGTCGCCCAAGACCCCATTCAGCGCGCCCACTAAAAAGTGTAAAGACGGCGTGAGGGGTTTGTCGTGTAAGCGTGGGAATTTTTCAATAATGCTACGCAGCGTTGGTGCAAGTAAATAATTGCCATAATTGAAAAAAGTGTTGTAAGAAAATTCGTAAATCCGTGCAATGGTCGGCTGCTTATGAAAGGCTTTCGAGCCTTGTTCGCTCATTCCAAAAATACTGATTAAAATTTCACGTTGAATGTTTTTGATCAAGTCATGCACGACATCACTAAAACGCATTGTCACGAGTTGTGCCAAACCTTCCAGCACATCTGCTTGACTGGGTGGCGTGCGGTCCCATTTACAATAGGTTTCATGCAATGGTGTTAAGCTAGGCATAATGTTCCTATCCTTACATTCAATGCTATCCCTCGATTGTATTTATTACTGGAATAGCCTGAAGTTTCATTGTTTATTTTATAAAATTCTCACGAACAGCTTTTACAATACCGATAACAGACCTGTCGGTGAATGCCTTTTGTCTGACAATTTTACTAAAAATTCAAATTTATAAAATGTGACGCAGTTAGCACTTATATGCCACTTTTAAAGCAATTTAAAGATCAATTTGGAATCAAAATGATGAATATTGTGTATTTGCATGGTTTTCAAAGTAACTCAAATTCAGTGAAAGGGCAGATATTGCGGCACTATTGTGCAGACTTAAATGGTGTGCAAGTGCATTTGCCAGATTTGAATATGCCACCGCTACAGGTAATGCAGCAGATGTCAGAGCTGATTGAAGGTTTGGATGATGTGGTTTTAGTGGGGAGTAGTTTAGGTGGTTTTTATGCGACGCAGTTGATGGCACGCCATCACATTCCTGCGGTGCTCATCAATCCTGCGGTCTATCCATGGCAATTATTTCGTGATTTATTTGGCGAGACGGCATTGCCTTATCAGGTGACTGAAACGTGGTGCTTGGATGATGCACAGCTCAATCAAATGCAGGCTTTGGCTATATCTAAGGTTGAAAATGCAGATCAACTGTTGGTCTTGCTCCAACAAGGTGATGAAACCTTGGATTATCGTGATGCTGCTGGTTTTTATAGTGCGGTTCAAGCCGGCACGGCTATGCTGATCACTGAGGTGGGTGGAACACATGGCATGGATGATTTTGCAGAAAAAATACCGATGCTCTTGCAGTTTTTATCTGATGCTGTCAAAAATATGCCTAAATAAAATGATCCAATACAAATGCTGAAAAGTTAGATCCAACATACAAAAAATGGGCAGTTACGACATCATTTGACGTTTAAATTGTTTAAGAAAATGGCGGCTGATCGCAAGAGATATGCATTTTAATAAAAAAGCATATACTGTAGCGCTTGAAGAAATGTTTTAACCAAAAAAGCAGGGAATTTTGCAACGTGACGCAATATACGGCTCAATCACTTGAAGTTTTATCTGGCCTAGATCCGGTACGTCGTCGTCCGGGTATGTATACAGACACTACACGACCAAACCATTTGGCACAGGAAGTGATAGATAACTCCGTCGATGAAGCGCTTGCAGGTCATGCCAACAAAATTACTGTGACGGTTTATAAAGATGGTTCTTTGTCGGTAGAAGACAATGGACGCGGTATGCCTGTTGATATTCATCCTGAGTATGGCCAAAGCGGGATTGAAATTATTCTGACCAAATTACATGCCGGTGGTAAGTTCAGTACCGATAACTACCAATTTTCAGGTGGTTTACACGGTGTGGGTATTTCGGTGGTGAACGCACTGTCAGATCGTGTTGAAGTGGAAGTTCAGCGTCAAGGCAATCTATATAAAATGGCCTTTGAACATGGCGTTCCTGTGGCACCGCTTGAGGTGTTGGAAGGTAAATGCGCTAAACGTGCAACGGGTACTACCGTGCATTTTTGGCCTGAAGCCAAATATTTTGATTCGCCTAAATTTGCGCTGAAAGCCTTAAAACACAACTTAAAAGCCAAGGCTGTTTTGGCGGCAGGCTTGCAGATTATTTATATCGATCAAATCAACAACGAAAAGATCGAATGGCAATTTGAAAATGGTCTGGTCGACTATTTGATGGATGAGCTACAAGACCGTGACATCGTTCCTGTTCCTGCATTTGTGGCGACTGGTGAAGCTGAACGTGCTAGTGCTGAATTTGCCATTTGCTGGAACGTTGAAGGCGGCGAACAGATTCAAGAAAGTTATGTCAATTTGATTCCAACTGCGCAAGGCGGTACACATGTCAACGGTTTACGTTCGGGTGTGACAGATGCGATTCGTGAGTTCTGTGAATTACGTAACTTGTTGCCGCGTAATATGAAGCTGTCTGCCGAAGATGTGTGGGATGGTGTCAACTTTATTCTGTCTTTAAAATTCCAAGAGCCACAATTTTCGGGTCAAACTAAAGAACGACTTTCAAGCCGTGAAGCCTCTAGTGTGGTGTTAAATATTGCCAAAGATGCCTTTACACTGTGGCTGAATCAAAACTCCGATATTGCTATGCAACTGGCTGAAATGGTGATTGCCAAGGCCGGTCGCCGTTTAAAAGCTGCGAAAAAAGTTGAACGTAAGAAAATCGTTTCAGGTCCAGCTTTACCAGGTAAATTGGCTGACTGTGTGGGGCATACCCTCGAAGAATCAGAACTGTTTATTGTGGAAGGGGATTCTGCAGGTGGTTCTGCTAAGCAAGCACGTGATAAGAACTTCCAAGCGATCATGCCGATCCGCGGTAAGATTTTAAATACTTGGGAAGTGTCTTCTGATGAAGTTTTAGCATCGCAAGAAGTACATGATATTGCGATTGCGATTGGTGTAGATCCGGGCAGTGATGATTTGTCAGAACTACGTTATGGCAAGATTTGTATCTTGGCCGATGCCGACTCGGATGGTTTGCACATTGCGACTTTACTCTGCGCACTGTTCGTCAAACATTTCCATACTTTGGTTGAGGAAGGACATCTGTTTGTGGCGATGCCACCGCTGTTCCGTATCGATGACAATAAAGATGTGCACTATGCCTTGGATGAAGATGAACTAGAAAGCATCTTAAAGAAATGTAAAACCAAAAATCCTCAAATCACTCGATTTAAAGGATTGGGCGAGATGAACGCGAGTCAGCTGCGTGAAACGACTATGGATCCCGATACACGTCGTTTGGTGCAACTAGACTTGGATGACGTACAGTTTACTTCAGGTTTACTCGACAAATTATTGGCGAAGAAGCGCTCTTCAGACCGTAAGCATTGGTTGGAACAGAAGGGTAATTTGGCCGATTTAGCGGTTTAAAATTGCAACAAGGAAAAAACCACGCAAGTGGTTTTTTTTTGCTTCAAATTTAGGAAAAGCTGCATGATTTGTGTGCTAAAACACCGTGTTTTTTGAAAAACGTCGCAAAATTGTTCAATTATAGGTCAAATGTTGGATACAAGTTTGTATGCATCTTTGCGGTGATTTTACGATTTTTGAATTGACCCATAAAAAATTAAAAGCAAATTTTATGATTGTAACTATGTGAAAAATAACATTTAAAAATAAATAAAAGCACTCAATCAAAATAAAAAATAAGGCTTGGCACAGTTATTGAATTGCTCTGTTGTGATGAAAGACAACAAATGCATTTTAAAAATGTGAATTACAAGCTTAGGTTGGGAGTGTGAATAATGTTTCAACGCAATGTATTTGCTAAAAGTATTTTAGCGGCAACGATGACTGGGGCGATTGCTTTAACGGGCTGTTCAAAACCTGCAGAAGAAAAAACAGAAAGCGCTACATCAGAACCAAAAGCCGCTGCAGCAAGTGGCGATACTATTAAAGTCGGGATCTTACATTCGCTGTCAGGCACGATGGCGATCTCAGAAACTTCTCTAAAAGATACGGCCTTGATGGCGATTAATGAAATTAATGCCAATGGCGGGGTATTGGGCAAAAAACTAGAACCTGTGGTGGTGGATCCGGCATCGGACTGGCCATTATTTGCGGAAAAAACCCGTCAGTTGATTACCCAAGACAAAGTAGCCGTGATTTTTGGTTGCTGGACGTCGGTATCTCGTAAGTCGGTTTTACCCGTGGTTGAAGAATTAAATGGCTTATTGTTCTACCCTGTTCAGTATGAAGGTCAGGAACAATCTAAAAATATTTTCTACACAGGTGCAGCACCGAATCAGCAAGCGATTCCTGC
The DNA here is from genome assembly GCF_013420005.1 of Acinetobacter sp. YH12040. Lineage (NCBI taxonomy): Bacteria > Pseudomonadati > Pseudomonadota > Gammaproteobacteria > Moraxellales > Moraxellaceae > Acinetobacter > Acinetobacter sp. YH12040. The sequence continues at coordinate 76,168 of NZ_VOZB01000004.1, forward strand.
TGTCGAATATCTGATGAGTGAAGAGGGTGGTAAGGCAGAACGCTTTGTACTGTTGGGCACAGACTATGTTTACCCACGCACTACCAACAAAATATTACGTGCATTCTTGAAGTCAAAAGGCATTGCCGATGCAGACATCATGGAAGAATACACGCCATTTGGTCATAGCAACTATCAAACCATTGTGGGCAATGTGAAGAAGTTTGCGGCAGGGAAAAAGACTGCTGTGATCTCGACCATTAACGGCGATTCAAATGTGCCGTTCTATCGTGAATTGGGCAACCAAGGCATCAAAGCTGCGGACATTCCAGTGATGGCGTTCTCTGTAGGTGAAGAGGAATTACGCGGTATCGACACCAAGCCGCTGGTCGGACACTTGGCGTCGTGGAACTACTTCATGTCGGTGAAAAATCCAGTGAATACTGAATTCACCAATAAAATGAAGCAGTATGCCGTGGAATACAAACTGCCAAATGCCGATAAATTTGTGACCAATGACCCGATGGAGGCTACCTATGTCGGCATCAATATGTGGAAACAAGCGGTAGAAAAAGCTGGAAGCACAGATGTCAATAAAGTGCGTGAAGCTATGGCCGGCCAAGAATTTAAAGCGCCATCGGGCTATACCTTGCAAATGGATGCGTCGAACCATCATTTGCATAAACCAGTCATGATTGGTCAGATCCGTGCCGATGGTCAGTTTGATGTGGTGCACAAAACCGCAAAAACCATTGCTGCAGAGCCATGGAGCCCGTACATCCCGAAATAATTCAATCCAAATGCCTACTGCCATTGTGTAGTGGGCATGTTTTGATGTGATCCCTAGATGGGGTTGTTCTATTACTCAATAGGGATGCTTATAAGATGAAAAAATTACGCAATTTCCCGATCCTTTTTCTATTCCTGAGCCAATTATTCTGTCTGCAAATCGTGCATGCAGAAACTGCAGCGAATGTCGTGCCTACGGTGCAATCTGTGCAGCAAGGTGACGCCATTCAGCAATTTGTTCGCGGGAGTTTTACCGAGCGCCGCAGCTTACTCAATCAATGGCCGGGCGATATTGAATCCTTAGATCAGTTGGCCGCATTGGTCGAAAAAGACCAGTTATATAGTGGTCAAAGCGGTCAAACCTATATTTTAGAAACTGACGAAAAATTATTGAGCTATCCTGATTTGCAAACCGTGACGGATTGGCCTGCCGATTTATCTCAAGTCACCTTGGTGAATACCCTTCGTAAAGCCTTAACGTTTGCGCAAGCGAAAGAAAAGCTGCAATCGGATGATTTAAACCAACGTTTGGATGCAATTGATATTTTAGAAAATAACTTGGCTGAGTTGGATGTTAAAAATATTAATCAATTGTATTTAAATGAAAAAAATAACAAAGTTAAAGCCCGTTTAGCGCAGCTCAAAGCACGCTTGGACTATCAAAATCCCGATGTTTTACAAAAAATACAGGCGGCCAAAGTGCTGCAAGATTCTAACCGTCCTGATGTGTTGGCGATGGTGGAACAGGAATTACAACAAGCCAACCTGCATCCTGAGTTAAAAGCCGCACTGACAGAAGCCAAGAGCAATATTAAAACTCGGATTCAAGCCAGTGAATGGACTGGACATGTCTTTTCAGGTCTCAGCACGGCCAGTATTTTACTACTGGCGGCGTTGGGCTTAGCCATTACGTATGGTCTGCTAGGCGTGATTAACATGGCGCATGGTGAACTGATCATGATCGGGGCCTATACCACTTATGTGGTGCAAAGCCTGTTTAAGAGTCATCTCAGTAGCTATGTCGATTGGTACTTGATTGCCGCGATTCCTGCTGCATTTATTGTAAGTGCTTTGATCGGCATGTTGATTGAACGTACTGTTATTCGTCCCTTGTATGGCCGTCAATTGGAAACACTATTAGCCACCTTTGGTGTGAGCTTAATTTTAATGCAAGTGGTGCGCATGGTTTTTGGTGCGCAGAACGTTGAGGTGTCGAATATTTCATGGCTGTCAGGGGGCATTGCTGTGACACCGAGTCTGATGCTGCCTTATAACCGTATTGCCATTATTGGCTTTACCGTTGCGGTACTCCTATTACTGGTTTACTTGCTGAATAAAACCCGCTTTGGTTTATTTGTTCGTGCCGTGACGCAAAACCGTCAAATGGCACAGGCCGTAGGTATCCGTTCTAGCCGCATTGACATGATGGCTTTTGGTTTAGGTTCGGGGCTTGCAGGTCTAGCAGGTTGTGCCTTAGCACAAGTCGGCAATGTCGGTCCTGATTTAGGACAAAACTATATTATTGATGCGTTTTTGGTGGTTGTGGTGGGTGGTGTTGGCCAAGTATGGGGCGCAGTACTGGCTGCCTTGGGTCTAGGTGTCAGTGGCACAGTGCTGGAAATCGGCATGGGTGCAGTCTTAGCGAAAATTATTCTACTGGTTCTTGTGATTTTGTTTATTCAAAAACGTCCACAAGGTTTGTTTGCCATCAAAGGCCGTTTTGTGGAGTAAGCGCATGAAAATCACTTCGTTATTATCAGATAAACCCTATAGTGGTATGGCGATTGCCGTGTGCTTTGCCATTTTGCTGATTTTGCCTTGGCTACATGTATTGCCAGCCGATTCAGAACTGCATTTATCAGCGTATTGGGTCACGCTCATTGGCAAGATTATGTGTCTCGCCTTGGTGGCATTGGCCTTAGATTTGGTTTGGGGCTATGCCGGCATTTTAAGCTTGGGGCATGGTTTGTACTTTGCCTTGGGCGGCTATGCCTTTGGCATGTATCTCATGCGTGAAGCGGCAGGCGATGGCTTACCCGACTTTATGCGCTTTTTGAGTTGGACTGAGCTACCGTGGTACTGGATGGGTACTGAACATATCGTGTGGGCATTGGCTTTGGTGGTTTTAGTTCCGGGATTGATTGCCTTCATTTTTGGCTTCTTTGCCTTCCGCTCAAAAATTAAAGGCGTGTATTTTTCAATTATTACCCAAGCCATGACCTTTGCTGCGGCGCTACTGTTTTTCCGCAATGAAACAGGCTTTGGCGGTAACAACGGCTTTACCGGTTTTAAAACCATCTTAGGTATGGATATTACCTCTGCACCAATGCGTGCAACCTTGTGTTTCCTCACGGCACTGACTTTGCTTATCTGTTTTGTCGGTTTACGTCACCTGATGAATAAACCCTATGGTCGCGTACTTGGTGCAATTCGTGACAGTGAAAACCGTTTGCAATATTTAGGTTATCGCACCTTATGGTACAAGCTCTCTGCATGGGTCTTGTCCGCTGTGATCGCAGGGATTGCAGGCGCTCTGTATGTCCCTCAAGTCGGTATTATTAACCCGAGTGAAATGAACCCTGTCAATTCGATTGAAATGGCGGTGTGGGTGGCTGCAGGGGGACGCGGTACGCTGATTGGCCCAATTTTGGGTGTAGGTTTAATCAATGGGGTGAAGACCTATTTTACGGTGGCTTATCCAGAGGCATGGTTATTGATTTTAGGTGCGCTGTTTATTGTGGTAACGATATTCCTGCCAAAAGGTTTGATTGGGCTATTAGAGCGGTTTAAAAAGGAGCGCAGCGAATGAATGATCAATGGGTTCAACCGCATGGCGGTCATGCTGTTGAAGGTTATGGACGACCGAAGGAGCAGGGTGCGGACTTCAGTCACGGGATTGCCCTGTATTTGGAAAAAGTCAGCGTTTGGTTTGATTCTTTCCGTGCATTAAATGATTTGTCGTTATATATCAAAGAAGGTGAGCTGCGCTGCATCATTGGTCCCAATGGTGCAGGAAAAACCACGCTGATGGATGTGATTACCGGTAAAACTCGCCCAACAGAAGGTTCGGCTTTTTTCGGGCAAACCTATGATTTGGCAAAAATGAGTACAGAGCAAATTGCAGAAGCTGGGATCGGTCGTAAGTTTCAAAAGCCTACTGTATTTGAAAATTTTACCGTGATGGAAAACCTGTTATTGGCAGCGCCGAAAGATAAACGGGTGAAAAAGAGTTTTTTCAGCAAACTCGATCCAGATGCGCAAAACGCCTTGGACGAATCTTTAGCACAAATCCGCTTAGAAGAATTGATCCATAAACCGGCAGGGCTGTTGTCACATGGTCAAAAGCAGTGGTTAGAAATAGGCATGCTACTAATGCAGCGTCCAAAATTGATTTTGCTGGATGAACCTGTAGCAGGAATGACCGATGCTGAAACAGAGCGTACCGCAGAGCTGTGTTTAGAGTTGAAAAAGAACCATACCCTTGTTGTGGTTGAACATGACATGAGCTTTATTGACACCATCAGTGAAAAAGTCACCGTGTTGGCGCAAGGTGCGATTTTGGCAGAGGGTACATTGGCCGAAGTCCAAGCCAATGAAGATGTCATTGAAAAATATCTCGGACGTTAAGGAGCAGACCATGTTAGAAGTCAAAGACGTCAATCAGTTTTATGGTGGCAGTCATATTTTAAGAGATGTGACATTTGCCGCTCCCGTGGGGGCATGTTCAGTGGTGCTCGGGCGAAATGGTGTGGGTAAAACCACCCTCTTAAAATGTTTAATGGGCATTTTACCGATCAAGTCTGGGCAGATCTTACTGGATGGCAAAGACATTTCTAAACTGAGTCCAGAGCAACGTGTACGTGAAGGCTTGGCTTATGTACCGCAAGGACGGGACATTTTTTCAACCTTGACCGTTGAAGAAAATATTTTGATTGGGATGGCAAAATTTAAAGGCGCTAAAACCCGAAAAGTGCCAGAACATCTCTATGAGATTTTCCCCGTATTGGATGAAATGAAACATCGTCGAGGTGGAGATTTATCTGGTGGTCAGCAGCAACAATTGGCGATTGCCCGTGCGCTCGCTTCCGAACCACGGGTATTGATTTTAGATGAACCGACCGAAGGCATTCAGCCGTCGATTATTAAAGACATTGGCCGTGTGATTCGTCAGTTAGCCGATGGCGGAGAAATGGCGATTGTTTTGGTTGAACAGTTTTATGATTTTGCAGAAGAACTGGCAGATGAATATACCGTGATGGCGCGGGGGCAAGTGATTGCACAAGGTGTCGGTAGTGAAATGCCTGAAAAAGGCATTCGGGAATTGGTGGCGATTTAATATTTAGTTGACTGCGATGTGTGGCGGGCTTGTATCAATCAAGCTCGTTACTCTTTTCATTCAATTTACTACGCTCAAAAAATCGTTGCTGGTCATGGAAATGGCATCAAAAAAACGAGTGGCATAAATTTTTTTTGTTTTAAACCATAAGCTTAAGTTGTTCTCAGTATCGTCATTTGAAGCTTCAGCATGTCGTGCTTCAGTGATGCTAAGTGCAGTACTGAAACTTTGGTAAAGGGCGAATGGGCATCCATCAGTATTCGATCAACTGCAGTCGAATATACAAAATATCTGCTTTATTTTTGTGTGGATTACATTAATCTAAATGTACGACATAACAAGAAGATAAGAATATGGACGCGATATTATATTTGATCCCACCGAATGATTTGGAAACACTGATTTTAGAAGCAGAAACCCCTCAAGATGTCTTGGATTCACCTTTTGTACAACACTCCTTTTTTTTAGGGGAAGCGTGGCAAGAGTTGAATCCATTATTAAGCGTGAACAGTGATTCAGTTGCGGCACTGAGTTATGCCATTCAGGCAGAACATCCTTTGTCAGAGCGACGACCGGGACTGAGCCTTGCAGTGCATTACAATACTGTAGTTCGCGTTGCAGAAATCCATCAGGCATTACAACAGTTAAGCGTGGATGAAATCAAAAAACGTTATTTGGTCACGATTGCAGAAACCGCACCTGAGCAAGAGCTTAAATTGGCCGAATTAAAACTACTTTTTTTACAGTTACAAGATCTTTATCGTGATGCGGTGCGTCATAATTTATCGGTGCTGAGTGTGATACAAGATGGTATTCGTTTGGATAAATTACCATAAACACAGCTCAATACGGGCTATAACTGAAGTTGCATCAGGACCAGATCACGCCATTCACCAAACTTTTGTCCCACTTCGGGCATATAACCTGTTTGCTTAAAGCCTAATTTTTTGTGCAGGGCAATCGAGGCGCTATTGCCGTGATCAATGCCAGCGATCATGACATGCATACTTTGGCTTTTTGCATGCTGAATTAGGTGCTCTAATAATTGCTGACCAAGACCCTGTCGAGCATAGTTTGGGTCAATATAGACAGAATGCTCAACAGTATGTCGATAGCCAGCAAAATGGCGGAAAGAACCATAGTCAGCATAACCGGCGATTTGCTGTTGATCCTGATCTTCAATCACCACAAAAGGAAAATTTTGCTTTTGGAAATCCTGCAATTTCTGTTGAAAAGAGTCAAGAGTGTAAGCTTGATCATTCCATGTCGCAAAGCCGTTGAGAACTTCATGATTATAGATTGCGAGAATGGCCGCTAAGTCTTGTGGAGTTGCAGGTCGAATGAGAAAAGACATGCGCAAATTTCTGATAAAAATAAAGTCAATTTAAAAACTTAGGCATAAAAAAAGCAAGGTGATGAACCTTGCTTTTTTCTTCATCGCGTTCTGAGTCGAACTTAGAAGTGGTATTTCACCAAAGCGCTGACATCGTTTTGGTCCTGACCTTTCAGGCCATATTTGTTGTTCCAAACCGAGTGTTCAACACCTACGTAGAGCTTAGTCTTAGGAGAGATATGCTTACCTATATTCCATTTATATTGGCTTGTCCAGTTTAATTCACTAGCTTGCGCCCCTTTTTCAGCTGTTGACCAGTCAAGGAAAGCATCTACTAGAAAATCTTCAGAGCCAATTTTAAATGGCACAGCATAAGTGATCGTCATTTGATAATCATCTTTAGTACCGGCTGATTTAGAATCATTATCGGCTTTATAGAAGTTGATGTTTGCATACTGTGTATATGGAATGTCTAAAGCAAAGCCAATACCATACAAGAAGTTATTAAACTCAGAATTTTTGTCGTAGCCGGCATTATGTTCCCAAGTCGTTGCAATCAGAACGTCTTTGATCGGCCCCATAGAAAGGTCTTTACCAGAAACTTCGCCTAAGCTAAGGCGCGGTGCAAGCTCAAGGTAAGTCGATGCTTCATCATCTTTGTCCCAAGCTTGGTCAACGAAGAAGAATACATCTGAATATTTCAGTTTAGCGGCATATTCAGCTGTGATCGTTTTCTGTTCATTGTTGTCACCATCAAAAGGCACAACATAATTTTCACCATATAGGCCAGTTAAGCTGAAATCTTGCCATACGATAGGTGAAGCTTGAGTGAAAGCAGCAGCAGATGCTAATGCACATGATGCAACGATTTGTGTAAGTTTCATTAAAAAATATCTCCCCCGAGAAGCACTGAAAGCATACAGATTATTAAGCAAAAATAAAGCCAAATTTTACTCAACGGCAAAATTGTTTTGTAATTTGAAGGGGAAATACGCTGTGAATGATCGATGACGGTAAAAGCGAGATTTTGAGTTTGAATGGAATTGTGCAAATAGAAGGTGGGCGTCGACGAAATGCACAAAAATATGACCCAAATCAATTAAAACAATGCAAATCTACAATAAAGTCTTACTTTTTGTATGGATATTAAAAAAATATCAAAATAGCACTTGCAAAATTCTAACTTAAGACCGATATTCGAAGTATAAGGACACGGATCTGCAGACTCTAAAGTGTTCATCATTCAATGTGGAGGACGACGTTCCATACAAAGTTGAAGATGGTCATTGCTGTAACATTTACAGCAAATGTAACGTGCCAAGATAATAAGTTTTGCACAAATATTTATAGATATTACAGATAGATATGAGGATGATATTATGAACATAGAAATCCGTACAGATAAAAACATTCCTAATAGTGATCGATTAATTACATACGTTCGTGCAGAACTTAATGAAGAATTTCAGCGCCATAGTGAACGCATTACTCACTTTTCGGTGCATTTAAGTGATGAAAATGGGGACAAAGGCGGTAGCGACGACATTAAATGTATGATTGAAGCGCGTCCTGCTGGTTTGAAGCCTGTCGTGGTCAACCATCGTGGTCATAATGTAGATACAGCTATTCACGGTGCAATTGATCGACTTAAACGTAGTCTTGAACATGTGTTCGAAAAGAAAGAGAACCCACGCAGTACACAACCTGCTTTTGCTGAAGCAGATGACAGCGTAGATGACGAATAAGTCTCAAAATTTAAAAAAGCCCTGTGGGGCTTTTTTTGTGTGTTTTGTATTTTGTTTTACATGAAATTCAAACAAACGCAGCTTTATTCGGCATAATAGATCAAAATAAATTGAAGTGAGCTTTCCCGATGTTAACAGCGCAACAACAGCTTTTTGTGCAAGCGTTAGAAGAACAAGATCTTGCACAGGTGCAACGCCTGTTGGCAGATGGTCTAAATCCAAATTTTATCGACTTTGAAAAAGGACCTGCGGTTTCTGTATGGTCTGATGGTTTGTTTAAATGGTGGGAAATGGTTTGCGAAGCGTATGAAGCAGGTCAACCCTTAACAGCTGAACAGAAAACACAACATTTAGACGTACATATGCAAATCTTGGAAGCGCTGATTCAAGCCAAAGCCAATGTGCATTTATGGGATGCTGAAGAAATTTATGGTCCATTATGGGACGCCGCGAGTGCAGCATGTGTCCCTGCGGTACAGCGCTTATTGGATGAAAAAGTGAATCCAAATATGATTGATAGCGATGGTTTAACCATTTTGTCGTCGATTAGCGAATTATTTTTTGACTGTGATTTTGACGCGGTAAATTGGTCGGAAGCATTGGAAGAAGAAAAACAAACCTTGGAGCTTTTGCGTAGCCATGGCGCAAAAATGACCAAAGAATTAGCATAATTGTGAGTAAAAACATGACTGTATTTAAAGTTTTAAGCATTGCAACATTATCCAGTTTGAGCCTGTCTGCATTTGCGGCGGATTTTTCATTTGACCGTCCGGGCGCGGGTATGGGCACAGGCATTACCCCTGTAGGTCGTTTGGCATGGGAACAAAGTTTGCCAGCAGCGAGCTATAGTGAAAGTCGTGATGACAATGGTGAAAAAGTAAAAAACACCACTTTAAATGCAGACATGTTATTCCGTACTGGTTTGGCAAAAGATTTGGAATTGCAATTGGGTTGGCAAGGTCCTGCATGGTCTAAAACCAAAGTTGCGGGTCGCTCAGTTGAAGAAGATGGTTTGGGTGATGTCAGCATTGGCCTGAAAAAAGCCATTGATTTGAATGATGAGAAATTATCGATGGCCATTCTTGCTGAAGCGATTATTGCGACAGGCAATCAAGGCTTTAGTGCTGAAGATGACATTTATAGTCTGACTTCAGCCGTGGCTTATGATTATAGCGATACAATTGGGACTTCAATGACCATGCGTTATGAAGTTCAAGATGGTGATTGGGCTGTGAGTGCTATTCCGGGAATGGAATATCAAATAGCCGGTAATTTATCGGGTTTTTCTGAGCTGGTTTATCGCAAAGCAGAGAGTACCGATCAGGAAGTGTCATTAGCATCAGGTTTGACGTATGCCGTTTCGGATCGTATGCAGTTGGATGCGAGCGTCGGTCTAGAACTCACGGGCGGTCATAAAAATTATCAGTCAGGTTTAGGCGTATCTTACCTGTTCTAAAAGAACCCTAAATTTTAAAACGTATAAATACAGACTGAGGATGAATTCAGCTGAATGAAACAATGGACTTATGTTGCGGCAGCGGCTGTGCTGTCGTTCAGTATGGGCGTCTCTGCTCAGGATGCATTACTTTCAGCTGAAGATGCTTTTCCTTTCTCGGTCGTCTCCGATCGTGCAGATCAGGCGGAGCTGAGTTGGGATATTCCAGCGCATTATTATCTGTATCAGCACAAAATAGAGGTGATGCAGGGCAATCAAGTTTTAGCTTTGGATTTGCCTGCTGCTGAGGATTTGAAAGATGATAACTATGGTCATACGCAGGTGTATTACCAACAGTTGAGTTTTAAAATTCCGACTCAAAAACTGCAGACCTATCAAGTCAGTTGGCAAGGCTGTGCCAAGGATCGAGTGTGTTATCCACCACAGAGTATCAGCTTTAAAACGGATGCTTCTGGTTTAGTCACACAGCAAAATCTAGCCACTCCAAGCAAACGTTTACTCGACTTTGCAGCAGAACATACTGCCGAACAGCCTATGGCGAATCGTTTAGATCAGCAGCGGGCAGAGAATGCTGCATTGGCTTCTGAACGCTATACCGCAAGTGACCAAATGTGGTCTGAAAAATTAGCACAAAGCTCTATATTTTATGGACTTTTACTGTTTTTTGGACTGGGTTTTTTGCTGGCTTTTACCCCATGTTCATTGCCAATGCTGCCGATTTTAACCTCACTGATTGTCCGCGACAGCCGAGGTTTAAAAGCATGGATGATTGCACTGACTTTTGTCACCAGTATGGCGATGGTGTATGCCATTCTCGGCTTGGTGGCATCGTCTGCAGGTTTGAATTTCCAGCGTTGGTTGCAACAACCCTCGACTTTAATTGCCTTTAGCGTGCTCTTTGTAGTTTTTGCCCTGAATTTATTTGGTTTATTTGAACTGAAATTGCCACGCAGTTGGGTCAATCGCTTAGACCAAGCGCAGTCGATGCAAAAGGGCGGTAGTCTCGTTGGCGCTGGAGTCATGGGGATGATTTCAGCATTGCTAGTCGGTCCTTGTATGACAGCACCGTTGGCAGGTGCATTATTATTCATTTCCCAAACCCAAAGTCAGTGGCAAGGTGCGTTATTGTTATTCACCCTCGGCTTTGGCATGGGAACCCCGCTATTGTTGGCCAGTGTCCTTGGCTCACGGGTATTGCCTAAAGCGGGATTGTGGATGAATCAAATCAAGGTGCTTTTTGCTTTCATCATGTTGGCATTGGCTTTGTATTTTATTCGACCATTGATCAGTGAAGCTTGGTTACAGTGGTTATCCCTTGCTCTGGGGCTGGTGTTTAGCGCTTATGTGCTTTGGCGCATTTTATGGCGCAGTACTCAGCTCAAATGGTTGTATATCTTGGTGTTCTGTGCAGCTGTACCTTATATTGTGTACAGTCAATATCAACACAGCCAACGTTTTTTAGTCGAAGAAAATCAAAAACAAAGTGCTTGGCATGTGGCACATACAGCAGAAGAGTTTCAACGTTTATTAAGTGAAATTCCCCAAGGTCAATCCGCGATTATTGATGTCTATGCCGATTGGTGTGTGGCCTGTCAGCCGATTGAACATAAAGTTTTAAAATCGGCAGCAGTACAACAGGCTTTGGCACCGTATTATTTAATTAAGTTGGATTTGAGTCAGTATGATGCAACCCATCAAGTACTGCTTAATCAATGGGATATTTTAGGGCCACCGACCTATTTATTTTTAGATACAGCGCATCAAGAGATACGTGGACTACGCTTGACGGGCGCATTTAGCGAGAAAGAATTGCTAGCGCAATTGGAAAAATTTAAATCGCGTGGAGAATAAAAATGATGCAATTATATATTGCCAATAAAAACTATTCGACGTGGTCTATGCGACCGTGGTTGGTGTTACACGCGTTTAATTTACCGATTCAAGAGATCTTGATTCCGTTTTCTGAAGAAGCAGATGGCGGAGCATTCAAGCAACAAATGTTAGCCCTACATGCCAATGGCAAAGTGCCCCTACTGCAACATGACGGTGTGATGATTTGGGACTCATTGGCGATTTGTGAATATTTGGCAGAGCAGTTTCAAGAACTCCCGTTGTGGCCAAAAGATGCTACACAACGTGCATGGGCACGTAGTATTTGCGCGGAAATGCACAGTAGTTTTATGCAATTGCGTAGCTTATGCAGTATGAATCTGCAGGCGGATTATGGTCGTCATGGTCAGAGATTATGGTCTGAACATGCTGAATTACGTGCTGAAGTAGCGCGAATCGAACAGATTTGGTCGAATCGTGCTGCGGTGGATGGCTTTCTATGCGGTGAATTTAGTATTGCCGATGCATTTTTTGCACCCGTGGTGACACGTTTACAGACCTTCCAGCTACCTGTGAGTGACAACACACAGCGTTATATGCAAAAGATTTTGCAGCATCCTTCTGTGGTGGAATGGATCACGGCTGCTCAACTGGAACAGCCAGTCCGTCGTATGGAACAGTATCCACGTTAAAAGCTCAACGCCACGTCTGACCTAGATAAAAGTTTTAAACCAAATGGCTAAAGCTTTGTTGTTCGGTGTAGGCCATGACCATGTTACGACCACCAGCTTTAGCTGCATATAGCGCTTGATCTGCATGGGTCAGTAATTGTTGTGGTACTAATTCAGGCGTAGAAATTGCAATGCCAAAACTAGCTGTCACATGAATTGACTGACCGTCATGCCCCCAAATTTCAAGCTGTTCAATGGCTTTTCGACAGCGCTCTGCAATGAAAATCGCTTGTTCTAAGTTAGAATTTTTTAACACCAAAATAAACTCTTCCCCGCCAAAACGTCCAACCACATCACTACCGCGTAAATGTTGGTTTAATACTTGGCTGACGAGAATCAAGGTTTCATCGCCTTTATCGTGTCCGTATTCATCATTGATGCGTTTAAAATGGTCTAAGTCCAACAAGACCAGTGCATATGTATCTGTTTTAGCACTATCGAGCTGTTCCAAACACTGATTGATACTGCGTCGATTAAATAAATTGGTCAGTGGGTCGACTTGACTGAGTTTTTGAATCAAATGCTCACGGTGACGCCATTGGCTCAGTAAGATTTCAAATAAAGCCAGACAGGTTAATAAAATAGGAACAATGAAAAAGATCATTGAGAAGAGCCAAAAACTATTTTGATAGCCATAGGCATGAGGTTGAAAAATCGGGGCATAGGGAATAATGCCGCGAATACTTAAATACATGCAAATAGATAAAAAAATCGTGGCTGGAATCAGCATGCTATAGACGATTTTTCGTGTAAATAGCACTAATCCAACGGTCACTAGGCTCACATAGGAGATCATGGTGGCTGGGCTCATGACACCAATTAAATAACCATCACGACATAAAGAAATGACGAATAAGCCGACCGAAAGATAAGGTAAAACAAGCTGAATTTTTGGGTTTTCTTTTCCAGCATAGCAAGGCCAAATCAATAGCACCATTAAGCTAAAAAAGACAATGTTGGTCCACAATTGAGAGTGGATGAGTTCAAGGTTAACCCACTGCCAAAGTTCAGGTGTAAAAGAAATATATAATTTCCAAATAATCCAAAGCAGATGAATGGCTGAGCCAAGCATCAGCATGAGCATACACTTTTTCAGGATGCTCCAATTCATGACCACTTCATCTTCCAGTAAATACTGGGCGATTCTATTGCGAAGGATCATGTCACGTATGCTTGATTTAACCGTCATCCTGTGTCATTGCCCTGTTCGAGTTATCAGTTTTTTTCTTAAAGTTTATATAGATATCATTTTATAGGCTTACATTAGCATGAAAATTTACACTTGATAACGGTCAAGAACCGCTCAGTAATTTTAAATTTTTTACGAGTTTAAAAAGATTGTTCTAAAAATAAAACATACTGTCATAAGGAACGGGATTATTCTATTTATGAAAAGTGATTACACTAGGCTCAAGTTAATAACAACAGCTTTAGGTTTTAGTCATGAAAATTTTGCATATTGATTCAAGCATCATGGGCGACGCTTCAGTTTCGCGTCAACTTAGCGCTGAAATTGTACAACAGCTACAGCAAAAACATGGTGATGCGGCACAGGTTCAGCATCTCGATTTAGCAGTACAGCAGATTCCACATCTCAGCAGTGAAATTTTGATGGGTCAAAATGCAGAACAATCGGCTTTAGGCGAGCAGTTGTTACAACAGTATTTAGATGCCGATGTGGTTGTGGTTGGTGCTGCTATGTATAACTTCGGTTTGCCATCAACTTTGAAAGCATGGATTGACCGTATCAGTGTTGCAGGTCGTACCTTTAAATATACAGAACAAGGTCCAGTGGGTTTGGCAGGTGACAAAAAAGTCTATATTGCCAGCAGTCGTGGCGGTGTGTATGGCGATAACAGCCCTGTAGATTATCAAGAAGGTTTATTAAAAGCCGTGTTTAATTTCACAGGTGTCAGCGATATTGATGTGATTCGTGCCGAAGGTGTCAATATGGGACCAGATATGAAAGCACAGGCAATGGCGACAGCTCAGGCTCAAATTCAAGCCATTTAACAGATTGACATTTCCCTCTTAGGTCAGCATCTGCTGACCTTTTTTTATGGTGACTTTGATCCATTTCAGGGATTATTTTTCAGCGATTAATCCTGATCTAGTCGGTGTGCAAAATCGGCTAAATCACTCAGCGCACGCTGTCCTTCTTCAAACCATGGGCTAAACATTTGGAAGTTATGCCACATGCCAGTGTATAACTTGAATTCGACATCTAGGCCGGCTTCTTCTGCTTTGACTTTAAAACGCTGCGCATCATCCAATAAAATTTCTTTAGAACCCACTTGAATATGAATCGGAGGTAGTCCTTTGAGCTCTGCAAAAAAAGGCGAGACCAATGGATCAGCTCGATCGACCGAGCGGGGTACATAATAATCAATGCCTGTTTCAAGGGCTTCTATGCTTAACAGCGCATCATGCTTACGGTTATAACGCAAAGACTCACTGCTCAGCGTCAGGTCTAAAAACGGTGACATCAACACCAAACCACTGACTTGTGGAAGTTGGTCCTGTTGAATTTTAAGGGCTAAGGCAAGCGCCAAGTTTGCACCACAAGAGTCGCCTGACAAAATAATATCTTTGGCTTGAACCCCTTGATCTAATAACACTGCATACACATCAAAAAGGGCATCGAGTGCTTCAGGGAACTGTGCTTCTGGGGATAAAGGATAATTCAAATGTAACACTTGCATTTGCGTGCGCGCAGCAACTTGAGTCAGAAACGCCCGATGCGTGTTCATCGAACCCAAGAAAAATGCGCCCCCATGAATATGAAAAATGAGTTGGGTCGATGCCTGTTGAGGTTTGATTTCTTCGGCTTTTAAGCCGGCTAAGCGAATAGGACGAATTTGTACATCGGGGTTTTGGGGAAATGCACGACACATTTGTTCCAAAGCAAACCTTAAAGTATTGGGCGGTAAATTGAATTGGCTCGGCCCACGAATTGTGGTTTTTAAAATGCTTTCTGTAATCAGTTGTTTCGTCAGTGGCGATATCTTCATTGTCTTTCCATCTTTTTCTATTTTTGGAATCGTGTGAGCATATTTACCAACACAAATTACAAGGTTACACTAAACGGTCACATACAAAAATTGATAAATTGTTGTGACTTTTGGATACTAATGTCGTCTATATCAGACCAGGGAAATAAACAAAAATGAAAAAAATTGCACTAGCATTAGGATTGATGAGTTTAGCCGCATTTGCAAATGCTGCAGATCCGCTAAATGGTACAACTTGGAAAACCATTGATGATAAAACCAAGCAGCCAAAAGCGATTGTAAAATTCACTGAGCAAAAAAATGGTACGCTTTCTGCGAGCATTCAGTCAGTTTTGACACCAGGTGAAGAGAACGCTTGTAAAAAATGTGAAGGCCCATATCACAATAAATCATTAAAAGGCTTACGTATTGTGACAGGTCTTAAAAATGTAGGTGGTACAAGCTATGAAGATGGTTCAATTTTGGATCCTCAATCAGGTAAAACTTACAAGTTAAAAGGTCAATTGGCTGATGGTGGCAAAAAACTAGAGCTTCGCGGCTTTATTGGCGTTGCTGCTTTAGGTCGTAATCAAACATGGATTCGTGCCAACTAATTTGACATGATTCAAACAAAAAGCCTGACAATGTCAGGCTTTTTTATAGCCTATTTTCAGCCATAATTGAACTAGAGCCGTGCATGAGTGTGATAAAAAAATTTATTTCAATGCACGGTAAGCGCTTTCATCAAAGCCAATCAATAAATCGCTACCTGTATCGAGTACAGGACGTTTAATCATGCTGCTATGCGCTATTAAACATTGAATCAAATTTTCTTCACTGGCTAACGCTGTCTGTTGCTCTTCTTCACTGAGTTTTTTCCATGTTGTGCCTTTTTTGTTAAGAATCACATCAGCGCCTTTGGCATTAAGCCATTTTTTTACGGTTTCAGCATCAATCGCTTGTTTTTTATAGTCATGAAATTCGTAGCTTAGGCCTAATTCGTTGAGCAAGTCGAAAGCTTTTTTCATGGTATTACAGTTTTTGATGCCATAAATTTTAAGCATGAACAGGTGTCCTCAATTATTCAAACAATAAGATAAAAATACAATTCAGCATTATCCTACAGGCTAATTCATCAATGCTCAAAGCTCGATCTGGATGTGGATTGAGAAATAAATGTTTTGCTGTAAAAGTCGCATGTAATAAATATTGGGTATTGTCATCAAAACGACATTTTGGTCTTTTAGAATAGCCTACAGAACAAAACGATGCTCAGAAAAGAAAGCGATGCAATAACAAGAAAATTCAGCTTAAGGTTGCACAGTCAAAAGTAGAAAGAAAGCGAGAATAAGAAAATGCTGTGCAGATCGAATTTTTAGCTGTTTTATTTGGGGGATGTTTGAGTCTATAGATGTGGGGACTAGATAAGAGAAAACCCGCATTTAATCATCCTGATCATGCGGGTCTCAATCCAACGTCCATTGTCACATCCTTGAAAACAAGCTAAATCATTTAGTTTGTTTTTATACTTCCTTCGGCGTCCAATCCTTTTATGTCATCCTGACATGTCCCTTTGCCGTGCGACCATAATGCTATGTTCAAGTTATGAGATAAATCCACAAATTCGTCATGTAATGTGAGAAATAAGCTCTAATTGAGTAAACAATCGTTCACTCAATTAATTGTTGGAAGCTTAAATTTTATAATCAATAATCACAGGGGCGTGGTCGCTAAACCATTCATCTTTAAATATCCAAGCATTGACTGTACGTTCTTTCCAGTCTGGTGAACATGCATGGTAGTCGATACGCCAACCCACATTTTTGGCACGCGCTTGTCCTCGGTTAGACCACCAAGAGTAAAGCTCGGCTTCTTTACGTACCTCACGGAAGGTGTCGACATAGCCAAGCTCATCATAAATATGATCGAGCCATGCACGTTCATGTGGTAAGCAGCCTGAAGCCTTTTGGTTCCCAGACCAATTTTTAATATCAATACGTTTATGCACGATGTTGTAGTCACCGCAAACAATCACTGACTTATTTTCAGCACGCCATTGCTTCAAAATTTGTTGATATTCGCCTAAAAATAGGTCTTTGCGCGCCTGAGCTTCTTCACCCGATGAACCAGAAGGCAGGTAGAGCGAGCAAATATGTGCAGTTTGTCCAAGTCCTAAATCGAACTCAGCAGAAATAAAGCGGCCTTGAGTGTCTGCCAATTCAAAACCTAAACCATCTGTCACTGAAACAAAAGGTAGGCGGCTATAAATCGCAGTACCGGCATAGCCTGGGCGTTCTGCAGGGAAAAGGTGTGTAAACCAACCTTCGGGTTTAAATTTATCGGTCCATTGTTCATGGGTAATGCGGCTTTCTTGCATGCAGATGACATCGGCATCTGAAGTTGCCATCCAGTCAAAAATACCTTTTTTTTCAGCGGAACGCAGGCCATTCACATTAATTGAAACGACACGTAAAATTTTTTGATCACTTGGATAGCTACTCTTTGGTATCATGCTCAGGTTTAACCTCAAACTTAAAAAAATGGAGCACCTCATGACAGCGCAAGCGGCATTTAATCCACAAGCTTTTATCGAACTCGCATTATCACGTGGTGTGCTTAAATTTGGTGAGTTTACTTTAAAATCGGGTCGTGTGAGTCCTTATTTTTTTAATGCAGGTCTACTAAACGATGGCGAGGCCTTATCATTATTGGCTTCTGGCTATGCAGCTAAATTAACAGAATGCGATAATGTGGAAGTGGTCTTTGGTCCAGCTTATAAAGGTATTCCATTTGTAGCAGCAACGGCTGTCGCACTGTCACAGAACCATGGTGTGAGCGTACCTTGGGGCTTTAACCGTAAAGAAGCGAAAGACCATGGCGAAGGCGGTGTATTGGTTGGTGCGTCTGTTGAAGGTAAAAAAGTCTGGATTATTGATGATGTGATCACTGCGGGTACAGCGATTCGTGAAGTAGTGACTATTCTGAAAAATGCCGGTGCACAAATTGCGGGCGTATTGGTGGCGCTAGACCGTCAAGAAAAAGGTCAGGGCGATTTGTCTGCGATTCAAGAAGTACAAAAAGAGTTAGAAATTCCTGTACATGCTTTAATCACTATGAAAGATTTAATGACTTTCTTAGATGCAAAAGGCGAAACTGAAGCTTTAGCGAAAATGGAAGCGTACCGTGTGAAGTATGGG
Source organism: Acinetobacter sp. YH12040 (assembly GCF_013420005.1). NCBI lineage: Bacteria > Pseudomonadati > Pseudomonadota > Gammaproteobacteria > Moraxellales > Moraxellaceae > Acinetobacter > Acinetobacter sp. YH12040. Next base: position 94,554 of record NZ_VOZB01000004.1, read on the forward strand.
ATCTAAGATTTTTTAGATTTTAAGGTTATAAAAAAGGAAGCGGAAGCTTCCTTTTTTTGTGTAGTTTTGAGATTAGGATTGTTGAATTTAGCTAATCAAAAATGTGGAAAAATTGATTGGTTGGTATTCATGAAACGTGAAAAATCATTAAAAAAGCCAACCCGAGATGATTGGGTTTTTCTCTATCATATAACACTATGATTTTTAAGGAATAAAAAAGCATTTCGTATAGCGCGTATTATGTTAATTTTAGGAAAGCTTAATAAATCCGTGTTTAAAAATTAAACTAGAAAGATTTTGTATTACTATCAATTTAGAATTCCTCTCTTATAAATCTTATTTAATGACGCTATCTTTTTGTATTGATGAAGCTATTTTATCAATGGTAGTACGAACACGTATTGGTAAGAAATTTGATCTTTTCCATACAATTTGAATAGGATAGTTAGTACTTGAATAGTTAGTAAGTAGGTGTATTAATTGACCACTTTGTATATATTCTTGAATCAACCAGGAAGGTAACCAACCAATTCCTCCATGCATTAGTACATAATCTAATATGCTTTTTATGTCATCCATTTGAACTTTATTTTTTGGCAAATATTTCATAGTTTTATGATGAGAACTTTGAAATATCCACTTTTCAAGCTGCCCATTTTTCAAATATCCAATAGTCTGATGGTTATCTAAATCTTTGATGCTCTCAGGAACCTGGTATCTTTTTAAATATTCAGGTGTGGCACAGAGCCACATTGTATGCTCAGAAATCTTTTTAACCATTAATTGACTATTATCTTCTAAATTACCAATTCTTATCACTAGGTCATAATTATCTTCAATTAAATCAATATAACGATCATTAAAAGAAAGAACCATATTCAAATTTTGATGTTCATCTGCTAAGTCTCTTAATATCGGAACTATGAACTTTTGTCCAAATAATACAGGCATAGAGATACGTATCATTCCCTGAATATTTTGATTATTACTTTCAAATAATGTCTCAGCTATTAATAATTCTTGTACAGCCCGCTGGCTATGTTCATAGAAAATACTACCTTCTTCTGTGAGAGCTAAATGACGTGTATCTCTGTTAAAAAGTACTACTCCGAGCTGTACCTCAAGCTTTGAAATCATCTTACTGACAGCGGAACGAGTCAGATGTAATTTTTCTGATGCTTTAGTAAAACTTCCTTGTTCAACAACACTAATAAATGCCATCAAACTTTTCAGATCATTAACACGCATATTAGTTCCAATTGGGAATCAATGAGTTGATTTATTATCACTTTTGTATCCAATTTATCAATGATAATCTAATTAAAATTCATATTAGGAACCTTACTATGAACAGAATTTTAGTTATCAAATCTAGTTTTATGCAGGAAAAATCTCTAAGTAATCAGCTCATTAATAAATATTTATATAGACGTAAGCAAAGTGGTTATGTTGACCAAATAATTGAACATGATCTAGGAGCTATGAACTTACCAGTATTAAACTTAGAGATATTTAATGCCTTACGTGGAGAGGCGAATGAAAAACCTGAGGTAAAAGCAGCAGTAGCTCTCTCTGATCAATTTATTCAAGAGCTGAAAGATTGTGATCTATTATTGATTGCAGCACCAATGTATAACTTAAATGTACCAACCCAATTAAAAAACTGGTTCGACTTAATTGCACGAGCACGAGTAACTTTTCAATATACAGAAACCGCACCCGTAGGATTAATTAAAGGTGTTAAATCAATTATCTTTAGTTCACGTGGTGGTTTTCATCAAGATCTTCCAACAGATGCTGTTACAGCATATTTAATAGCAGTATTAGGATTAATTGGTATTGATAAGGTAGATTTTATATATGCTGAAGGCACTGATATTAAACCATTAGGGAAATCTAAAGCACTTGAATTAGCTTCACAGCAAATTGCTTTACAAACGAACGTAGGATTGTAAGTATATTCTTCCTTATGGCAATGAAATTATAATTTTCTATTGTTCTAAGGTTCCTATTTAACATAATGGCTGTTATACGAATTGAATTTTTTTTCATCTAAGAATATAGTATGATTAACAATGTTAATCATAGGAGCTTAACATGGCTTCAAATGCCTTAGTGACTACTCGTATTAATGAAAATATTAAGCATGAAGCAACGGAAGTTCTCGCATCAATGGGCTTAACTGTCTCAGATGCAGTCCGTTTGTTGTTGACCAAAGTAGCGAAAGAAAAGGCTCTACCTTTTGAAATTTGGCAACCCAGTGCTGAAACTATTGCAGCGATGGAAGAAGATCTAAGCAAAGCAAAGAGCTTCACTTCTGTAAAAGATCTGATGGCTGATCTTAATGCGGACGATTAAGTACACCTCTGCATTTAAGAAAGACTATAAACGTGAGAAAAAAGGGCAACATCGAAATACAGTAGATGCTGAACTACAAACAGTTTTAGAGTTACTACAAGCCGATGAACCTCTACCTGAAAAGTATCGTGACCATGCTTTGGTCAGCAATTGGGTGGGTCATCGTGATTGCCATATCAAGCCTGATCTTGTTTTAATCTATAAGAAAACAGAAGAAGGTGAACTGCTAATTTTAAAATTAGTCAGATTAGGCAGTCATAGCGAATTAGCAATTTGACCTAAAAAACAGTCCTTAATTGAGGGCTGTTTAACATAAAATCTCTTATACGAAACTCTCTTCATCACACTTCTTACATTCCAACATTACCCCTAACTTTTCTTTCCGTCCTTGCTCAGTGATAACCCAAGGACGGTTTTGCCATGGAGGATCATGTCGGACATGCTGTGTATGGCCACAAGCTAAAATGGCATACCAATGATTTTCATCATCCAAGGCAAAATCAACAATGGCTTGCTGCATATCAAAAACCTATCTAAATTAAAATGATGCTGAAAAAGGGAAAAGAGTTCATCTTGAACAATTACAACGGTTTGAATATCAAATTGCTAAATAAACTGTGAAATTTGGTTTATTTCTGCCGCACGCTTAGGCCGCGACAATTCTATTTTTCCCGCCATGTTTGGCTTTATACAGCGCTAGATCAGCACGTTTAATTGTATCTTCGTAGGTACAATCTTCAGGCATGATGGTTGTCACTCCTATGCTCACGGTGACATGCGCGTTATCTATTGAAAACCGACTTAATTCTTTTCTGGAATGTTCATGAATCCGTTTGGCAAACTGAATGGCCTGATCGCAGCCCGTGTTGGGCAAGGCGACCACAAACTCATCTCCACCTAAGCGGCAGGCGCAATCGGTCTTGCGCAGCGTTAAACGAAGAATATCTGCGACTGCTCGGATTGCTTCATCACCAACATGATGACCTTTGCTGTCGTTGATTTTTTTGAGGTTATCAAGATCTAACATCAAGATCGAGGTCTGTATGGAATGCCGTAGGTATGACTCATAATGTAATGCTAAGTCATGCTCTAATTTTCTTCGGTTGAAAAGACCGGTTAACTGATCTGTATGGCTGAGTTCCTTCAGCTTGATTTCCAAGTTGTGACGCGCTGAAATATTACTTGCGACCCAAAGTACAACGTCTTCTTCATCTACCGAAAAACTGAGGGATTGGATGCGCACCTCAAACCAAATGGACTCTTCAGGACCATAATCGGGCAGACCTTTTACATCCCTATTGCTCAATTCGTACTCTTCGATGAGTAGATTTCCTGACGCTAGAGCTTGGTCGATCAATTGCATAAAAAAGTTGGCTTTATCTGGCTTGATCACATCTGAAATATAGGTACCAACAAGACCGGAACCATCGTGGTAATAACGATTATCGCGCCCGCCAAAAACTGCAACGTATTTTCCACTACGTGATATGACAAATGCAGGGTCTGGTAAAGCATCAAGAATGATAGCCATCTGCTCAATGTTGATCATCAATGAATTCTATTTTTTATTTACAATAATTAACACAATAGCTAAAAAAAATAAAAAATCACGTATTTTTTAACCAAAAATAGGGCTAAGTATATTTGGAAGTAATTAAACAGGTAGCAATGCTTTTGTATTTATTTATACAGACCTATCAAATGATATTATTAAAGCTTATTTCCATTATTGAGATAAGGTGGATGATAGAAATGTTTTTAAATATTGCATGCATCACACGAATCCATACATACACATGCAAAATCAGAATAAACAAAAGAAAAATCTCGGCTATACTCATTCATAAATTAATAATGAACAGAGCACTGAATAATGCGTGTACTTGTTGTGATGGATCCCATCGAAAATGTAAACCTAAAAAAAGATACCTCAATGGCGATGCTATGGGCAGCAGCACGTCGTGGACATGAGCTAGGCTATGCATTACAGCAAGATTTATATATCGATCACGGCAAAGCCTTTGGTTTGATTTCACCGCTAAAAGTTTTTGAAGACTACAATCACTATTTTGAACTCGGCGAAAAACAAAAAGAATCAATTGCTGCTTATGACGTAGTTTTGATGCGTAAAGATCCGCCGTTTGATATGAACTTTGTCTACACCACCTATATTTTGGAACAGGCTGAACGCGAAGGTGCGTGGATTATTAACAAGCCGCAAAGCCTGCGTGACTGTAATGAAAAGCTATTTGCGACCCAATTCCCTGAGCTGCAAGTGCCGACGTTAGTCACCTCACAACAGAGCTTAATTCGTGAGTTTTTACAAGAACATGGTGATGTGATTGTAAAACCTCTAGATGGTATGGGCGGTATGGGCATTTTCCGTTTATACCAAGATGGCGTAAACATTGGTTCAACTATTGAAATCCTGACCAATAACGGCACACAGCCGATTATGGCGCAGCGATACATCCCCGAAATTGTGGATGGCGACAAGCGCATCTTGATGATCAATGGCGAACCCGTACCGTATTGTTTGGCGCGTATTCCGCAAAATGGTGAAGTGCGTGGTAACTTGGCGGCAGGTGGTTTGGGCGAGGCGCGTCCATTGACCGAAAATGATAAAGCCATTGCAGCCAAAGTTGGGCCATTCCTTCGTGAAAAAGGTTTAGTCTTTGTTGGTCTGGATGTGATTGGTAATTACGTGACTGAAATTAATGTCACCAGTCCAACTTGCGTACGTGAAATTGATGCGCAATTTGGCACCTCGATTGCCGATGATTTATTTGATGTCCTTGAGGCAGGTTTAAAAGCTTAATTTTGCACTAGATTTAAAAGAGTCCTTCAAGGGCTCTTTTTTTGTCCTGCGCTAAGGGGAGGGGAGCTTAAAAAGCAAAAAACTGTAAGTGAATGCAATTAAAGTGAAAAATTGTCTGATTTTTTTTCAATTCTCATAGATTAATAATAAAACTAGTTTAAACTTTTAAAATAGTAGAAAAAAACAATCATACGCCTGTTGAAAAAAAGTAAATTACCTTTCACGGTCATGCGTTTGTGATTACAATTGTTTGCTTAAAATCGAATATCATTAGCCTCTTTTTAGAAATGAAGAATTAGACAGTGACCGAAGTAACGCAAGTAAAGCCGAAACATGTCATGATGATGGCTGCCGGAACCGGTGGTCACGTCTTTCCAGCGCTCGCTGTTGCCAAAGAGTTGCAACAACAAGGCTGTGAAGTTTCTTGGCTCGCAACGCCAACAGGCATGGAAAATCGCCTGCTTAAAAATCATAATATTCCAATTTATCAAATTGATATCCAAGGCGTACGCGGCAATGGAGTCGTGCGTAAGCTGATGGCACCGTTTAAAATTCTCAAAGCTACTTTGAGTGCCATGCGTTATATGAAACAACTCAAAGTTGATGCAGTTGCAGGCTTTGGGGGTTACGTGGCTGGGCCAGGTGGCTTGGCAGCTCGTGCATTGGGCATACCAGTCATTATCCATGAACAAAATGCTGTAGCAGGTTTTACCAATACGCAGTTGTCACGTGTGGCTAAAATTGTCTGTCAGGCATTTCCAAATACCTTTCCTGCACAAGATAAAATCGTAACCACAGGTAATCCTGTACGTAAGGAAATTACAGAAATTTTAAATCCGTCATGGCGTTACCAAGAGCGTGAAAAAGCTGGTTTGCCATTACGGGTTTTAATTGTGGGCGGCTCATTGGGTGCACGTGCCTTAAATGAATGTGTGCCAGCTGCCTTACAGCAATTAGAACAGCCCCTGAGTGTATATCACCAGTGTGGTCAAAATAATGCTGAAAGCACATTGGCTCGTTATGCAAATGCACCTGAACATATGCAAGTTGACGTTCAGCCGTTTATTGAAGATATGGCAGCAGCCTATTCTGCAGCGGATTTGATTATCTGCCGTGCTGGTGCACTAACCGTCACTGAAATTGCGACAGCGGGTGTAGCAGCCGTCTTTGTTCCTCTGCCAAGTGCAGTGGATGACCATCAAACTGCAAATGCAGGGTTCTTGGCCAATATCAATGCTGCAAAAATTTGCCCACAAGCGGACATGACCGCAGAAAGTTTAACAGCGTTGTTGAAGCCGCTGATGAATCGCCAACGACTTATGGAAATGGCGGTTAAGGCTCGACAACAGGCACAACCCGATGCGACACAGCACGTGGTTGGTTTAATTCAAGATTTGTAAAATTCGAGTAATCTATGTCTCCATCAACGCCTGCCGATCAAGCGAAAAAGCTCATTAAAGTGCCAGAAATGCGCCGTATTAAACACATCCATTTTATTGGGATTGGTGGTGCGGGCATGTGCGGTATTGCCGAAGTATTGAAAAACCAAGGCTATAAAGTTTCAGGTTCAGATATTAAAGCGTCGAAAACCACGGCTCAGCTTGAAGAAAATGGCATTCAAGTTTTCATTGGTCATGCTGCTGAAAATATTCAAGGCGCTAATGTAATCGTGGTATCAACAGCCATTGATTCTGAAAACCCGGAAGTGAAAGCGGCGATTGAAACCCGTACACCTGTCGTGCGTCGTGCAGAAATGTTGGGTGAATTAATGCGTTACCGTCATGGTATTGCCGTTGCGGGGACGCATGGTAAAACCACGACTACCAGTCTTGTGACCTGCATGTTGGCAGAAGAAAATCTGGACCCAACTTATGTCATTGGTGGTTTGTTAAATCGTACAGGTGTGAATGCTGCATTGGGTGCAAGCCGTTATATCGTGGCTGAAGCAGACGAATCAGATGCGTCATTCCTGCATTTACAGCCGATGGCAACGATTGTCACCAATATCGATGCTGACCATATGGATACCTATGGCGGTAGTTTCGATGTATTGAAAGATACCTTCGTACAATTCTTACAGCGCCTTCCATTTTACGGTTTAGCTGTGATGTGTGGTGATGATGCCAACATCCGTGAAATTATGCCGCGTATTGGTCGTCCTGTCGTGACGTATGGTTTCAATGAAGACAATGACATTCGTGCTGTTGATGTGGCTCAAGAAGGCATGCAATCACACTTTACCGTATTGCGTAAAGACCGTGAGCCGTTACGTTTAACCATTAACTTGCCGGGTCTTCATAACATCTTAAATGCTTTGGCAGCGATTGGTATTGCAACGGATGAAGGCGTTTCTGATGCTGCGATTGCGCGTGCCTTAGAAAGCTTCAGTGGCGTAGGTCGTCGTTTCCAAGTACAAGGCGAATTTGAAGTTGAAGATGGCTTGGTGAAATTGGTCGATGACTATGGTCACCATCCAAAAGAAGTCGAAGCGACCATTAAAGCGGCACGTGCAAGTCATCCAGATCGTCGTTTGGTGATGATGTTCCAACCGCACCGTTTTAGCCGTACGCGTGACTGTTTTGATGACTTCGTCGATGTCTTGTCACAAGTTGATCAACTCTTGTTATTGGAAGTTTATCCTGCGGGTGAAAAACCAATTGTGGGTGCGGATAGTCGTGCATTGGCTCGAAGCATTCGTCTACGTGGTGAAGTTGAGCCGATTCTTATCGATCCAGTAGAAGGCAACTTACAAGCAGTAATGAAAAAAGTGTTACAAGCAAATGACTTGTTATTAACACAGGGCGCAGGTAATGTTGGAGCAATCTCAATCGAACTTGCTCAAAACAATCTCTATGTAAAATGATCACCGCTTGGTGATCCAAAGTTTGTTTAGACCGTAGATAAAAGTTTAAGGATATAAACGTGTCAAATGCTTCAAAATTCGGCAAAGTTGCCGTGTTATTAGGTGGGAAATCTGCCGAACGTGAGGTTTCTCTCGATAGTGGTAAAGCTGTACTTGAAGCATTGGTGCATTCGGGTGTAAATGCCGAAGCATTCGATCCGCAGCAACGCAGTGTGACTGAGTTGGTGGCTTATGACCGTGCATTTATCGTACTTCATGGCCGTGGTGGTGAAGATGGTCAAATTCAGGGTACTTTGGAATGGTTAAACATTCCGTACACTGGAACGGGCGTTCAAGGCTCGGCGATTGGTATGGATAAAGTCAAAACTAAACAAGTTTGGCAAGGTTCAGAACTACCGACAGCACCATATCGTATTGTCAGTAAAGATTCAGATTTACAAGAAATTGTAGATTCAATTGGTTTGCCATTTATCATCAAGCCCGTGCATGAAGGTTCAAGCATTGGTATGAGCAAAGTTGAAAAAATTGAAGACTTTGCAACCGCAATTGCAAAAGCGACCCAGCATGATGCAGTCGTGATGGCTGAAAAATGGATTACCGGACGTGAATTTACCATTGTGATTTTAAATGGTCAGGCTTTACCGGTGATTCGTTTAGAACCGCCTGCAGATGTGGCTTTTTACGATTACGAAGCGAAATATAACCGTAACGATGTGCAATATGGTATTCCATGTGGCTTAACTGAAGATGAAGAAAAGCGTCTACAAGCTTTATCTTTACGCGCTTTCCAAGCGGTAGGTGCGAGTGGTTGGGGGCGTATTGACGCGATGCAGGATGCAGAAGGAAACTTTTGGTTACTTGAGGTAAATACTGTTCCGGGGATGACCAGTCATTCTCTAGTGCCAAAAGCTGCTAATGCTGTAGGTTATAGTTTTGAAGATCTTTGTGTTGCAATTTTGGAACAAACCTTAACAGGTGCGGCACACTAAATTATGGCTCAACTTCCTGCGTCTATGCGCCGTAAACGTGCAGCAACGACATCGATACATGACAAACCACCGACACGTAAGGAAAAGCTTACCAATGTGGGTGGATGGCTGTTGTTGTTTATTGCATGTGTGGTTTTGATTGCCGGAATTTGGGGGCTATATAAAGTCATGACGGATGCACGTGTGGCTGAACTTGATGTGGTGGGTGTGCGGAGCGCCCAAGAAAAACAACAAGTCATGTCATACGTTTCACCGATGATGACTGAAAACTATTTTACCTCTGATTTACGTGTCATTCGTGACCGTACTTTAGAAATCTCTTGGGTCGATCGCGTGGTGGTATCGCGTGCTTGGCCAAATGCAATTCGTGTACGGGTGATGCCGCGTCAAGCGATTGCACGTTGGGGTACTGGGCGACTGTTAAGCGACAGTGGTGATGTATTTGCCGAATTAACCCCGACCAATCATCAGAATTTGCCGTTATTGCATGGGCCGACGAGTCAGTCCAAAATGATGATGCGTCGCTATAATGAAATTAATCAATTATTTATACCTGTAGGCATTCGTTTAAAAGAATTATATTTAACCGAACGAATGACTTGGTTTATGCAGTTTGATTCAGGCTTACGCGTGATTGTCGATCAGGATCAGACCATGAGTAAGTTGCAGCGTTTAAGTTATCTCGCACACAGTGACTTAAAACCTGTTTGGCCACGAATTTCTGCCATCGATTTGCGCTACCGAAATGGTTTAGCGATTCAATGGAAAAACTCTGTGCCAGCAAAGTCGGTAAATGGTCAGTTTGTTGTAACCAGTGATGACATAGGCATTGCGAATGCAGCGCCTGTAAAGCCATAATGATCGGCTTTATAAGTAGAGGCTTTAAGCCATAAATTAAACAAACATGTGAATGGTAGTAGTAAATAATGAATGAAGCTGTTCCCTCGGTTGTTGCGATTGACATTGGGACACACAAAGTTTCAGTTTTGATTGGTAAGGTACACGCGCCAGACAATATCCAAGTGGTAGGGATGGCGACCGCTCGTAACCGCGGCATGAATAAAGGGAAAATTGTCAGTCTCGATAAAGTTGTTACCGCAATTAAAAATGCAGTGCAGGAAGCGGAAGATATGGCGGAATGTCGTGTACATTCTGCGTGGATTTCCATTCCCAGTGCTGAACTAAAAAGTTTTTATGCCTCTGGTCGTACTCCAATTGAAAATAATGACCATGCGATTACCACCAATGAAGTGGTGCGTGCTTTAGAACTGGCCAAAGCCAGTCATTTAACATCTGACCATTATTTGGTGAGTGCTGTACCTTTAGGTTTTGAACTAGATGATGAACCTGAATGGGTGTTAAACCCGATTCGCATGTCAGCACGGAGTATGACAGGGCATTATCATTTGATGATGTTGCCCATCAGCACCATGCAGAATTTGGATCGTGCATTAAAAGGTGCCAATATTGGTGTTGAACGCATGGTCATTTCATCATTAGCAACTGCTGAAGCTAGTTTGCTTAAAGATGAAAAAGAATATGGTGTGTGCTTGGTTGATATTGGTGCTGGTACGACCAATATTGCGGTGTATTTAGATGGTCGCTTGGCGATGACACACACTTTGCAACGTGGCGGTGAGCATGTAACGCGTGATATTGCTGCTGTATTGCAAACCACAACAGAAGAAGCTGAACGTATTAAGCTGTTGTATGGTTGTGTTGATCTGAAAGTGGTTAAACCTGAAAGTATGATTCAGTTCCAAGGTATTGATGGTCCACAAACCATTAGCCGTATTGAACTGACCGAAATCATTATTGCGCGCTATGAAGAAATCTTTAATCAAGTGCGTAATGAGTTGGTGGATCATGGTGCGATTCATGGTTTATACCATGGTGTTGTACTCACAGGTGATGCCTGCCAAATTGAAGGAATGGTGACATTTGCGCGTCGGATGTTAGGTGTTTCTGCACATTTAGGTAATCCACCTATGCAAGTGTATGCTGATGATCAACAGCAAGCCGCTTTACGTCGTTCACAATACGCGACTGCCGCAGGTCTGTTAATTTTCAGTCAAAGTGAAACACAAGATACGATCGTTGAGCCAGAAGATACGGAAAAACTTTCAGTATTAAATCGGGTAAAACGTGCATGGTCGGGCTTCAATGACACCTTGAAGTCGATCTTTTAAGTTGAAATATTTGGGAATATTGTTGGGAAGTTGTACGGATTATTGCTTGTACTTGACAAGCTGGAACTTGGACAGCATTCTAAAAAACAATTTTTATTAAGATCAAGGCAGTATACGGGCTGAAGTGTCTGCCAATTATGGATTAGGAATTTTTTAGGCATGGCCTCATTTGAATTTTTAGAAGATGATCAAAGCGACAGCAACGGTCAAGCCCGTTTCACAGTATTCGGTGTAGGTGGTGCTGGCGGCAACGCTGTGCAACATATGTTGGAATCAGATATCGAAGGTGTAAAATTTGTTTGTGCCAATACAGACAAACAAGCACTCGATCGCATGAATGCACAATTTAAAATCCAACTCGGCGAGCAAAGTACGCGTGGTTTGGGTGCAGGTGCAAATCCACAAGTGGGTCAAACTGCTGCTGAAGAAAGCCGTGAGTTGATTCGCCAACACCTTGAAGGTACGGACATGGTGTTCGTGACTGCAGGTATGGGCGGTGGCACAGGTACAGGTGCTGCGCCGGTTGTTGCTGAAATTGCCAAAGAAATGGGTATCTTAACTGTAGGTGTGGTGACGACTCCGTTTAACTTTGAAGGTAAACGTCGTCAGCAGTCTGCTGAGAAAGGTATTGAAGCACTTGAGCAACATGTTGATTCTCTGATTATTATTCCGAACCAACGTTTACTTAAAGTATTCCGCGATATTTCAATGAAAGATGCTTACAAAAAAGCAGACGACGTACTGTTAAATGCTGTACGTAGTATCTTTGATCTTGTCGTGCGTCCAGGTCATATCAACCTTGACTTCGCCGATTTGAAGACTGCGATGAGTACACGTGGTTATGCAATGATGGGTGCAGGTTCTGGTCGTGGTGAAAACCGTGCGCGTCAAGCTGCTGAACAAGCGATCCGTAGCCCATTGTTAGATAACGTGACCATCATGAATGCAAAAGGCATTTTGATTAACGTTACAGGTGGCGATGACGTAACCTTCGGTGAAATTGAAGAAATCACTGATGTGGTGAACCAAATTGTGGATCTTGATGAAGGTCAAGTGTTCTACGGTACGGTATTTGATCCAGATGCACGTGATGAAATTAGCGTAACGGTGATCGCAACGGGTTTAACTCGTAATTCTGCCGATTCTGCTGAGCCAGTGAAACGCCCTGTCGCACAAGCAACGCGTACAGTCGCTTCTGCACAAGTACCTGTAGATGAAGATGATGTGCCAGCGATTCAACGTCAGCACAATGAAGCAGCAGCTCCAGCTGCAGCAGCGGCGTCAGCATCCAATTCACGCCCTACGCCAATGAGTATTCAAGACTATTTGAAAAATCAGCAACGTAAATAACATAAATTCAATGACTTAAGTGTCTATTGATTACAAAAGGTAGCTGATCAGCTACCTTTTTGTTTTTTATCAATGGCTAAATATGCTAACGTATAGCGGTTTTGTGAACTGATGATAGAAGACACATGTTGAAACAACGTACCCTGAAACGCATCGTGAAAGCGAGTGGCATCGGACTGCATAGTGGGCAAAAAGTGATGATTAACTTTGTGCCACATCATGCCGATGGGGGGATTGTGTTTCGTCGTATCGACTTAAATCCACCGATTGATATTCCAGCCGATGCTATGCTGATTCAAGAAGCATTCATGTGTTCTAACTTGGTGCAAGAAAATGCCAAGGTGGGCACAATTGAGCACATTATGAGTGCGATTGCTGGTTTAGGGATTGATAACCTGATCGTGGAAGTGTCGGCGTCTGAAGTGCCCATTATGGATGGGAGTGCCGGCCCGTTCATTTATTTGCTTATGCAAGGTGAACTACAAGAACAAAATGCACCTAAAAAATTCATAAAAATACGCAAACCTGTCGAAGCACTGATCGATGATAAACGTGCTGCCTTTCAACCGCATGACGGTTTCCAATTAAATTTTACGATTGATTTTGACCATCCTGCATTTAAGAAAGAATTTCAGTCGGCAACCATCGACTTTTCAACCGAAACATTTGTCTATGAAGTCAGTGAAGCGCGGACTTTTGGCTTTATGAAAGATTTGGATTATCTCAAAGCCAATAATTTGGCTTTGGGGGCGAGTCTCGAAAATGCCATTGGCGTAGATGAAAATGGTGTGGTCAATGAAGAGGGTTTACGCTTCTCGGATGAGTTTGTTCGTCACAAAATATTAGATGCTGTGGGTGATTTATATTTGCTTGGTCATCAAATTATTGCGAAATATGATGCCTATAAGTCAGGTCATGCATTAAATAATCAGTTATTACGCAATGTCAAAAGTGATCCAGATAGCTATGAAATTGTAACATTTGATGACATTAAAGATTGCCCAATTAGTTATGTGAATGTGACATAAGTCATTGTCTTATAATAGTGATGTTATATTGTATCAATTGTAAGTGTTAAGTCTGTCACATTCTGAATATTCAAATTTATCTGTTACAACTCGGTGGTTACTTTTTATTGCTTGCCAAACGCAGCATTGCTTGGCTAAGCTTAGGGTCGCTCACAAAGTCAGCAGCATTACGGAGTAAATCCTGAGTTTCTGTACTGAGGGTTCTTGAAATTTTTTCAGGGGAGTGGGGCGTTGGAGACGGAGTTCTCAGACGAACTTGAATCTTGTGTAAATCCTTGAATTCGTATATTTGTGATAATTGTGCAATATATTGCTTTTGCAAATAGGCCAACTGACTAATCAGTGCCTGATTTTCTCCAGTTAATATAAGTACACCATTTATATAACAAACAACTTGCCATTGATCCGGTTGGGGCAATAGCGGTTGAACAATTTTCGTAAGTTTCTGCCATGCAGCAACTTGCGTTGAGAGAAACGACAAGTTTCCTGTTTTTATGTGTTTTCTTGTTGGTTGAAAGACGTTGACAGGTTCTGACATACATATTTCCTACATGTTTATGTCTTAATCTTATGCGCTCCTTTTGGCTGATATCAAGGACGAAATCACACAAGGAACAAAAGAGAACAGTTTATAGAGGTTTTTTATGCATTTACGACGTATTTTATTGGCGTTTTCATTGGCAGCTTCGGCCGCTTCAGTCGCTTTTGCAGATTTAGTTGAATTAAATCAAGCAGACTCATCAGATCGTATTGAACAGTTAACTCGCACTTTGTCTCAAGGTGCTTACTCTGAAAGCAATGATATTGATGTTCCAGCGGAAACGAAGTTGAATGTTCAAATTCGTGAAAAATCAATTGAACTCAACAATGCGACAATCGCAAAAAAATACGGTTCAAGCAATTCCTCTCAAAACTATTCAGCAAGTTCAAATAATCCATATTCATGGTTAATTGCCCACCCACTTCCAGACATGAAGCGCGTGAGCTCAAATTATGGTGGCCGTACCATGGGTGGCCGTGCAGAAAATCATTCAGGTTTAGATCTTTCTGCGGCAAGTGGTACACCTATTTATGCAACGGGTCCAGGCATTGTAACCAAATCAGGCTGGGGCACAGGTTATGGCCAATATGTTGAAATCAACCATGGTAATGGTTACCTGACACGTTATGCACATGCATCACGCTTAATTGCACGTGTAGGCGACCGTGTTGCTGCGGGTGAGCATATTGCTAACGTTGGTTGTACTGGTCGTTGTACTGGCCCACATTTACATTACGAAGTAGTGAAAGATGGTCAACGTAAAAACCCATCAACGTATTTAGCGATGTTGCCATAAGCACATATAACATCTATATACGAAGCCATTGTCTGAACCTCTACAGACAATGGCTTTTTTATTTATCGCTAATAACTATAAAATTATCATTTTAAAAAATATTGTCTGTATGAAAAATGGCGAAAATTGACCCAAAAATGTAAATTTGTGTAATTGTTAATCAATGAGTATTTAGTAAATAAATAACAGAGCTATTTCGTATTCATTTGTGGCGATAACTGAGCTTAGCCAAAATATGGTACTAATAGAGCCATATATTTAGCACATAGGATAGGTGAAGTATGGCGTTTTATGGCGATACAGATGCGCAAGAAACCCAAGAATGGCAGGACGCATTTGATTCAGTTTTACAGCACATGGGAACTGACCGCGCTGCATTTTTGCTTGAAAAACTCTATCAACAAGCGATTGCTAAGCACGTTCCCATTCAGCGACTAAATACTCCTTACTTAAATACCATTTCAGTTGAAGAACAGCCACCTATGCCAGGTGATTCGGATATGGAGCGCCGTATTCGTGCGTTGATCCGCTGGAATGCCTTAGCGATGGTACTGCGTGCCAATAAAACAGGTGATGACTTAGGTGGTCACTTGGCAAGTTTTGCATCATCTGCAACTTTATATGACGTGGGCTTTAACCACTTCTTCCGTGCCAATAGCGACAGCTTTGGCGGTGACATGATCTATTATCAAGGTCACTGTGCGCCAGGTATCTATGCACGTTCGTTCTTAGAAGGTCGTTTGACTGAAGAACACTTAAATAATTTCCGTCGTGAAGTCGGCGGTAAAGGTTTGCCTTCATACCCACATCCGTACTTGATGCCAGATTATTGGCAGTTCCCAACTGTATCGATGGGTCTAGGTCCAATCATGTCGATCTATCAAGCACACATTCAAAAGTACTTGATGAACCGTGGCCTGATCAAAGAAGAAAACCGTAAAGTTTGGGCTTACCTCGGTGATGGTGAAATGGATGAACCTGAAAGTACAGGTGCCATTTCACTTGCAGGTCGTGAAAAGCTCGACAACCTAATTTGGGTCGTGAACTGTAACTTACAGCGTCTAGATGGCCCAGTTCGTGGTAACGGTAAAATTATTCAAGAACTTGAATCATTGTTCCGTGGTGCAGGCTGGCGGGTAATTAAAGTGGTATGGGGTCGTCATTGGGATCCGCTACTGGCAAAAGATGATTCAGGTGCCTTAAAAGCGGTGATGGAAGAAGCGGTCGATGGTGACTTCCAACGCTATCAAGTGAAAGGCGGTGCGTATACGCGTGCACATTTCTTTGGTAAGTATCCTGAAGCTGAAGAGTTGGTGCGCAACTTAAGCGATGAAGATATTGATAACCTGAACCGTGGTGGTCATGACCCATTCAAAGTGTATGCGGCTTATGCCGAAGCGATGAAGGAAACGGGTCAGCCAACAGTTATCTTGGCAAAAACAGTCAAAGGTTATGGTTTGTCGGAAGAGATTGAAGCAGTCAATAAGACGCATCAAATCAAGAAAATGCAGCTTGAGTCGTTGAAATACGTGCGTAACCGTTTCAACTTGCCATTTACCGATGAACAGCTTGAAGAAGTGCCATTCTACCGTCCAAGTGAAAATTCACCTGAAATTAAATACATGAAAGCACGTCGTGAGGCATTGGGTGGTTATTTACCTGCACGTCGTAAAGAAAGCGAGCAGCTGGCGATTCCTGAATTGTCTGTGTTTGATGCGGTACTCAAAGGCAGTGGCGGTAAAGAGCAATCGACGACCATGTTGATGGTACGTTTGATTTCATCATTATTGAAAGAAAAAGCCATTAAAGATCGTGTCGTACCAATTGTGCCAGATGAAGCGCGTACTTTCGGTTTGGAAGGTATGTTCCGTCAGTTGGGGATCTATGCTGCGCATGGTCAAAAATATACCCCTGAAGACCAAGAACAGTTGATGCATTACCGTGAAGCTAAAGATGGTCACATGTTACAAGAAGGGATTAACGAAGCGGGTGCGATGAGTGCTTGGGCTGCGTTAGGAACCAGTTATTCAACCAATAACTTGCCAATGATTCCGATGTATATGTACTACTCGATGTTTGGTTTCCAACGTATTGGTGATATTGCATGGGCTGCAGGTGATGCGCAGGCGCAAGGCTTCTTGCTCGGTGCAACTGCGGGTCGTACAACACTGAATGGTGAAGGTTTACAGCACCAAGATGGTCATTCACATATCTTGGCAAATACGATTCCAAACTGTATTTCTTATGACCCATGTTTTGGTTATGAGTTGGCAGTAATCGTACATGATGGTTTAAAACGCATGTACGTGAACCAAGAGCGTGTGTTCTACTACTTAACAGTAATGAATGAAAACTACGAACATCCAGCTATTCCTGAAGGTGCTGAAGAAGGCATTAAACGTGGTATGTATCTCTTCGAAGAAGATGAGAAAGCAACGGTTCAGTTGATGGGTTCAGGTGTGATTCTGCGCGAAGTAATCAAAGCAGCGAAAATCCTTCGTGATGAATATCAAATTCATTCAAACGTGTGGAGCGTCACTAGCTTTAACGAATTAGCTCGTGATGGTATGGCGTGTGAAGAATACAACCGCTTACATCCATTGGCTGAAGATACGAAAGAAGCTTGGGTCTCTCAATTGCTTCGTGAAAAAGACGGTATTGTGGTATCGGCAACTGACCACATGCGTGCATATAGCGAACAAATCCGTGCCTATCTTCCAGACAATCGTCCATTCGTTGCATTAGGTACAGATGGTTATGGTCGTTCAGATACACGTGGCAACTTACGTAGCTACTTTGGTGTCGATGCCGCACATATTGTGGTAGCAACATTGAAAAAACTCGCGGATGAAGGCGAAGTTGATGCACGTTTGGTTAAAGATGCCATCTCAAGCTTTGAACTAGATACTGACCGTCCAGTGGCATGGGCTCCGCAGGAAACGCCGGAACTGCATGCTGTGGCTGACTACAAAGAGGAGAACTAATCATGCAAATTACGACTCCTGATATTGGTGTAGATAAAGCAACGGTCGCTGAGATTTTAGTGAAAGTCGGCGACACCATTAGCGTTGATGACAGCATTGTGTTGTTAGAGTCTGACAAAGCCTCTGTTGAAGTGCCCAGCACTTCGGCAGGCGTGGTGAAAAGCATTGCAGTTAATCTGGGTGACAGTGTTGCTGAAGGTGCTGTGCTGATCGAGTTGGAATCAGAAGGTCAAAGTACTGCTACCGCTGAGCCAGTACAAAATGCAACTGAAGACCAAGCAGTAGAACCAACTCCGGTTGTGGAAGCAGAACAAGCTGCAGCAGCACCTGTTGCAGCCAATGCTACTCAGTCGCAAAGTATCGATGTGCAAGTTCCTGATATTGGCGTAGAAAAAGCTACGGTAAGTGAGATTTTGGTCTCTGTTGGTGATGAGATTGATGTCGATCAAAGTATTATCGTGGTGGAATCAGACAAAGCGACAGTCGAAGTCCCAAGTACTGTATCAGGCCGTGTTGAATCGATCACAATCAGTGCTGGCGATGTAGTGAAAGAAGGTGTAGTGATTTTAACGGTGAAAACGGCGGCTTCATCTGCTGCGGTTGAATCGGCTGCTGTGCAAGAAACTGCACAGCCTGTTGCTGCACCTGTTGTTGCAGAAGCAACACCAGTGCCGTCTACGGCTGCAGCGTCTGGACCTGTTGAAATTGCAGTGCCTGATTTAGGTGTTGATAAAGCAGCAGTGGCTGAAATTTTAGTCGCTGTGGGTGATGTGGTTGAAAAAGACCAAAGCATCATCGTGGTGGAATCAGACAAAGCAACGGTAGAAGTGCCAAGCTCTACCGCTGGTAAAATCACCGCGATTCATGTTCAGTTAGGGCAAAGTGTCTCTGAAGGCGTCGCTTTAGTGACGATTGAAGCCGAAGGTCAAGCTGTTGCAGCACCTGCACCAGCGCCAGCAGCGAAACCTGCACCAGCTGTAGCACAGCCTGCGACAGTTGCACCTAAAGCTGAAAGCAAAGTTGAAGCAGCAGGACCGCAACCACAAGGCGCAGATAAGCTCACCAAAGAGCAAAATGCTGCCAATGCCAAAGTGTATGCAGGTCCGGCCGTTCGTAAGCTTGCACGTGAATTAGGTGTGGTTTTGGCAGAAGTCAAAGCATCTGGCCCGCATGAGCGTTTAATGAAAGAAGATTTATTCGCTTATGTAAAAACCCGTTTGACCACTCCGCAAGTTGCACCTGCAGCGCAAGCTGTGGCACAGGTTTCAGGCTTGCCGAAATTGCCAAGCTTCGATGCTTTTGGTGGTGTCGAAGAGAAAGTTTTGACACGTTTACAACAAGTGTCGATTCCGCAATTGTCTTTAAACAACTTTATCCCGCAAGTGACGCAGTTCGATGCAGCGGATATTACTGATCTTGAAGCTTGGCGTAATGATTTAAAAGCTAACTTTAAGAAAGAAGGTATTGGCTTAACCATTATGGCTTTCATCATCAAAGCAGTGGCTTATTTGTTGAAAGAAGAGCGTGAATTTGCAGGTCATTTGTCTGATGATGGCAAGTCAGTATTGCTACGTAATGAAATCCATATGGGGATTGCAGTGGCAACGCCTGATGGTTTGACCGTGCCTGTACTGCGTAATCCAGATCAAAAATCGATTAAGCAGATTGCAATTGAGCTGGGTGAGCTGAGTCAAAAAGCACGTGACAAAAAACTGTCGCCGAAAGACCTACAAGGTGCGAACTTTACCATTACCAGTCTGGGTTCAATTGGTGGCACGGCATTTACACCGTTGGTCAACTGGCCACAGGTGGCGATTTTGGGTATTTCACCTGCAACCATGCAGCCAGTATGGAATGGTGAAAGCTTTGATCCACGTTTGATGCTGCCGCTGTCATTGTCATACGATCACCGTGTAATTAATGGAGCAGATGCTGCACGTTTTGCCAATAAACTGACGAAGCTGCTCAAAGATATCCGAACTTTATTGATCTGATCTGACCTGTTTAAGTTTCAAAATGAACCCTGCTTTGGCAGGGTTTTTTTATGGCGTGGTGGTGGACTGACAAAGCCAATCAGGAAGTTCAATGGGTGAGGGGTAGAGCTTTAATGCTGAGTTTGCATTGAGGTTATAGGTGAGTGGAAGCGTACGATGTGGGTGCGCCGTCGACCAAAGCTTATGTCGTAAATGTTCAAAGCGTTGGAAGTCTTTTAAAAATAAACCCCAAAACTTTTCATAATGCCCCAGTTCTTGCACATGTTGATGTTGATACGCATGTGTTTGGCCCTGTTTGTGCTGGAAGTCATAGCCCATCAGCCAAATACGCTGCGGTTGAAAGAGATGTGCGAGTGAATAGGCTTGAAGGCCGCAATTATTACCATAAACAAAGTACGGTGAATGAAATAACTCTGCCTGAGTGTCGATTCGCACGGTCTTGAGGCCAAGAACTTCATGTTCAGGATAAGGACGGTTGTGACCTAAACCACATCCGCTAATGATGTCACCTTGAAAGGATGCATTAAGCATGGGGTGATACTGCAACCACCATGCATAGTCTGAATGATGGGCAATTTGAGCCTGAGGAAGTTGAAGAAAACTTTGATTACAGCAAATGATCAGCAGCTTTTTTGAGGGCTGAATGGTGGTTAAGTCGAAATTGAGCTGAGACGGGCCGCCTGCAATGATTAATACATCTTGCACATGCATATAGTGTTGAATAAATTCTTGAAATTTTTGATTATTGTTTTGCATATCAAATTGAGTCATCGAAAATTAAAATTGCGAAAATATGCATTCCTCGCTAGAATAGCATTACTTCATTGGGGAGTAGCCGCTTTTTACGCAAAGTAAAAAGGTGATGGTCAACATATTTGCTCTAAAACGAGCATGGTCATCATAGCAAAGAACCAAATGAGCTCTTCGTAGCTTTCTTTTGTTGGCAAGACCTTTGATTTATCACTCTGCACATTGGCTAGCAGGAGGGATAAGTCATCGGTATATGTTATTGCTAGCCAGAGAAATGCACCATGTTAACCGCTTTCTTCATTTCCCTTGCTGTTGTTGCCCTGTCAGAAATGGGCGATAAAACACAATTACTTGCCTTACTGCTTGCTGCACGTTTTCGTAAACCCGTTCCGATCTTAATTGCAATTTTCCTCGCGACTGTGGTGAACCACGGGGTTTCTGCTGTGTTGGGTCAATGGATTACCACTGTTTTAAGTCCAACCGTTTTATTGTGGATCGTTTCTCTGGGCTTTATTGCTATGGCGGTGTGGATGTTGATCCCCGATCAATTGGATGATGAATCTGAAAATATCAATAAGTGGCAAAAATATGGGGTTTTCGGCGCCACTTTCGTTTTGTTCTTCTTGGCTGAAATTGGAGATAAAACCCAAATTGCCACTGTTGCACTGGCTGCACGCTTTGACAGTATTGGCTGGGTGACTTTGGGGACGACATTAGGCATCATGTTGGTTAATGCGCCTGCGGTATTTATTGGCAACAAACTAGCTGAAAAACTACCGATTTCACTGATTCATAAAATTGGCGCCCTAGTATTCTTGGTGATTGGTTTGGCTGCGTTGGCACAACACTATTTATTTTAAATACTAATCTCACCATATTAAAAATACATGAAATCCTGAGTTAAAAACTCAGGATTATTTGCCAATAAATGAGACCCAATTCACTGATATTTCAGATAATATTGACTGAATATTTATTGTAAGTTTCCCTAAATAAATATATGTTATTCACCTATAGAATATATATTTTTTGATAAAAAATTTGGGGAATGGGAATGGCTTTCGAACGCACAACATCACAGGTACTTTATGATGATGGAAAGCATAAATGTATTAGCTTTACCAGTTTGGTAAAAGGCGAGGGCGTACAGGCGAACCAGTTCCTGATTTTGGATAATGAGCGCGCAGCGGTGCTCGATCCGGGTGGTGACTTGACCTATGTCCCACTGACTATGGAACTGAATAAATATACCCGTTTGACTAATCTTGACTATGTGATGGCCTCGCATCAGGACCCAGACATTATTACCTCGATGCCACGTTGGTTGGTTTATACCGACGCCAAAGTGGTGGCATCTAAACTGTGGGCGCGTTTCTTACCACATTTAAACTCTGCATTCATGAGTGACCGCATGAAAGGCAACTGGTTGGATCGTCTGATCGAACTGCCAGATCATGGTCAGGTGATTCCATTAGGCAACAGTCATTTGGTGGCTGTTCCTGCACACTTCCTACATTCAGTTGGTAACTTCCAATTTTATGACCCGATTGCCAAAATTTTATTCTCAGGGGATATGGGCGCATCTATGGTGGATGATGCCTCTAAACCTTTAGAAAATTTTGCCGCTCATATTCCTAAAATGAAAGGCTTCCATCAGCGCTACATGTGTTCAAACAAAGTGATCCGTCTTTGGGTCAACATGGTACGGACGATGGATGTGGAAATGATCGTACCGCAGCACGGCACGCCATTTATTGGTAAAGAACAGATCAATCAATTCTTAGATTGGATCGAAACCTTGCAGTGTGGTGTCGATTTAATGGATGAAACAGTCTTTACTTGCCCAGTATAATCACTTGAAAATTTCAAAAAATAATTGAGTTTGCAGATAACATTTTTTAATATTTTTCGTCCATAAAATAAGCTTTTAGATGACGAGAATAGATAAAAATGTTGTCTCAAATACCGACTCAGGATGCATGTTTAACCTGTGGAGCATGTTGTGCTCACTATCGCGTTTCTTTTTATTGGGCAGAAGGGCTAAATATGCCTGAACATTATACGGAACCTGTGACATCGGTGTATTCATGTATGGTGGGTACGAATCAGGCAAATCCACGTTGTATTGCTTTGGGTGGAGAAGTAGGCAAACAGGTGAGTTGTAACATGTATGAGGCACGTAGTTCATCTTGTAAAGAAGTTCAAATCGCCGATGAGCAATGTAATAAAGCACGCATCGCGCATCAAATGATTCCATTGATCAGTATTCCACTGCATGACGCTGAAAATGACGAAGATTTCGATCAAGTCAGTTAAGGCTTTATTTCCAGAATAAATTTATTGAAATCTAAGAGGTAGAATCTTCGGATTCTGCCTGTATTGCACTGGATGCTGACCAACCCCCAGAGTATTCTTGCTGAAAACAGCATATTCGCTGGTTAATATTGAAAACTCCGTAAAGAATTGCCGCAATTAAAATGAAAATTGAACGGAAATTTGTATATAATGGCTCACGGAAATTACCAGCGAGACTGTTATGTTGACCATCGTTCAAGAAGCCCTAACCTTTGATGATGTCTTATTACTCCCTGCCTATTCTACTGTTCTCCCAAAAGATGTCTCTCTTAAGACACGTTTCACACGTGGCATCAATTTGAATATTCCACTTGTTTCTGCTGCAATGGATACTGTGACTGAATCACGTATGGCGATTGCAATGGCGCAAAACGGTGGTATCGGTATCCTGCATAAAAACATGGATATTGCTGCACAAGCTGCAGAAGTTCGCCGCGTGAAAAAATTTGAAGCAGGTATGGTGAAAGACCCAATTACCGTTACACCAGAAACGACTGTACGTGAGCTGATTGCTTTAACTCAAGCAAATAACATCAGCGGTGTACCAGTGGTGAAAGACGGTCAAGTGGTGGGTATTGTTACTGGTCGTGACACTCGTTTTGAAACCAATCTTGAGCAACCTGTTAGTAACATCATGACAGGTCATGATCGTTTGGTGACTGTTCGTGAAAACGAATCAAAAGAAAACATCCAAGCATTACTTCAAAAGCACCGTATTGAAAAAGTCCTTGTTGTAAATGACAACAACGAACTGAAAGGTTTAATCACGGTTACTGATTTCCGTAAAGCTGAAAACTATCCAAACAGCTGCAAAGATGACTTAGGTCGTTTACGCGTTGGTGCTGCAGTTGGTACAGGTGCAGAAACACCAAGCCGTGTAGAAGCATTGGTGGAAGCGGGTGTTGATGCGATTGTTGTTGATACAGCACATGGTCACTCTGCAGGTGTAATTGAACGTGTACGTTGGGTTAAAGCCAACTATCCACAAGTTCAAGTGATTGGCGGTAACATCGCGACTGGTGATGCAGCTCTTGCATTATTAGATGCTGGCGCAGATGCAGTGAAAGTGGGTATTGGCCCGGGTTCAATCTGTACTACACGTATTGTGGCTGGTATTGGTATGCCGCAAATCTCTGCGATTGACAGCGTTGCCAATGCACTAAAAGATCAAATTCCATTGATCGCAGACGGTGGTATCCGTTTCTCTGGTGATATGGCAAAAGCGATTGGTGCAGGCGCGAGTACCATCATGGTAGGTTCATTGATGGCGGGTACAGAAGAAGCACCGGGCGAAGTTGAATTCTTCCAAGGTCGTTACTACAAAGCCTATCGTGGTATGGGTTCATTGGGTGCGATGGCAGGTGCAACAGGTTCTGCTGACCGTTATTTCCAAGACTCAAAAGCAGGCGCTGAAAAACTTGTACCAGAAGGTATTGAGGGTCGCGTACCTTACAAAGGCCCAATGGGTAACATCGTTCATCAAATGATGGGTGGTTTACGTTCATCTATGGGTTATACCGGTTCTGCGGTGATCGATGACTTACGTAAAAATGCACAGTTTGTCAAAATTACTGCGGCAGGTATGTCTGAATCTCACGTACATGACGTGACTATTACTAAAGAAGCACCAAACTACCGTGTTGGTTGATATTTAGTAGCTTTTAGCCGAAAAGGCCGTCATTAATATGACGGCCTTTTTGTTTTTGGTGTAAAGTATTTGCAGTAAAAAGTGATGATTAAGATCACCATTAAGAAGTGAGTACAACATGAGTTATTTTGGTACAGATGGCATTCGTGGCAAATTCGGTGAATTGCCTATTACCCCTGAATTTGCATTAAAACTAGGATTTGCCGCAGGTAAAGTATTAAAACAATACAGTAAAAAAGCAAAGCCCATCGTTGTACTAGGTAAAGATACCCGATTATCGGGCTATATTTTAGAGTCAGCATTACAAGCCGGTTTAAACGCAGCAGGTGTTTATGTTCATTTGTTGGGTCCATTACCTACACCCGCAATTGCCCATTTAACCCGTGCATTACATGCCAGCTTAGGCATCGTGATCTCGGCGTCGCATAATCCGTATTTTGACAATGGTATTAAGTTCTTCTCGAGCGAAGGTAAAAAATTGCCGGATGAAATTCAAGAAGCCATTAACAAAGAACTTGAAAATGACTTGGTGATCGAAGACCCTGCAAACTTAGGTAAAAGTGTGCGTGTAAAAGATGCCAATGGTCGTTATATCGAGTTTTGTAAATCAACCTTCCCGTACCATTTTGACCTGACAGGCTTAAAAATTGTGGTGGACTGTGCCAATGGTGCAGCCTATAGCGTCGGCCCTTCGGTGTATCGTGAACTCGGTGCAAAAGTGATTGCGCTGTTTAACGAACCGGATGGTTTAAACATCAATAAAGACTGTGGTTCGACACATCCTGAGTTTTTACAAAAAGCAGTGGTTGAACATCAGGCAGATTTAGGGATCGCTTTTGATGGTGATGCCGACCGTGTGATTATGGTGGATAAAAACGGTCAGCAAATTACTGGTGACCATATTCTGTATATTTTAGCCACTCAAGCGAGTCAAAAGCCTGCCGGTATCGTGGGTACTGTGATGAGTAATATGGCGCTTGAAATTGCTTTAGATCAAGCCAATGTGCCGTTGCTTCGTGCCAAAGTTGGTGACCGCTATGTATTACAAGGCCTAGAAGAAAAGGGTTGGGTAACGGGCGGTGAGCCATCAGGTCATATTCTGACTTTGGACAAGAGCACCACAGGTGATGCGATCATTGCTTCACTTCAGGTGTTAACGGTGATGGTTGAGCAAGGTAAAGCTTTGCATGAATTGGTGGAAGGGTTTGAGTTATTACCAAATGTCTTGGTGAATGTTCGCTTGGCTGCGATGTTTGATCCCTACACTGTACCTGCACTGGTGAGCGAGTTTGAAAAAGCTGAAGCTCAGCTTAAAGGGCGTGGTCGCATCTTGATTCGTAAATCAGGCACAGAGCCGGTCATTCGTGTCATGGTTGAAGGTAATGACCTTGAAGAAGTCACAGCGTTAGCAAATCATTTGGCCGATGCTGTTCGTGCCAATGCAGCTTAAATCAAGAGGGGAAATTGCATGAATGATGTGATTAAGGACTTAAGTGAACTGCGTTTAACTTATCAAAAAGGTGAGTTGCATGAAGATCAGGTGAACCGTGATCCACATGAGCAGTTTTTATTATGGTTTAACCATGCCTTAGCAGCACAACTGCATGAACCCTATGCTATGTCTTTGGCTACGGCAAATGCCCAAGGTCGTCCGCACGTGCGGACGGTCTTGTTGCGCGGTGCGACCCATGCAGGTTATGACTTCTACACCAACTATGACAGTCAAAAGGGCAATGATCTGCTCGATAATCCTTATGCAGAATTATTGTTTTATTGGCAAGAGCAGGAACGTCAAATTCGGGTCAGTGGTCGTGTGGAAAAGATATCTCTAGAAGAATCTACGGATTATTACCATAAACGACCGCGTGATAGCCAAATCGCAGCGCACATTAGTACTCCACAAAGTGGTGTTATCGCTAGTCGTGAAGAATTACAACAGCGTTTCCAAAATTTGCATGATCAAGTGGAAAGCAAAGACGTATTGGCGAAACCTGAGTTTTGGGGTGGCTATCGTTTAGTTCCGGATTATTATGAATTTTGGCAAGGCCGTCCGAATCGTTTACATGACCGCTTGAGTTATAAATTACAGGATGGTCAATGGGTTTTACAGCGACTGATGCCATAAATGTCTAAACTTTTAATTCAACAAAGACCCTATTTGACGCGCCCTGAAGATATTCAGGGCGTTGCCCCGTTTATTGCTGACTTATTGGCACGTCGCGGGGTTTCTTCCGCACAAGAGCTGGAATTGAAGCTTAAGCACTTACATGCGCCAAACTTAAAGGGTTTAGAGCAAGCGATTGAAATAATCGATCAAGCAATTGATACTCAAAAGAAAATCGTCATTGTTGGTGATTATGATGCCGACGGTGCGACCAGTACTGCATTGATGGTCTTGGCACTACGTGATATGGGCGCGGATGTTGAATATCTGGTTCCAGATCGTTTCAAATATGGTTATGGTCTGACACCTGCCATTGCTGATTTGGCCTTCGTGAGCTTTACTCCAGATGTGTTGATTACAGTCGATAATGGTATTTCGAGCCATGCTGGTGTAGCACAGGCACAGGCGCATGGTATGCAGGTGATCATTACCGACCATCACCTGACCACAAAGGAAACACCACAAGCAGAAGCGGTGGTAAATCCCAATCAATTGGGATGTGAATTTCCAAGTAAAGCCTTGGCTGGCGTAGGTGTTGCATTTTATGTGTTGGCAAATTTGGCCAGTATGCGCAAAAAAAATGCTAAATCCACAGCCAACCTCAGCCAATATTTGGATTTGGTGGCCTTAGGTACTTATGCTGATGTTGCAAGTCTAGATCTGAATAATCGGATTTTGATCGATGCTGGTTTGAAGCGGATACAGCAAGGATTATGTCGTCCAGGAATCAGTGCATTATTGGATATTGCCGGTCGTGATCCTGCACAGTTAAAAGCACAGGACTTGGGCTTTGTGGTCGGCCCACGACTCAATGCAGCTGGGCGTATGGAGACTATGGATATTGGGATTGAGTGTCTGATTGCGGCAGATTTAAGTACGGCTTATCCGATTGCGCAGCAGTTGAATCAACTCAATATTGAAAGACGCCAAGTCGAAGGGCAGATTAAACAGGAAGCTCTGGCTGAGTTAGAACATATTCAGCTTGATCAGGATAACTTACCTGCAGCCTTGATCATGTTTGAACAGCATTGGCATCAAGGGGTGATTGGGATTGTTGCAGGGCGTTTAAAAGAACAATTCCATAGACCTGCAATCGTCTTTGCCGCAGATGAGGATGGCGTACATATTAAAGGCTCTGCGCGTTCGATCGAAGGTATTCATATTCGAGACAGTATTGAGCGTATTGCTGAATTACATCCGCATTTGGTGAGTCATTTTGGCGGGCATGCTGCTGCGGCAGGACTAACCATTCAAAAGCAGCATTTTTCTGAATTTAAAACCGCTTTTGAAGCACTCATCGCTGCGCAAGATGAAAATTTATTTCAGGCCACTATTTGGACAGATGGCGAATTGCCCGATTCGGCCATTAATGTCGAAACCGTCGATCTTTTGCAAAATTTAAGTCCATGGGGACAAAAATTCCCTGCACCGGTCTATGAAGGCCTATTTAAAGTTTTAGATTATCGTTGGTTGAAAGATGTGCATCTGAAATTAAAACTTGCTTTAGATAATGGCTTAATGGCGGACGCAATTGCATTTAATGCGGCAGAAAAATATGAATTTAATCCTATACAAGATAAAATCCGCTTGGTCTACGAACTCGATAAAAATGAATTTAGAGGAAATGTCAGTGTTCAATTGAGAGTTCTACACTTGGCTCAATAAATTCTATTTTTACAGGCAAATAAAAAAACCGCTCAGAAGAGCGGTTTTTTTATGGTTTTGACTTCAATGGATTAGAAGCGGTATTTCGCTGCTACACCAAATGAATTGTAGTCATTGTTGCCAACTTCACCGAAACCAACACGACCTTCAAGGCTCACTTGTTGGTTGAAGAATTTACGTGCATTGATCCCTACTTCGTTACGATCAGTGACATCGTTGTTGTAGTAGTCAGCACCAACACTGAATGTTTTGTCGATGAAGTAATCCGCTGCTAGATTGAATTCATCTAGATCACCGAATGCTGCACCCGCTTCAAGGTTGATGTCTTTACCATTGCTTAGTGTAGTGACATATTTTGCACGAAGTGTTGGATCTACACCGTCGTCATCGTCATTGTCCCAACCTTTTAGACCGGCAGCAACTAAGAAACCAGGTGCAGGAAGGTAACCCACTTCAGCTGCATAATAAGTTGTATCGTTGTCTACTGTGCCGAATGCAGTGTCAACTTCGACATTATTACGGCTTACATCACCAGATACATAGAAATCTGAGTTTGGTACGAAGTATTCGATACCTACGCCATAAGTATTGTCGTCAACATCGCCACGGTCAGCGAAAGTTGCATGTGCATTTACGTTACTTGCACGGTTTAAGAATGCAGCTTCTGCAAGAGGAGCGTTACGAGTTTGAACAGGGTTGAAGTAATAAGTACCGTTTACACCAAATTCACTGCCAGAGCTTCCATTATCTGGGTCGATGTAACCAGCTGAAGCGCCCACTTCTGCTTGATAAGCATGAGCTGTACCTGTAATAGCAAGTGCAGAAAGAAGTGCTGAAGCAATTGCGAGTTTTTTCATGGAAACTACCCCTCTAAATTGTTTGGCTAAATTTAATACATTTTTTGTTACAAGTTTTAGTCTAGAGAATTTTTAAAGATGGTCAATCGCTGCAAAGTTGCAGAACTGTGTATTCGGTAATTTTATGTAATTTTAATAATTTAAGATATTGAAAAATATATAATTATTATTAATGTTTTGTTTTATTAAAACTGTGTAGATATTATGAATTTGTAGACTATTTGGTCAACAACTGGACTTTTTTTAAAGTAAATATTACATCCAAAAGAAAAAAGCACCTCAAATTTGAGGTGCTTTTTTAATGCAAACTTCTAATTCAAACGAAATTAGAAACGGAAAGTTGCATTGATGTTGAACGCTTGAACGTCATCACCAAAACCAACTTGACCACCGATTGCTAGGTTCGGGTTAAGGAAATATTTTGAACGAATAGCGAAGTAATCAGTGTCTACATCACCATCATCTTCGATATTGTAAGATGCACCTACGCTAAATGCTTGATCGAAGTAGTAGTCTGCGCCAATCGTAACAGAGTCTAAATCACCAAAAGCGCCATCTGCTTCTAGGTTGATGTATTGACCATTGTTCAACGGCGCAACATATTTTGCTTTAACAGCAAAACGGTTGTCTTCGTCTTCATCATTGTCGCCTTGATAGCCATCAATACCAACAGCAAGTAAAAGGTTAGAGACAGGTAAATAACCTACTAATGCGCGGTATGTTGTTGAATCATAGTCCTCGCTTGCTGAAATACCAGCAACTTTTACTTCAGCTTTTTCTTCTTTGTAGCCTAATTCACCATTAAAGTAGAATTGTTCAAAGAAGTATTCAGCACCTAATGAAATATGGTGGCTGTCATATTCTGCTTTGCCTGCAAGCGGACCTGAAACAGGAAAATAATCTGATACATCAACTGTTTTTGTATCTAAATATTGATAGCTATATTTAGCATAAATATTGCTGTTATGACCTAAAAATGCAGCTTCGTTTAATGGGCCATTTTTAGGGTTTACTGAGTCTAAATATAACGTGCCTTGTAAGTTGAACAATCCGTTTGAATCTACGATGTCATTGTCCCAATCTGTATAAGTAAAACCGCCATCAACTTGACCATCATAAGCAAAAGTTGATGAAGTGATAACAGCTAACCCTAGTGCAAGTAATGTCTTTTTCATAAAACCCTCGAAACATTATTGTTGTAAATAAAATGTAATAAATAGTAACGCGAGCGTATTGTTCATATTATGTGCATTGAAGTCAATGATTTGGATGATCAATCTGGTTAAAACTGTGCAAATGCTCTGTGATATAATAGGCGGCTATTTAAGCCAAATTTTTTGATTGAGAGTAATTCACGTGGAAATTAATCCGTATCTATTACAGCTAAAAGACTTAAACGACCGTGGTCAAACATTACGGGGGTATCTTTGACTACGATCTGAAAAAAGAGCGTTTAGAAGAGGTTCTACGTGAGCTGGAAGACCCAGCAATTTGGAATGATCAAAGCCGTGCACAAGCAATGGCAAAAGAAAAAGGTGAACTCGAAAACGTCATTAACGTGCTCGAAGGGCTTTCAACTCAGCTAGAAGATGCCCAAGCGATGTTGGATCTTGCGGTTGAAGCAGAAGAAGAAAGCTTACTTGCGGATGTGCAAGCAGAGTTAACTTCAGCGGAAGCAGAACTTGCGAAATTAGAATTCCGTCGTATGTTCAGTAATCCGATGGACCCGAACCCATGCTATGTCGAAATTCAAGCGGGTTCAGGTGGTACTGAAGCACAGGACTGGGCATCCATGTTACTGCGCATGTATCTACGTTGGATTGAACGTCATGGCTTTAAAGCAGAAGTGATGGAA
Organism: Acinetobacter sp. YH12040; assembly: GCF_013420005.1. Classification (NCBI taxonomy): domain Bacteria; kingdom Pseudomonadati; phylum Pseudomonadota; class Gammaproteobacteria; order Moraxellales; family Moraxellaceae; genus Acinetobacter; species Acinetobacter sp. YH12040. The sequence goes on from NZ_VOZB01000004.1 coordinate 125,758, forward strand.
GAGTCTGATGGTGATGTGGCAGGGATCAAGTCTGCAACGATCCGTGTAGAAGGTGAGTATGCATATGGTTGGTTACGTACAGAATCTGGCGTACACCGTTTAGTCCGTAAGTCACCTTTTGACTCGGGTAATCGTCGCCATACTTCATTCTCAGCGGTTTTTGTATCCCCTGAAATTGATGACAATATTGAAATTGAAATCAATCCAGCTGATGTTCGTACTGATACCTATCGTGCATCTGGTGCGGGTGGTCAGCACATTAACAAAACAGACTCTGCGGTACGTTTAACTCACGCTCCAACAGGGATTGTGGTGGCATGTCAGAACCAACGTTCACAGCACGCCAACCGTGACCATGCATGGAAACAGTTACGTGCAAAATTGTACGAACTTGAAATGCAAAAACGTAATGATGCGGCACAAGCGTTGGAAGATACCAAGTCAGATATCGGTTGGGGCAGCCAAATTCGCTCATACGTTTTAGATGACTCGCGTATTAAAGACTTACGTACCAGTGTGGAAAGTTCAAACACCGGCGCAGTACTTGATGGTGATTTAGATAAGTTTATTGAAGCCAGCCTCAAACAAGGTTTGTAATTTAAATTTATATAGAAAACAAGGTTCTATCTGTTCTTGATCAATATATCTAAAAAAATCGATATAAAAATCGAAAAAATACGATATAGTGTATTCAAGATGCTGAATAGAACTTTGTTGTCCAAATTTTTATTTAATTAAACCCGTTTAAATTATGGATATTGATTTAATTTTTAAAGCACTTGCCAATCCGACTCGACGTCAAATCTTGGAATGGTTAAAAACACCTGAACAATTTTTGTCAGAAGAACAATGTGGCGGCTTTAATCGTGGTGTATGCGCTGGCAATATCGAAAAACTCGGTAATGTTTCGCAGTCTACGATGTCTAATCATTTGTCTGTGTTACAACAGGCGGGCTTAATTCAAGCCGAGAAATATGGTCAATGGTCGTATTTTTCACGCAATGAAGAACTCATTCAGCAATATATTGATTATCTGCAGAGCTCACTTTAAATCATTTTTCGCATTTGAAGTGTCAGGCGAGACATATATGGCTGAACTTAATACTCCTCTCATTTTGGGTGATTTACACCTCAAAAATCGCGTTGTAATGGCGCCACTAACCCGTAGTCGTGCAACCATTGACCGTGTTCCAACGCCGATGATGGCTGAATATTATGCACAGCGTGCAAGTGCTGGATTAATCATTTCAGAAGCAACAGTCATTTCAGAAGCAGCTAATGGCTATTTGCAGACGCCGGGTTTATTTACCGATGCTCAAGTTCAGGGCTGGAAATTGGTGACCCAAGCCGTACATGAACAGCAAGGTTTAATTGTGGCACAATTGTGGCATGTCGGACGTGTCTCACATCCCGATCTTTTGAATGGTGATACACCAGTTTCTGCCAGTGCGGTACAACAGGCGGGTTATGTCAGTCTGCTTCGCCCAAAACGCGAATATGTCGTGCCACGTCCATTAGAGATTGCAGAAATCAAAAGCATTGTTGAGCAATACAAACAGTCTGCGATCAAAGCCAAAGAAGCCGGCTTTGATGGTGTGGAATTGCATGCGGCCAATGGTTATTTGATCGATCAATTCCTACAAAGCAAAACCAATTTACGTGAAGATGAGTATGGTGGTTCTGTAGAAAACCGCGCACGTTTATTGCTTGAAGTGGTGGATGCGCTGATTGACGTGTGGGGGGCAGGTCGTGTAGGTGTGCATCTTGCGCCGCGTGGTGATGAACACGACATGGGCGATCATGATCCACGTGAAACCTTTGGCTATGCCTTAGAGCAGTTGGGGCAGAGGAAGATTGCATTTTTCTTTACCCGTGAATATCTGGCGGATGACAGTATTAGTGATTATCTGAAACAGCGCTCAAATGGTGTGCCATATATTGCCAATATGCGTTTAAGCCGTGAAGATGCTGTAGATTTATTAGCCTCAGGTAAAGCCGATGCGGTGTCTTTTGGTAAAGCTTATATTGCCAATCCAGATTTGTTTGAACGTTTAATGGCGAATGCTGCATTGAATGAATTGCAGTTGGAAAACATGATTGGAACAGATGTTGCCGAAGGCTATATTGATTATCCAAGCATGAAAAATAAATTTGGTTCAGGTCGTTCAACCTATTAATCGACACTTGAATACGCATTATCCATTAACATGTGGATAATGCTCTGATATATTCTGCCGATTCAAACCGTTTTTGAGCGTAATAATTTGACTACTCCTTTTTGGTATAACGCAGCTTTGGCACTGATTAAGCCGCTATATCAATGGCGCCTCAAAAAACGTGCTGAAGATCTCCAACTATATCAGCAAGAGTGTCTTGAGCGCTTTGGGCCATTTCAGCCGGTTAAAAACCGCAATGCAATTTGGTTTCATGTGGTTTCCGTAGGAGAAACCAACGCTGCACAGCCGCTGATTGAACATTATCTCAAAGCAGGTCATCCGGTCTTAGTCACCAATACCACCAAAACCGGACAAGCGCGTGCGAAACAATTATTTTTAAAAGCACCATATGAATCGCTATTTCAGGCCGTGTATCTGCCAGCAGATCAAAAAAAATTAGTCCGCCGTTTTATCGAAAAATATCAACCGAAAATGTTGGCTCTGGTCGAAACTGAACTCTGGCCAAATTTGATGATTGAAGCCGATCAGGCCAACGTTCCGTGTTTATTAATTAATGCCAGATTATCTGAAAAATCGGCGAAAGGTTATGGCAAAGTCCCGAGTTTGACGCAGCCGATGCTAAAGAGTTTGAAACAATTATTGGCGCAAGATCAGGCAACTTTAGCGCGATTTATTGAGTTGGGTGCAAATCCGCATACCAGTCAGGTCGTGGGAAGTATCAAATTTGATATTCATGCGCCCGATAGCTTTGTGCAACAAGCAGCGCAGTTGCGTCAAGATTGGGCTTTGCAAGATCGTAAAATCATCACCATTGCCAGTACGCATGCACCCGAAGAACAAAAACTGCTCGCGGCACTGCAGCCGATTTTGCAACAACAGCCTGAGCTGTTATGTATAGTTGTACCACGTCATCCTGAACGCTTTGATGAGGTTTTTGTAGAAGCGCAGAAACTAAATTTACGCACACAGCGCCGCAGTTTAAACCAAACAATTCAGCCTGAAACGCAGGTATATTTGGCGGATAGTATGGGTGAATTATGGCTTTGGCTGGCAATGAGTCAGGCGTGTTTTGTGGGTGGATCGCTCAATGAACCGGGCGGTGGACATAATATTTTGGAGCCCATCACGTTACATGTCCCGACAGTATTAGGTCAGCATTATTTTAATTTTCAAACCATTGTGGATGAATTTTTAGCGGCCCATGCGGTTGTGGTTGTGCGGGATTTTGAGCAGGCGGCCAGTGCATTGGTTGACATCATTCAAAATACTGCGAAAGCTCAGGCTTTAAATGATGCAGCTCAGCTGATTATGCAAAAGAATACCGGGTCGCTGCAAAAGCATATTCAGGTGATTGATCAGTACCTTTGATTTTTCAACCATGATTTAAATTGGTTGATGCTTTAAATAGATAAATGAATAGGCTCGACAGAGTCTTACATTTAAGATTTGAAGAAAGGGGTTAGCCTTCGGTTAGAGGTACTCTTACGAAACGTTGTTTCTCATTAGGTAAAATGAGATGCGAAGCTTCGCAAGGAAGCCATCTTGCGGTGCAATGCAGCTCACGACAAAACGCGTCGATTTTTTATGTCTAACAAATAATCGCTGAAATTTGAGTGATTCTATTGAGTGTTGCCTCGAACAGTTGTGGATGACGTTTTCGCGTATCCAATTGAACTGGGTAAGAGAATTTTTATGAACATCGTCCTGCTTGACCCACGTCAAACTGAATCTGAACTGTGGAGTATCAGTGCTAAACGCCAAATTGAGCATTTAAAAACCCATGTTGATGTACAGGTGGGCGATACCCTCAAAGTCGGGATTCGGGAAGGAAAGCGTTATTTAACCCAAATCGTCAGTATTGCGGATCACGGCATTCAACTTAAACCCTTACAAGAAGAAGAAGTACCAGCAAAGCATCCGGTGACTTTAATTGTGGCAATGCCTCGTCCGAAAGTGTTGCGCCGTCTGATCATGGATGCCGTCACCTTAGGCGTAGAAAAAATCATTTTGCTGCACAGTTATCGCGTGGATAAAAGCTATTGGCAGACCCCATTTTTACAGCAGCTCGATCACTATGTGACCTTAGGTTTGGAGCAGGCTGGTGACACCATTGCGCCCAAAATTGAACTGTATAAACGCTTTAAACCCTTTGTGGAGGATGTTTTACCGAGCATGATTTCATCGGACTATCCCGCTTATGTGGCGCACCCTTATGTCGAAGATGTGATGCCTGCAGGGATTCAACATGGATGTACGATCATTATTGGACCTGAAGGTGGATTTATCCCTTATGAGGTCGATTTGCTCATAAAAAACGGTTGCCAAGCAGTCAGCTTAGGCAACCGAATTATCCGGACAGAAACTGTGATTCCGTACGTTTTAGGGCGATTATTTAGCTGTTGACGCTTCTGTCTCAGCTTGATCACCACGGTAAACTTTAACTTCCTGTACAGGGTAAGGAATTGAAATACCATTTTGATTGAATGCTTGGATAACGTGTTCTTGCACTTCACTGATTGAGTTCGCAGTAGTGGTTTCAGTGGTATCTACCCACCAACGGACATTCAGATTGACCGAGAAATCAGCCAAAGCATTTACGTTTACGGTAAATGCAGGCTGGCTCAAGATGGTTGGATCTTTGTCCAAAATAGCCAAAACAATGTTTTTAGCTTTTTGAATATCATCTTCATAACCAATACCAACCACAAATTCACAACGACGACGTTGATAAGCGGTATTCACCGTTACCGCACTGGTGTAAACAGTCGCGTTTGGAATCACGATACGACGACCATCTGGAGAACGTAGGAAGGTTGCACGGATCTGAATATCTTCAACCGTACCTTCCATTCCTGACACAATAATATCGTCACCGATTTTAAACGGTTCACCGAGGAGAATCAAAATACCCGACAGTAAGTTCTGGAAAATATCTTTAAACGCGAAACCGATTGCGACCGAACCAATCCCCAATGCACTCATGAGCTGACCCGGTGTGAACCCAGGAATCGCAATGACCATTGCAATTAGGAAACCGAAGAACATAATGGCTGAGCTACCCACACGGTTCAGTACTAAAACTAGATTTTGTTTTGAGTAAGAACGGTCAGTGAGCGCTTTACGAACAAAGAATCTAAAGAGTTTAGACAGTAGATAGAAGATCGTAAAAACAATTAATGCGATACAAATATATGGCAGGCGTTCCCAAAATCCATCGACAAATTTATCGATCGTTGAGTATGCGTCATTATATTTAGAGGTATGTTCCAGCACGGTTTGTGCGGTTTTTTCTGTTGCCTCTTGCAAAAGTTGAGTCGTGCCTTGAGTGACATCACTCAAGGCATTTTCTTTTTCAGCCACGAGTTTTCCAAATGTTCCGATTTTTCGCTATTTTGCCTGAAATTAGTGGCGAAAATAACCCTCATTTACAGGCTTGTGAACAGATGTATCAAAATTCAGACAGGCTCAGATTCGGTCAGTGGCTTAGAAATATTCAGTACCTTGTTGAATGATTTCTGTCGGCGATTCAATTTCACCGCTACCCATCATATACGAGGTGATGCTACCTGTAGCCAAGAGCGACAAGACACTGATTAAAATCATCAACCATGCCAGAATTTTTTCCCAAACGGCAGCAGGGCGTGGCGCGCCGTATTGATTTACGGTCGGTGTGCCTGAGGCCAATAATAAATACAGGATAAAGAAAAGATTGATCATGGGGATAAATAATAATAGTAGCAACCAACCGGCTTTATTGAGGTCATGCAGCCGACGCACGACAAAGACACAATAGAAATAGATATAGAGAATAATAATTGCCAAATAGGCGAGGCCAGATACCCCGGTGAATATGCCAACAAATTGCTCATTTAACGCCATGGTATTGATGTTAAAAATACCCACGGCAAGGCTTAAAGCGATTATGGCAAAAAAGCTGATGATATTGAGAAAGCCATACCAACCAATCATGCTCAGTCGACCAAAACGTCCATCAGGTTTCAGGGGATTATCCGATGTAGTGGTCGTCTGACGGGAAAAGAAAGAAGAGTCATTGGTGTTCATGATCGGATCAACTCAACGTATATGAAAGAATAAAAAAGCGGAGTGCTGAGTAAAATTACCTTTGCAGTATAGGTTTAATTGAACTGGTCAGATACTGAATTAAAACATGTTTTTGTTGAAATTTTGCTTATAGATGTGCTTTAAATGGGAAAGAATAATACGACCAAAGCATGATTGCTGCGATTAAAAATTAATCGTCATACTGCTGTGATGCAGGAATTATAAAAGTAGAAATGTGGCATGGCATCTCGTGATGAGATGAATCAGATCAAGGAAAATACAATATGAAAGAGATCTATCCAGTACCTGAAAGTTTCAAAAAAACCGCGCGCATCAATGAGTCGGAGTACTTTGAGCGTTATCAAAAATCAATTGAACAACCAGATGAGTTTTGGGCGGAGCAAGCGCAAAAGATCGATTGGATCAAACCGTTTACCCAAGTTAAAAATACAAATTTTAAGCAAGATGATTTTAAGATCGAGTGGTTTGCTGACGGTGAATTGAATGTCAGTGCCAACTGTCTCGATCGACATTTAAAAGAACATCCACATAAACCGGCCATTATTTGGGAAGGTGATCATCCTTCACGGCATAAAATTATTTCTTTTGAAGAACTGCATGATGAAACCTGCCGTTTTGCCAATGTGCTGAAAAAACATGGCGTGGGCAAAGGCGACCGTGTGGTGCTGTATATGCCAATGGTGCCAGAAGCGGCTATTGCGATGTTGGCCTGTACCCGAATTGGAGCAGTACACTGCGTGGTTTTTGGCGGGTTCTCACCAGACTCATTGGCAAGTCGTATCGATGACAGTCAGGCGAAAGTCGTGATTACTGCGGATTGTGGGATGCGTGGTGGCAAGCCCATTCCACTCAAAGAAAATGTCGATCTTGCACTCGACTTCGAAGGGACATCTTCGGTTCAAAATGTCATTGTGGTACACCGTACAGGTAACCCGATTGAAATGAAGCCTGAGCGTGACCTGTGGTATCACATGGAAATCATGTCGGTCAATGATATTTGTCCACCTGAACCTATGAATGCCGAGGATCCGCTGTTTATTTTGTATACATCAGGTTCAACTGGAAAACCGAAAGGTGTATTGCATACCACAGGCGGCTATTTAACCTATGTGAATTGTACTTTCCGTGAAGTTTTTGACTTAAAACAAGATGATGTGTTTTGGTGTACTGCCGATGTTGGTTGGATTACGGGACACTCTTATGTGTTGTATGGGCCATTGTCGAATGGCACCACGACCGTGATGTTTGAAGGTGTACCACAATATCCAAGTTGGGCTCGGACCGGACATATTGTTGATAAACATAACGTCACTATTTTATATACGGCACCGACTGCAATTCGCGCCATGATGCGAGAAGGGGATGCCTTTGTCCGAGAAAGTGACCGCAGTAGTCTGCGTTTACTAGGTTCGGTGGGTGAACCCATTAACCCAGAGGCATGGAATTGGTACTACACCGTGGTAGGTGAAAGCCGCTGCCCAGTGGTGGATACATGGTGGCAAACAGAGACGGGTGGTTTCATGATTACGCCATTGCCGGGAGCAACCGATTTAAAACCGGGTTCAGCGACGCGTCCATTCTTTGGTGTACAACCTGCGATTGTCGATGCTGAAGGCAATGAGCTTGAAGGCGCCGTAGAAGGTAACTTGGTGATTAAGGATTCTTGGCCGGGACAAATGCGAACCATTTGGGGTGATCCTGAGCGCTTTATTGAAGCCTATTTCTCCACTTATCCGGGGACGTATTTTACAGGTGATGGCGCACGTCGTGACGAGTCTGGCTATTATTGGATTACGGGTCGTGTGGATGACGTCTTGAACGTTTCAGGGCATCGATTGGGAACGGCTGAAATTGAAAGTGCGCTGGTTGCACATGATGCTGTGGCAGAGTCTGCAGTGGTGGGTATGCCGCATGATATTAAAGGGCAAGGGATTTGCGCCTTTGTGACCTTACAAGCAGGGACAGCAGAGACGGAGGAGTTACGTCAGGAACTGGTGGCTTGGGTACGCAAAGTCCTTGGACCAGTGGCAACGCCAGATGCATTGCATTGGGCGCCGGCCTTACCGAAAACCCGTTCTGGTAAAATCATGCGCCGTATTTTAAGAAAAATTGCGGCCAATGAATTGGACTCTTTAGGTGATACCTCGACCTTGGCAGAACCTCAAGTGGTTGAACATTTGATTGCTACGGTTTATCCGAAGTCATAAGAACCATTTGAGCGTGAGTGATCACGTTCTGATGAAAGTTCACTATGGCTTATATGAAGGATTATTAAAGCAATAATGAACGTCCTTTCTCCTATAAAAGTTGATTAGGATGAAGGGGCGTTCATGATGCATTTTATCCATCCTAAATACGACGTATAAAATGATCAAATTATAAGTCGCCTGAATCTTGGTGACTTAGATTTCATGAGATATAGATTTTACAGATATAGACTGCAGGCATTGAGATAAGCTGAATGCCTCTACTTTGTTAAGCTAAAACTGTAACAGAATAATCAGACAGACATATGAATGCTTCAACTCCATTGACTCAAGATCCGATCGATATTGCCCAAAAACTGGCGGCAGAATTTGCCACGACGGCTGCTCAGCGTGATAAGCAGGGGGGAAATCCCAAAGCTGAACGTGATTTGATTCGTCAAAGTGGTTTACTTGCATTGTCCATTGGACAGCAATACGGTGGACAGGGTGCAGATTGGCAGACGATTTTTAAAACCATTCAAACCATTGCTCAAGTGGATAGCTCATTGGCGCATGTTTATGGTTTCCATCATTTATTAATTGCAACGGTACAGTTGTTCGCGCAGCCAGAGCAATATGGCCCGTGGTTTGAACAGACTGCACGTGAGCATTTATTTTGGGGCAACACACTAAACCCTTTAGACCGCCGTACTACAGCGACGCAACTGTCTGAACATGAATATGTGTTTCATGGCGATAAAAGTTTTTGTTCGGGTTCCATGGACTCAGACATTTTGCTGTGTTCTGGCTTCAATGAAGATGGAAAATTATTGATCGGGGTGATTCCTACAGCACGTGAAGGCGTCAGTTTTCTCGGCGATTGGGACAATATGGGACAACGTCAAACCGACAGTGGAAGTAGCCATTTTGAACAAGTTAAAATTTCCAAAGATGAATTACTACTGAACCCGGGGCCTTTGAGTACACCGTATTCAAGCTTACGTCCGTTGATTGCACAGTTGATCTTTGTGCATATGTTTTTAGGGGTGGCAGAAGGGGCTTTTGAAACAGCAAAACAGACGGTTCAAAACCAAAAAGCATGGTCAAAATCATTGGTTGAAAATGCAGTGAATGACCCATTTATTCAAAAGCATTTTGCTGAGTTTTATGTGCAATTAGAAAGTGTACGTTTATTGGCAGATAAAGCGGTTCAGCGTTTGCAATGGGCTTGGGAGATTGGTGAAGCTTTGACGGCGGAACAACGTGGAGAAGTCTCTATTGCGATTGCAACTGCCAAAATCGCAGCCACCAATAGCTCGCTATACATTACGCAAAATATTTTCCAAGTGATGGGCGCACGTGCCACAACGGCCAAACTAAATTTAGATCGCTTCTGGCGCAATGTACGTACCCAAACCTTACACGATCCGATTGATTATAAATATCAGGAGGTCGGTGAATGGGTGCTCACAGCGAAAGTGCCAGATCCAAGTTTTTATTCTTAAACGTATATTGCACATGAGCCAATAAAAAGCCTCCGTTTTGGAGGCTTTTTTGCAATGTGCTGTCAGTCGATTTAACGCTGATGAATATTTTCTAAGGTATCGACTAAGGTTCGCGTTGTTTGATCAATCTCATAATTCACGGCATCACCGACTTGGACATCTTTCCATGTAGTGAGGCGCAGTGTTTCAGGAATAAGATCGATTGAAATTTCACTGCTGGTACGATCAACACGGTTCACAGTCAAACTACAACCATTGAGCCCAATAAAACCTTTGAGAAAGAAATATTTAATATTGCCTGCCGGAATGTGAATATCGAGATGAAAGGTTTCCCCGCGATGCTCTAAGTTTTTGATCGTGGCTGTGCCTTCGATATGACCATACAGATTATGACCACCATTTTCTGCCCCAACTTTGGCTGAGCGTTCGACATTGACCTCATCACCGGCCTTGAGTGCTTTTAACGTGGTGAGTTGATTGGTCAAATCAGAGACATCAAAATGCACTTGGTTGGCTGCCAAATCAATATGTGTGGCCGTTAAACACACGCCATTAATCGCTACACTTGCCCCGATAAAGACATCATGAAAAAAATTTTGATGATTTGAAATCACTAAGGTTGTGAAGCCATTGCCTTGACGAATGTCTAAGACTTTTTCTAAACCTTGCACGATGCCTGTATACATAGGAGCGTCTCTAAAATGATTTGCGTTTTCTATATTGTAGGGACAAAACGAACGCTCGGCTATGCTTTACAGTGATCATTTCAGTACGGCGTTTTGATCTGTCGCAGTTCGATCTTGGCAATATCTACAATGCTCGGAATGTTTCAATTGCAGTTAAGCGAGACTGCTTTATATCGACGATCGGTTGAGGGTAATTCAATTCCAGTTGAGGATTTTTGGCAAAGGGTTGGTGAATTTGTTTGGCATCCAAATCTGCCAGTTCAGGTAGCCATTGACGTAAATAATCCCCGTTCGGATCAAATTTCTGAGATTGGCTGATCGGGTTAAAAATCCGAAAATAAGGTACAGCATCTGTACCCGTCGAGGCGCACCATTGCCAACCGCCATTATTGGCCGCTAAGTCGCCATCGACAAGGTGCTGCATAAACCATTGTTCCCCCAACCGCCAATCGATCAGTAGATTCTTACTGAGGAACATGGCACAAATCATCCGCACCCGATTATGCATCCAACCCGTAGCCAGTAGTTGACGCATCCCTGCATCGATGATCGGAATGCCCGTCTGGCCGTATTGCCACGCAGCAAAGTCTTGTGGTGCATGGCGCCATTTTATTTTTAAGGTTTTGGTTTGAAACGGCTGGTGCTGAGAAACTTGCGGGTAGTCAAATAAAATGTGCTGGTAAAATTCACGCCAAAGCAGCTCATCGAGCCAAGTTTGTTGTCCTCTGTGGTCGATCTGGAAATAGCCGCCTTGTTCACGAAACAGGGCTTGCAGACATTGGCGAATAGACAAGATGCCCAAGTTTAAATACATGCCAATTCGACTGGTTCCATTGAGCGCAGGAAAGTCCCGATCATCAGCATAACGATGCAGATGTTGTTCAATAAATTCATCTAAGCACTGTAGTGCGTGATCTTCTCCAATCGGCCAAAGCTCGATTTGAGCAGCTAACAGCGATGTGGGATAAAAAGGACGTAAATCAAATTGATTTTGCCACAGCGGATGCGAGGCGAGAGCCGCTTGGGCTTCAATAGCGGGATAACAAGTAGGCAAACTGATGCTCAATTTTTCGTAGCAATTTTTCTTAAATGCACCGAAAACTTGATAAGGATGTCCAGATTGATTGCGAATACTGCCAACAGGAAACAGGGTGCGGTCATGGTACAGCTCAACAGAGATGTGTTGCTGTTCTAATAACTGTTGTACTTCGCAATCTCGTTTAAGCTCATTCACACCATGTTCAATATGTGCATGAACAGTGTGTATATTGAGCTGAGTACATAGGGTTAATAGCTCAGTGGCGATGTCTGACCAATGGGGAATATGCTGAATAATCAGTGGAATATTTAGCTCAGCCAATTGCTGTCGCAAAAGTTCCAGTTGGGCAAGATAGCGATGGATTTTAATGGGGGCATCGTCATGCCTTGCCCATTGTTCAGGAGAAAGCGCAATAAAGGCAATCGTTGGACCAGACTGTGTCGCCTGCCACAGTGCGCTATGGTCATGTCGTCTTAAATCTTGTCGAAACCAAACCAGTTGCATGTTTATTGCCTCGTTTGTGTTGGAAATATCACTGGAATTACGGGGGTATCTAGTGGTAATGAAATTATCTAAAAAATCGATTTCTATAAAAAACCATATAATATCTATGGTTTAAGTTAACCGATTGCGCACAATGCTGTCAGCTTAAGCGTACAAGCAACGAAGTTTTTGACGCTAGGCGCACTTTTAAATTTTACCTAAGATGAACTTATACAGGAACAGGACGTTCCGGAACATAAAACAATAACAAAGTGTTCACCATCAGGACTGTGAAGCAAGACAGGAGTCATGCTTAAGTATCCATATAGAAAAAGCCCGACAGGATGTCGGGCTTTTTCTTTGTTTACAGATCCGCTCATTTTATAGAATCAGAGCATGTCTTTAAATTGGACTCGAGATAAAAAATCCCCTAAGCCGAGCCTTAGGGGAGGAAAGTGAAGTGAGCCGGTTGTGATTATTATGCTGATTACATGAGCTGTGACTGCATCAACAATTATGCTGATTTAGCCTGCACAACTTGCTGCTGTTGAGCTTCCAGTTCACGAACCAGTGGCAACACTTTTTCGCCAAAGTATTCCACTTCTTCAATGAAGTGGAGAAAACCTGAGAGAACCAAATCGACACCTACACTTTTGAGTTCCACAATGCGTTCGGCAATTTGTTGTGGCGTGCCAATCAGATTGGTTTTAAAACCGTCGTTGTATTGAACCAAATCTTTAAAAGTAGATTTTGCCCAGTTACCTTCGCCTTCTTTGGTGGATGCACCTGCTTCACGAGTTGCATCGCCAAAGGCATTGACCGCTTCGGTATTGGCATTGTCGATAATAGCTTGAAGCACCGCTTGGGCTTCTTCCTCAGTATCTCGGGCAATGATGAAGGCATTCACCCCGATTTTGACCTGATGGTTATTGGCTTTGGCTTTTTCACGAATATCATCGATCTGCTTTTTCAACTCAGCAGGAGTATTGCCGTTGGTGAAGTACCAATCGGAAACACGTGATGCCATGTCACGTGCTGCACGTGAACTGCCACCTTGGAAGATCTCGATATGCGGTTTTTGCACCGGTTTTGGAGATAGAGTGTAGTCTTTAAATTGATAGTATTTACCATCAAAACTAAAGTTATCCTGCGTCCAAACGCCTTTTAGGCTACGAATGAACTCTTCAGAGCGCGCATAGCGTTGATCATGCTCGGGCCATTCTTCACCAATCGCATCAAACTCTCCACGGAACCAACCACTTACAACATTGATTGCAATACGGCCATTGGTAAGATGATCGATGGTCGCCAATTGTTTTGCAGCCAGAGCCGGTTTCCAAGGGCCGGGTAAAATCGCTGCAATGACTTTGAGTTTTTCAGTTTTGGCCAAAATTCCATGGCTGAAACTCACCGATTCGTGTTGATTTTCCGCGTTATAGCCTGCGGTAAAACGAATTTGAGTCAGCGCATAATCAAAGCCACTTTTTTCTGCAGCTTGTGCCAAACGCACGTTATAGTCATAGCTCCAATCGGTACGCTGTTCAATATTACTGACCACCAAACCACCACTCACGTTTGGTACCCAGTACGCAAATGTAATGTTTTTTTCTTGTACTGACATTTTGCAAACCCTCGGGATCGAATTGTTATGCTGTGGTGTTTAGGCCACTTGCGTTTTTGGCTTTTTACTATGCAGTCGAGCTTCAGCGGCATCCAAACTTGGAACAGCTGCAGAAGGAAGGACTTCTTCTTGCTCGATTTGTTTATTAATGCCCAAGTTTTGGTTGGCTTGTTGAGACTTGGCTTTCACCACTTCAGCACGCTGACCTTTGGCTGGAGCCCATTCCAAAATCGGCAGCGCACGTGCTACAGCTAAAGTAATGCGGTCACGGAGTAATTCACTATGAATGGTGTATTCAGGGGTGAAATCACGGTCTGTTGCATAGACTCCGATTGGTAATGTTTGCGCTTGGAAGAAACTGAACAATGGACGCAATTGATGTTCAAGCACTAAAGCATGGCGTTCAGAACCACCCGAAGCTGCAAGCAAGACAGGAACATCGACTAATGCAGTTTGTTCGACAAAGTCAAAGAAGTGTTTAAACAGACCTGTAAATGAAGCACGGTAAACTGGCGTTCCAACAATCAGTGCATCAGCAGCTTCAACGGCAGCAAGGTCATCTTGTACACGTTGTGGCAATTGGTTACGGTAAATCGCACCACCTAATAAATTGCCAATTTCGCTAAACTTAATAAAATGCACATTGATTGGAGTCGCATCACCGAGCTCATCAACAATAGCTTGTACCAAAGCTTCGGTTTTAGATGGATTGTTTAGGCCACCTGATACAGCAACAATATTCAGGGGTTTTTGTAGATTAACTTGAGACATTTTTTAAACCTAAAAGTGTGGTTTCTCGGAATGCCTTTTATTAATCCCGATGGGTGGATCACTGTAAAATAACGAAAATCAGAAAAGTTATCTGATTTTTAGATATGTTGGAAAAACCACAAGATTCGTGAAATTTCAAATTTTAAACTGTTGATATTTCAACATATAATGCTTAGATATAAGCATTTTTACTGTGTTGATAAAATTTATATGAAAATATGATTAGATTTAAAGATTTATAGAAAATGCGAAAAAAAGACGCATTTTAGGTGAAAATCTACATTTTAAATGCAAAAAAATAAGTTCTTGCATATCCTTCACATAGCATGTGTGGTTAGAATAGGGTCATTGTGCACAAGATCTCTCACGTTGCTTATGAATATTTTAATCGTTGATGATCACCCGCTGTTTCGTCATGCTTTAATTCAGGCGGTTCGTTATAGTTTGCCTCAGGCGCAAATTCATGAGACTGCAGCAGTCAATGAATGCTATGAACGTCTTGAAAATGGCCCTGAGCCTGATCTTGTGTTATTGGATTTAAACTTGCCAGGTGCTTCAGGCTTTTCTGCCTTGGTGCATATACGCGCACAATATCCATCGATTCCAATCATTGTGGTCTCTGCGCATGAAGAAGCGTCTATTATCCAACGTGCGATTGCACATGGTGCGATGGGTTATATTCCAAAATCTGCGCATCCAAGTCACATTGGTGAAGCGATTCGTCAAGTCTTAGAAGGCGAGATTTGGTTGCCACCAAATTTACCTGCCAACATGAACTTTGACCCACGTGCTGCTGATGAAACTGCATTGGCGGAGCGTATCCAGTCATTAACACCGCAACAATTTCGCGTGTTAATGATGGTGGCGGAAGGTTTGTTGAATAAACAAATTGCCTATGAGTTGGATGTGTCTGAAGCAACCATCAAAGCGCATGTAACGGCGATTTTCCGTAAGTTGGGCGTACAAAACCGAACTCAAGCTGTATTGGCTATTAATGCACTGAATATTGAAGAAAAGAAAATTTAAGGATTTTTTCAAAAAAAAAAAAGACCTCCACGCTGGAGGTCTTTTTTATGCTGTTTAAGCGCTAATGCTGGCGCTGGATCATTTCGGTGTAAATGCTGTTAGGTCTTTACATGCGGTTTAAAAGCAATAGAGCAATGCAACTTAACAATGACTTAAACAAACCACTTCAACTTAAGCAATATAGTCTTGCTTAGGCGTCAGATCGGTACAGTACAAAGGGTTGAGCGCACATTGCAATTCATCAATTTGTTCATCGGTCACATAGCCGCGCGCTTTGAGATAATCCGCGACACGGTCATCACGTAAACTCAGGAAAGCCGCATCATAAACGCCCAAATCCACAAATAGGGCTGCAGTCTCTAAACTGTTAAAACGGTCCAGATAGACATCATTGTCATACATCAGGAAGATATGGTCTTGCTTGGAGTTGGCATCGACATTTAAACGTTGAGCCAATTCAAATGGTGCTGTTTTAATAAACAGTAAATCGGATAATTCATCAAACTGTGTTTTATCCAGCTGGTTTTGGTCGGTTTTGACTTTACCAAGCCACGCTTTAAATACCAAAACCGCACCACCACGCAGTAGCATGCTCCAAATCTGATGACGGGTGTCCAAACCTAAGCTATTGGATTCTGCTTCTAAATTTTGCAGCAGTAGATCTTCTTGTTCTGCCAGTCGATCGAATAAGCCAAGGCCTTGGGGTTTGTAAGCATTCGGTGCAAAGACATCAAAATTCAGTTCGTCAAATACCTGTAACGCAAGAGGAACGGCACTGCGATAGAGTGTTTCCAACGCTTCGACTTGCACATCACTTAATTTGCTGAACTTAAATAATTGACGCCAGTCGATCTCTGGCAAAATGGCATTGGCACCATACTGACGATGAAACTGTAGATTTTGATCAAAACCATGCGGCATTGTTTCTGAAATATTCACAAGATCACTCCTAATATGCGGGGGAGATCAGCTTCTCAAGTGTTGAGTTATGACGCTTCTTGAATTGGCTTGAAACTGATCAACTTCTTATAAATATTTTTAAAACGAACGGCGGCAGCTAAATATAAGACTAAAGTTTTAGTTTTTATTTTTGCTTGTAAAAATCTGATTTAAATCAAATATATTTTTAATTGTAACTAAGTGTACAAGTGTTCACTCATGTATTCGATATCTTTTGCCATAGGCAATCAAAATTTGATATTTATGGCTAATAAATAGACGAAATATCGGGGCTATTTTGAATGATCTTGCCGCTGAGACAAATTTTTTTGCCAGTTAGGTAAGTTTAAGTAAAAGTAAGGTAAACAAAAGCCCATTTCATGTGAATGAAATGGGCTATTTTTCACAGAGAGATGTCCTGTAACAGCGCTACTGATTTGAAATCTTCAAACCAGATAACCATGAACGGAGTGAAGCCGGTTTCAACGGTTTTTTCAGTAAGACGATGTTTAACTCTTTTAGACGTTGCGGTAGTTCAGGATCAGAATCTGCGGTAATCAGCGCCACAGGGACATTTTCCTGACGGTTATCTAAAATAAAGTCGAGACCGATCTTATTATTATTTAAGTGTTGGTCAACCAACCAAACTTGAATATTTTCTTGTTGAATTAACTCCATGGCCTGTTCAGGTTCAGTGGCCTTAAAGACTTGATAGCCCCATTTGGTCAGTAAGGTCGACATACCTTCTAAAATCGTGTCATCATTGTCTAAGCACAGAATCTTATAGGCTTTGGTTTTCAGCGGAACGGCTTGAGTCGGTGCAGCGACCACTTTTGGCGCAGCGACTACAGGGACTTCAATCATAAAGCATGAACCATGACCAAGTTCTGAGAACACATGCACAGGATAGTCGAGTAGGCTGGTCATCCTTTGCACGATGGCTAAACCTAAACCTAGACCCTGTTCGCCCCAAGGAGAGGTGTGTCCACAGCGTTCGAACTCTTGGAACAACTTAATGCGCTGTTCTTCCGCGATCCCAGGACCTGTATCCCAAACGCCAATACGAATATGCCCCGGACGTGCTGAACGTAGCACACCCACCACAACACGACCACGCGCTGTATAGCGTAGGGCATTGCTGACGAAGTTTTGAATAATACGACGAATCCACTGTGGGTCGGTGTCAATCCAGAACTGAGCATCATGTACGGTCAGTTTGATATTACGCTGTGCTGCAATCGATTTAAATTGCAGTTCAAGATCGCTGAGTAAGTCATGTAGTGGATAAGGCTGACGTTTCGGTTGGATCGTTCCGCCTTCGAGTCGAGCAATGTCCAAGAGGGCAGAGAGCATACTTTCCGCACCATGCAGCGCACGATCAAGTTGCTGAAGCGTTTTACGATCATCGTCATTTTGTACGCTTTGCTCGAGGGCGGTACTAAACAGACGCGCAGCATGCATCGGTTGCAATAAGTCATGGCTTGCAGCAGCAATAAAGCGGCTTTTCGACATATTGGCTTTATCGGCTTGCTCACGTGCCAATTGTTGTTCAGACAGGGCATCTGCCAACTGTTGGGTACGATCTTGCACACGCCCTTCAAGCAAGGCTTCATTTTCACGGAATGCGGTAATATCGGCAAAGGTCGTGACGAAACCACCGCCTTCGATTGGGTTGCCGCGCATCTGAATTACACGACCATCTTTACGAATTCGTTCAAATTCGTGTGCGCTGCCGACTTGCATCCAATGCATGCGTTTACGCACATGTTCTTCGACTGAACCGGGACCACATTCGCCGCGTTCAGCGTTATAACGAATCAAGTCTGAAATTGGGCAACCGACATAGACAATGTCTTTTGGATAATCAAACAGTTTGAGGTATTGATTGTTCCATGCCACCAAACACATATTTTCATCAACCACGGACACACCTTGAGTCATATGGTCGATCATGGTCATGATCAGGTTTTGGTTAAAGCGCTGCCACTGTGAGGCTTGGTCAAGAATATTGGCGACCTGACCGAGTGCTAAACCATTATTAACCATGGCTGTGGTGAGTAAGGTACGGGCAGATGCCGCACCGATGGTGCCTGCAAGATACTGTTCGGTAAAACGCCACCACATGCCGTTGGCGCTGCTATTTTCATTTAAAACGACATTGTTTTGTGCGCAGAACTGGTTGAAGGCACGCATGGTTGGACCTTCACCGGTAATACGTTTTGCCAAGGTAATCAAATCACCTACTTTTAGACGCGCCACATCATGGTGAATATAGCTGATGTCGTTTGATGTACTTTGAGCAGGGAGCGGCTTGGTTTCATAATAAAAGAAACTTTCGGCCTGAATTTGCTCGGCAACACTTGGACGGAAGACGCGGGAAATCCAAATATAGAGGGTGATATTTAAACCGAGTGCCCAAACTACGCCATGGGTAAGTGGATCGAAAGATTCAAACCCTAAAAGTGCTTCAGGACGTAACCAACTCAAGCCTAGCGGACCCTGACTTAAAAGATTTTCGGTAAATGTTTTAAATTGTTCAGGTAAGCTACGCAATACGGTTGGTAATAACAGGGTATAAGCCCACATGCCAAAACCGACCAACAGACCCGCATATACGCCTTGTTTACTTCCGCCACGCCAATACAAACCACCAATTAGCGCCGGTGCAAACTGAGCCACAGCACTGAAGGCCAATAGGCCAAATACCGATAATTGGTCAATGTCATTGAAGAAATGGAAGAACAAGAAGCCCAATAACATGACCGCTAAAATACACACACGACGAGTGAATTTCAGTACGAGTGGTAGGCGTTTGTCATGACGTGACAATAAGCGTGTACGCCACAGTGCAGGCATGATCAAGTCATTACTGAGCATAATCGACAAGGCCACTGACGATACCAACAGCATGCCTGTCGAAGCAGAAAAACCACCGAGAAAGGCAAGTAAAGTCAACCAGTCTTGGTTATAACTTAAAGGCAGTGAGAGCACAGCAACATCGGGGATTGCCAAGTAGGCAGGTGCTGCATGCAGCGCCCAACTGGCAATCGGGATGATCGCGATAATGGTTAAAATCAGATAAATGGCAAACCAACGACGAGCACCACGAATATGCTTTTCATCTCGCAGTTCAACCACCGCGACATGGAACTGACGTGGTAGACAAATAATCGCTAAAGCAGCCAATAATGTTTGAATCCAAAAGCTTTCTGGCACACCTTTGAGCTGGACATCTTTAAATGTACTGCTAATATCATGGCTGATTTGCGCCATGTTTTCAGGTGATTCAAAAACAAAGAAAAATGCGACTGCAAGTAGTGCAAACAGCTTGACGAAAGACTCAAATGCCACAGCCAACATTAAGCCGCCGTGCTGTTCAGTATTGGCAATCTGTCGTGTCCCAAACATCATCGCCAAAATCGCCAATACACCGGTCAAAAACAGCACACTATTGGTGGTACCTGTCAGACCAGCGGTCGGTTCTAAAATGACTGTTGCACTTAAGGCAATCGCACGTAGCTGCAAGGCTAAATAGGGAATAATGGCAATTACGGCAAGGATCGTGACCAGTGATGCTAAGGGGCCACTTTTACCATATCGTGCTGCTACAAAGTCGGCAATCGATGAAATGGCATGATGCTGACGGACACGCCCTAAACGTCGCCAAATATCATAGCCGAGCGCAACAAATAGCAGTGGCCCCAGATAGATTGGCAGGAAAATAATGCCCTCACGAACGGCGGCACCTGTTGCGCCATAAAATGTCCAAGATGAACAGTAAACCCCTAAAGTTAGGCTAAAGAGAAGCATTCTGCCGCGAGTACTGAGCCTGCTGGCATGCTTTTCACCAAAGAATGCACATACAAAGAGTAATGCGATGTAAAGGGCTAATACCCCGACGATAAGCCAACTATTCATAAAGCCTGCAGCATATTAATTCTCGCTTAATGATAACGCATCCATAGGCTTAGGGAGGTTATTGCTCAAAATTTAACGACCAAAGTCTAAATTACAAGAGATAAGGAACATTGGTAAGTTTAGCTTCGAAATAATTCGAATTAGAAAATTGCGCGCCAAGGTTCGGCGTAAGGAGAATATTATGGATGAGAGACAGGTAGAACAAATTCTACAGAATCCAAAATTTAAGGAAATGGTCAGCCGTAAAAGTAAGTTGAGCTGGACTTTGACGATCATCATGTTGGTGGTCTATGTCGGCTTTATGCTCCTTGTGGGCTATAACAAAGAGTTCTTGATGCAATCCGTGAGTGGTGGTGTGACCACGATTGGTATGCCATTAGGTCTAAGCATTATCGTATTGTCATTCTTACTGTGTGGTGTTTATTCGTATATTGCAAACAACAAGTTGGATGCATTAAACGCAGAAGCAATGCGTGAAGTAGAAGCAATTACTCAAGAAAAAGGACCGCACTAAGATGAAATGGAATTCATTGAAAGCAATAGTATTAGCGGCTCCTGCTCTGCTCATGTCAAGCATGGCAATGGCTGGACCAGATTTAGGTGAAGCACAGCAACAAGCGACCAACTGGCATGCGATTATCATGTTCGCAATTTTTGTTGGCTTGACTTTGTTTATTACCAAATGGGCAGCGAAGCAAACCACTAACACTGCAGACTTCTATACTGCCGGTGGTGGTATTTCGGGTTTCCAAAATGGTTTAGCGATTGCCGGTGACTACATGTCAGCAGCATCGTTTCTCGGTATTTCCGCAATGGTATTCAGTTCAGGCTTTGACGGCTTGCTGTATTCATTGGGCTTTATGGTGGGTTGGCCAATCGTATTGTTCTTAGTGGCTGAGCGTCTGCGTAACTTAGGTAAGTTTAACTTATCTGACGTGGTGTCATTCCGTCTAGCTGAAAAACCTGTCCGTACCCTTGCAGCAGTAAGCTCACTTGTGGTTGTAGCGTTCTACCTGATTGCACAGATGGTGGGTGCAGGTCAATTGATTAAACTACTATTCGGTTTGAACTACAACATTGCGGTTGTGATCGTTGGTCTACTGATGATGGCTTATGTAATCTTCGGTGGTATGTTGGCAACAACTTGGGTACAGATCATTAAAGCAGTGATGCTACTTTCTGGCGCAAGCTTCATGGCATTCATGGTCATGAAAGGCGTGGGCTTCAGCTTCTCTGAAATGTTCACTCAATCGATCCAAGTTTTCTCTAAAGTACATGACGTATCTTTAGCTGAAGCTGCAAACATTATGGGTCCAGGTAAACTTGCAGCCAACCCAATTGATGCGATCTCTCTAGGTCTTGCATTGATGTTCGGTACAGCAGGTCTTCCACACATTTTGATGCGTTTCTTTACTGTAAAAGATGCAAAAGAAGCACGTAAATCAGTAGTTGTTGCTACAGGTTTTATTGGTTACTTCTACCTTTTAACTTTCATCATCGGTTTTGGTGCGATCCTTTATGTATCGAACAACCCACAATTTCTTGATGTAGCGAAAATGGCGGTAACTGGCAAGTTAGAACTTGTTGGTGGTAACAACATGGCAGCGGTTCACTTGTCTGATGCATTGGGCGGTGACTTGTTCATGGGCTTTATTTCAGCGGTAGCATTCGCAACGATTCTTGCAGTAGTTGCAGGTCTAACATTGTCTGGTGCTTCAGCAATTTCACATGACTTGTATGCAAACGTATTCAAGAAAGGTCAAACTACACCTGAATCTGAACTTCGTATGTCTAAAATCGCGACTTTAGGTCTTGCGATCTTCGCAATGATTTTAGGTATCTTGTTCGAGAAACAAAACGTTGCATTCATGGTAGGTCTTGCATTCTCTGTAGCAGCGTGTGCAAACTTCCCAGTGCTTGTATTGTCGATGTTCTGGAAAGGTTTAACGACGCGTGGTGCGGTGATTGGTGGTGTGGTTGGTCTAGCAACTGCCGTGATTCTAATTGTATTGTCTAAAGCAGTTTGGGTAGATACATTCGCAATCTCTGAAACACCAATTAACCCATTCAATGGTCCTGCTATCTTTGCAATGCCATTGGCATTCATCTGCTGCTGGTTGTTCTCTGTAACTGATAATTCAGCACAAGCACAAGCTGAGCGTAAAGCATTCGATGCACAGTATGTACGTTCACAAACTGGTATTGGTATCTCTGGTGCTTCAGATCACTAATCTGAATCGCCTAAAAAGCCCCTAATAAGGGGCTTTTTTTATATTTGAGCGAATGATATGAAACAGAGGTTTGTAGACAAATCTCTGTCCTATTTGCGTGTATAATTTTCTCCATTGATCGACATTTTCCAATGGCCTTGATCATCTTGATAAGGCGAGCGCTGAATGGTGAATTGTTGAGAGAAATCATCCTGACCGATGCTAAAGCTCTGATCACCAAAACTGCTCAAATGGGCTTTTATTCGCGACTGTTCAGCACCACTGAAGGTTTGGTTGGCAATACTTTTTTCAGTATGTTCTTGATGGTAATACGTCACTTCGCCCGACGATTTGATCACTAAATCACTGTGGTTGTTTTGCCAAGTCCCCACATAATTTTCATGGCCTTTGAGGAGCGGACTGTTTTGTGTACAGGCAGAGAGCATGAGCAGACAGAGGGGTGCAAATACGAGATGTTTTTTCATAATGAAATCTACCACGCAGGAGATTCCTTTGAATATGTGCCTGAAAACTGAAACTTACAGTAGTTTTTTTGAACCTCTTTGGTAATAAGAAACCCAGCTAGAACAGTGCTCATATGGATGCTTTTTCAGATTAAGATCAACAAATTTTTGCATTAAAAAAAACTCACTTCGTGCTAATTTAAAATCAATCAGTTGATGATGCTTCAGATCGATCATTTCAGCGCATGAAAAAAATATAGAGATTGAAAATAATGCAAGGTTTTGTAGATTTTTGGAAAAGCTTTAGACTTTTACCCTCAGCATGGCTGTTACTGGTGCAGTTTCTGATCTTGGTTTTAACCGCGATTACCCGAGAAAGTCTGTCTTTTCGTGCGCTAATTTGGGTACTTGGGGTGTCGGTACTATTGATCATTGCCAAAGTGATTCGCCAAACTCCAATGTTTACGATTCTAGGACTGAGTTTTGTTGGCTGCGCCGTATTGTTTTCTACTTTGATTATGCTCGGTGTAAATCATCCCAATATTCAAATTATTGCGCATGGTTTTGAAGCATGCGCATATTTTAGTGCAGCCTATGGCTTATTACGCTATATGTTTGCCGATCGTTATTTAACCAAAGATGAACTTTTTGCAGCAGGGGCAGTATTTACCCTCATCGCATGGGGTTTTGCTTTTCTCTATAGTATTTGTCAGCTGATTTATCCGGATAGTTTTGTAAATCCTGCAGAGCCGGGTATGCAGTCGTGGTTAGATTTATTATTTTTAAGTTTTAGTTTGCAGTCTGCCACGGGTTTGTCAGATCTCATGCCAGTGAGCGCGCCTGCACGGGTGTTGGCTATGCTTCAAATGTTTTGTGGAGTGATGTATTTGGCTCTCATCGTTTCACGCTTAATTGCTTTGCAATATATTGCCCATTTACCGGAACGCCATGAACCCAAAGACAAATAATGGCAGAATAAAAAAAGGACGCAAATGCGTCCTTTTTGGTATTCAGTATCTAATATGAATTAGAAACGGAATTTAGCGTTTACGCCAACAGTTTGAGTGTCAAGCGCAACTTCTTCAGCATTAGCATTTACATAGCTAGCACCAACTGCAACAGCAGGAGTGATGAAGTAGTTTACGTTCGCGCCCCAAGCTGAGTCTGGAGTACCAGCAAAGCTAGATTCAGCGTAAGAAGCACCAACGCTTAATTTAGGGGTTACGAAAAGATCAGTTTTGAATTGGTAAGCAGTGTCATCACCGTAGATGATGCCTGATTCGAAACCAATTGCCATGTTAGTGTCGTCGATTGCGCCAACATATTTAGCACGTGCAGTGATTGCGTCTTGGTCTTGATCGATAGTCGCAGCTTCAGCAACAGCTTTAGCAACACCATTACCCATAACGTTGAACGCGTCAACAGCAGCTTGGTCAGCAACGCTAGTGTAACCAACAGCAACTAAGAAGTTTTGAGTTGGAAGCGCACCAACTTCTAATGCATAACGGTCGCCGTTGTCATCAGTGTTGTTTGCATTTTTGCTGTCAAGGATAGTGTGGCTGTAAGACGCGCTTGCATATACAGGAACAACTTTAGTTGGAACATAAGCTTCAGCTTTAGCACCAAAGTTATGAGCAACTACGTCAACACCTTGTGAACCAACTTCACCGTAGTTGTAAGCAACAGATACGTTAGAAGCTTGGTTTAAGAATGCAGCTTCTGCTAAAGGACCTTTTGTAGAGTCAACATTTTTGAAGTAGTAAGTACCTTGAACACCACCAATGAAATCTTTGTCATTTGCAGTTGTGTCGATATATTCTGCTTGGCCTTGAACTTCAAATTGGTAAGCTTGAGCACCGGTCATGGCTAATAATAAAGCAGTGGCTAAACCGAGTTTTTTCATGATTTTCTACCAGTTGTTACAAATGGATTAAACATTGAGCATTGTATTGTAACAATATATTAAGTCAATGATCCTAAAGGTTATTATTCAGTCTCTGACTCAGATCTTTATTTCATAATAAGAAATTCAGTTTTTACTCTAACTAATAAGTCACTGAAAAAAAATCATTGAGAACAATTAAGTAAGTTTGATTAAATTCTTAATTAAAAAAATACACTTGAAAAAATACACAACTTTTCAATCTAAAATAACAATTATTATTGTTATTTTAATTCAAAATAACATTTATTGTAGTGGGTAAATTCTAACGCTTTTCACGCATTTGAGGTAATAAATCGGGACTTTGACTGTTGAATTGTTGGGCTAAAACCACTTATTTGTATATTAAATAGACATTTTTGTTTTAAGTTTGAGGGATATGTCACTTAAATATGTGTCTTTGTGATATTTTTAATATCCTAGTGAAATACTTGGCTTTACATCAGGTTTTATTTGATTCATAATTTGCCAATCGAGTCGTCACACGGTTTAAAAGTGTGACTTTGACCCTGATTCTCCATTATTGTTTTTTATTCGCCCAGCTTTCCCCAAGGTTGGGCTTTTTTTTATTCAAAAATGCAAATTTATATTAAAGATAAAATATAGAGCAAATATCTCGTAGAAATAAATGCACTTTTATGGTGCGTTAATAATTCTATTTATCTTTCAATTAAAGTGATATAGACAAAAAAAATCCTGATTTTCAAGGAAAATCAGGATTTTTTAGCCAAAATTTTCGGGAAACTAAAATATTCTGCTGAGGAAGAAATCTAGTGTGCCCTAATACGGTGCATTCTGCACCAATTTATTGCAATTGTAAATATTTATTTAAACAAGTTAATAAAAAATATTTCGCTTTAAAATATGCTGCTGTTTTTTAGCAAATTATCTCGTTCTAAAGTGATAAAAATGTGACAGACTAAGCACATTTATATAGAATTTAGAGCTATAAATGTTCACTTTACAAATTAATAAATTATTGGTCATTAATTTAAATATTCCCGCGTTTAGTTGAGAAGTGGGTTGGGGTATGCAACAAGTGTGGGGCATAAAATAGATGGAAACATTACGAACAGAGCATATTAGTAAGCGCTTGCAACTTGCGATGCTAGTAATCGTCTTGTCCATCGTATTTATCAGTGTTCCATTGATTGTGAGCAGCAATCAACATTACCTCAAAAGTGCCGAAGCGCTGAAAGAAATTCAGATGCTGAAAATGGTGGCAGATTTAACCAACCAAATTTCCCGTGAACGTGCGCCAGCTAACAGTGCAATGTCGAGTCAAGGTGAACAGCGCGAGCAAAAAATTATTGAGTTGGCTGAATATCGTCAAGGCGTTGATCGGCAATATCAAGATACACTGAAAGTTTTAAAAGAAACGGGCTTTGCACCGATCGCCCAGCAGTTAGAGTCCAATTTATATCCATATTTGTTGCAGGGTCGCAAAACGGTCGATCAATATATTGCGCTGCCGACACAACAACGTGAAGCTAAAAAATTGGATCATGCCATTTTGGCGATGTTCCAAGCTTGGGATCAAAGCTATATTGCCATGCAGAAATTGGTCAATCATTCTCATGGTAAAGATACTCGTGTATCGAATTATTACACGCTGATTTTATTACTGGCAGAATTACGTGATCAGGCGGGAAGAGTCGCATCAAATATTATGGCTGCGGTATCATTTCAACAGGAAATTCCAGAGCAAAATTTAGCGCGGAGTTTACAAACCCAGCGTCAAACACGCTATCTATGGGAATTGATCAATGTCGTGCAGTCTGAACATGACAAAACTCCCGAGTTTAAACAGTTACATCATGCGGTACGGACGGAATTTTTAGATAAAGGTTTGCCAATTATTGATGGTTTGACTCAAAAAAGTCTTCAACATCAGCGTTATCACATGGATGGCACCCAGCTCACTGATGCAATGGTCAATAAATTTGTCACAGTAGTGGAATTGCAAAGTTATATTTTAGATTACAGTCTCAAAGTAGCTGCGGATGAACAACGTGAAGCGCGAAATAAATTGATTTTCACGCTTTTTGTCTCGCTCGTGTCATTACTGACTGCATTATTAACGATGTTCTATGCCAAGAAATGGGTGTTTGAACCTTTAATTCGTGCTCGTAATCAGTTATTTAAACTGGCTCGGCACCGACAAATGGATCAAGGCGTGATTGAACCTGCCAAAGTAGGTTATCTCAGTTTATTTGATGCCATTCAGCATATTGAAAACATGTTGGAACAGCGTGATGCCTTTGAATTTCAGCTTAAACATATTGCCAATACTGACTCACTCACCAATGTCGCCAATCGTTTTGCCTTAGATGAATATATTAAATTTCGCGACAGCCAAAATTCAGGCTTTTTACATACAGCGCTGATCGTGATTGATATTGATCACTTTAAACAGGTGAATGATCGCTATGGGCATATTGTCGGCGATTTGGTGATTCAACATGTTGCCAATCAATTACGAAAACATATTCGTTCATCCGACTTGGTGGTGCGATATGGTGGAGATGAGTTTTTAGTCCTGATCGAGGGGATTAATATGCTCAAAGCCCAAAACATTGCCGAAACTATACGGCACGATATTCAGAATGTGAATTTTAATTTGGCAGAGGACGAAGCCGATCTCATTGTGACGGTGAGTATTGGTGTGGCAGTGGGGGCCGAAAACTGGATCGATTTATTAGAGCGAGCAGACCAAGCATTATTTAAAGCCAAAGCTGCGGGGCGTGATCGTGTTTCAGTCTAAACGCAGCTTGGCAGATTCATAAAGTTAGCCAGACAAATGAATTAATCTTCATCTTTATATAATTTATTGCAGGCTTGTTGGTTCATTTGACTACCATCTACATTCCAACACTGGGCTTGGGTAATTTTGCCTAAATCGTACTGAAGCACCGCTTCAGGTTGCCCATTGTCATACCAAATTTTATAACTGTTATGACGAACGCCATTACGATAATAACCTTGGCGTTCTAGTTTGCCGTTTTCAAACCACATTTTCAGCTCGCCAATCAATTTATTGTTTTGAAAATTGGCATAGGTCCACGGTTTACCATCGCTATACCAGCGTTGGCGCAGACCATGCTCGATACCATTTTTATAATTTTGAGAAAAAGCCAGTTGCCCATTCGGATGCCAAATTTTGTAATCCCCCTGAGATTCACCATTGATGATGCTACTTTCTTGCTCTTTTATCCCATTAGCAAACCAAAACTCGAGTTTGCCTTCGTACTCCCCATTTTTATAGGCAATGCGGCTACGGGATTTGCCGTTGGGGAAGAAACTTTCAAATACGCCTGAGCCTTGAATACCATCTGGAAAGTGAATGAGATGTTCACATTCACCATTTTTAATTTTGCTGTTGCTCAGAAAGATGGTGGTCAGGGCATTGCCATTGGCATAGACATATTGATTTTCAAAGATTCCTTTGTGTTGAGTCGGGGTACTGAGGGCTTTACATTGCGGCTTATCTTTCCATGGGCTAAGATCGGGGTCTTCTTGTGAGACAAACAGCACCATGTATTCGTTTAGATAGCCATTGGCAAAGCTATATATTGGACATAATAAGAGGCTGAAACTTAAGATAAATTTATTCATTGTTAGTATGCTTTTATATTTAAAAAATTATTCGTTGTTGAGTCCACGATAGGCGTCATCATAAGGATGTTTTGTTTAAAAATAAATAGTCGATATGCTAAGTTTGCAACAGATACAAGACTGTTGAAAAGTACACAATTCAGGTTTGAACTTCATCTTATACTGTGGACTTTAAACGCCATAAAAATAGTGCAATGAAAAAAATATATCTATCGTTGATGACTGTCCTGAGTTTGTCAGCATGTACAACAAATGAAGGCATGTTGGATTCATCTCAACACTTAAAACAAACGGCTCAAGCCAATTTAGTAAATTCACGGGTGAGAGAGATTACGTCTTTATTTAATCAAGCACAGACACAGGCGGTATTTGTCACATTTGATGGTCAGCGTTTGAGCCATTATGGCAATGACTTACAGCGCGCCCACACCGAATACATTCCCGCATCTACTTTTAAAATGTTAAATGCATTAATTGGTTTGCAGCATCAGAAGGCGACAGCCAATGAAGTTTTTAAATGGAAAGGTGAAAAACGTGCTTTCCCCTCATGGGAAAAAGACCTGACTTTGGGTGAAGCCATGCAAGCATCTGCAGTTCCTGTATATCAGGAACTGGCAAGGCGAATAGGTTTGGCGTTAATGCAACAAGAAGTCAAACGGGTCGGTTTTGGCAATGCCAATATTGGCAAACAGGTGGATAATTTTTGGTTGGTTGGGCCGTTAAAGATTACGCCTGAACAAGAAGTCAAATTTGCGTATCAGCTTGCGACAGAGAAATTACCGTTTGATGTCGCGGTACAAAAGCAAGTCAAAGATATGCTTTATATTGAAAGCCGTGGGGATGCGAAGTTATATGCCAAGAGTGGTTGGGGTATGGATGTAGAGCCGCAAGTTGGGTGGTATACCGGTTGGGTAGATGATGGTCATGGCAAGATCACGGCGTTTAGTTTGAATTTGCAGATGGCTGCAGGGGATGATGTGGCGGAGCGTAAGCAGTTGACGTTGGA
The DNA here is from genome assembly GCF_013420005.1 of Acinetobacter sp. YH12040. Classification (NCBI taxonomy): domain Bacteria; kingdom Pseudomonadati; phylum Pseudomonadota; class Gammaproteobacteria; order Moraxellales; family Moraxellaceae; genus Acinetobacter; species Acinetobacter sp. YH12040. The sequence goes on from NZ_VOZB01000004.1 coordinate 155,429, forward strand.
TGTGTTGGATAAGTTGGGTGTGTTTCATTATTTACGTTAATTTTTTGAATTTTGAATTTTGAATTTTGAATTTTGAATTTTGAATTTTGAATTTTGAATTTTGAATTGGCACGTCCTCGCTTTGCATTAGGTTTTAGCTTCCATTGCGTAGGATTTATCTTACTTTTGAAAGCACAAAAGTAAGCAAAATGCTTTTGTTTGACTGAGGGCACATCCGTGCTGCCCCAGTCAAACAGGCGACATTCATTTCGCCATCATGTGATTGAATTTATGGTTTTTTGTAGATATAAAGGATACAAGTTATTAATATTTCAAGAAAATGAACCAGTCTCAAGAACAACGTTTAGAAGAAATTTTTAGAACAAATAATAATAATGGGATCGCAATTGCGATTACAGGTTGTTGGGGAGTAGGTAAAACTTTCTTTTGGAATAAGTTTCGAGAGAATTATAAATTTAAAAATAAATACATATATGTTTCATTATTTGGTTTAGAGTCATTAAGTGATTTAAAAACCCATATTTATAGCAATATAGAAAATAATCATTCAGCAATTGAAATACCTAGATGGATTAGAGGCTTACCATCAATTTTGAAAGATACGAAAATTTCACAATTTGGTATTAGTGCCTCGGCCAAAGTTTTTGATAGTTTGATGTTCAATCAAGTTAAAGATGCTGTTATTTGCTTCGATGATTTTGAGCGTATGTCGAATAAGCTTGATATAAAAGATGTTATGGGCTTAGCGAATCAACTTAAATTGGAAAAGAATTGTCAGGTCATTTTAATTTTAGATGAGTCAAAAACTGAAGAGAAGAACAAAGAAAAATATGCTGAATATAAAGAAAAATTGATAGATGAAACTATAAAAATTACGTCTGTTGAGTCTTTGATTCGTGCTAATACAAAAGATATAGATGCCCCTTTGGTTGAATTGATGGTGAAATTTGCAGATGAGTTGGAAATTCATAATTTTAGATTTTTTCAAAAAGTAATAAAACTGTATAAGCATTTTCTAGAACAACTACATGAAGAAGTTGCAACTACAACGAAAGAGATAATTTTAGTTCGAATTTTACAGGGGTATTTGATCGATGATTTTCCAAAGTTTGAATTTGAATGGGGTGACTCAAAATATATTAGTGAAAAGAGTAGGGATGATTGGAGTGAGGTAAGAAAAACAACTTATGAAGCATTAAAAAGAGTATCTTATTTATTTACAAAATCTGATCTTTGGTTGGAAAAGTTTATTAATGAGTTTCAACAGACTGAAAGATTTAATAGTAACTCTGTGAGGGAGTTAGTTTCTTCTGATCTAATTGCAGAAAATAAATTAATTATGCAGAATCAATTTATGGAGCTTTATCAGGAGCTATGGAATTGCACGGCTGATGAAACCTTTATACAAAGATTTTTTGACTCAAGTAAACAGAATATTGGATTACAGGGTTTGGGAAATTTAGATTTTGCTATAACTATTTTAGAAAATCTAGGGGCTATTGATAAGTCTAAAGAATTGGAGATACTGATAAAAGAATGGATTGCTCAACAGCTAAAACAGGATAGAAAAGCATTTAGAGGGATAAATGCTCTTGGACAAGGTGAGCATCGGTTTAGGAATTATATAGAAGATTTTTTTGAAAAAAATCCATTTGTTGGATTACCGTCTACCAAGGATTCGATATTCGCTTTGTTTGTTTTGCAACAGTATTCTGAAGAGCATGAAAGTGTGATAAAGCACTTAAATAAAGAAGACTTGAAGCAATTTATTGAAATAGATTATTTTAAAGATGATAGATTTTCAAATATACCTATAATGGCTTTGGTTGAAAAATTCCATTTAAACCTAAAGGTTCTTTTTAAAGAAATTTTAGAAGATAAAAAAGGATCATCTGTCTTTAGCGACAATTATTTAAAATTTTTAATTTCACGAGTAGACAAATAAAAAAAGGGCTCTTATAAGCCCTTTCTAAATTATTTCAACATCGGCTTTAAAAATTTCGCTGTATGCGATACTTTATTCTTAGCTACCTGCTCAGGTGTACCTTCGGCAATAATCATACCGCCACCTGCACCACCTTCAGGGCCTAAGTCCACAATCCAATCGGCAGTTTTAATCACATCCAAATTATGCTCAATCACCACGATGGTATTGCCCTTATTACGTAGTTCATGCAGGATGTCGAGCAATTTGGCAATATCATGGAAGTGTAGACCAGTTGTTGGTTCATCAAGCACATACAAGGTTTTGCCTGTATCGCGCTTCGCCAACTCACGTGCCAATTTCACACGCTGCGCTTCACCACCAGAAAGTGTGGTTGCAGATTGACCTAAACGGATATAACCCAAGCCAACTTGGTTCAAGGTTTCCAAACGACGGTGGATCACAGGAATAGCGTCAAAGAAATGCATTGCATCTTCAACCGTCATTTCTAAGACATCTGAAATGTTACGACCTTTATAACCAACTTCTAACGTTTCGCGGTTATAGCGCTTGCCGTGGCAGGCATCACAAGGCACATACATATCAGGTAAGAAGTGCATTGCGACCTTAATCATACCGTCGCCTTCGCAGGCTTCACAGCGACCGCCTTTCACATTAAACGAGAAACGACCTGCAGCATAACCACGTGCTTTAGCTTCAGGGGTTTGCGCAAAAAGTTCACGAATAGGGGTAAACAAACCAGTGTAAGTTGCAGGGTTTGAACGTGGTGTACGACCAATTGGGCTTTGGTCAATATCAACGACTTTATCGAGGAACTGTAAGCCATCAATCGAGTCAAATTTTTCCGCAGTCAGTGTGGTTGCCCCGTTCAATTGAGTTGCTGCAAGCGGCAATAATGTCCGGTTAATCAGGGTCGATTTGCCTGAACCCGACACACCCGTTACACAGGTCATCACACCTAAAGGAATGGTCAGGTCGACATTTTTTAGGTTATGACCCGCAGCGCCCATTAACTTAATTTGCTCTTCAGGTTTTGGCGGTTGTGTGCGTGTTTTCGGCACATCAATACTGAGCTTTCCTGATAGATATTGACCAGTTAATGAATCTGGATTTGCCAAAATTTCATCATACGTCCCTTCGGCAATCACATGACCGCCATGCACACCTGCACCGGGGCCAATATCAATAATATGGTCGGCGGCACGGATCGCATCTTCATCATGTTCTACAACTAATACGGTATTACCTAAGTCACGCAAACGTACTAGGGTTTCCAATAGGCGGTCATTATCACGCTGATGCAAACCAATAGAGGGTTCATCCAGCACGTACATCACGCCCATGAGGCCCGCACCAATTTGTGAAGCCAGACGGATACGCTGTGCTTCACCACCCGACAGTGTTTCTGCCGAGCGCGATAAACTTAAATAATTCAAACCCACAGAGACGAGGAAGTGCAAACGTTCACGGATTTCTTTGAAAATCTTGTCGGCAATTTCGCCTTTAGCACCGCTTAAGTTGAGATCTTGATAATAGCTTTCAGCATCGCCGATCGACATCTTGGTGATTTGCGCGATGGTTTTATCTTTAACTCGGACATGACGTGAAATTTCATTGAGACGTGAGCCACCGCAAGCATCACATGCAGCATTGGATAAATACTGTGCTAAATCCTCACGCACATAGTTCGACTCCGTTTCACGGTAGCGACGCTCTAGGTGAGGTAGAATCCCTTCAAAGGCTTGCACACGTTTGTGCGAACGACCACGTTCATCAATATAACTGAGGTCAACTTTTTCCTTGCCTGTACCATAAAGGAATTTCTTTTTGGTCTCGGCATCCAGTTCATTCCATGGGGTTTCCAAAGAATAGCCAAAATGATCGGCAACTTTTTGGATCATGCTGTAGTAATACGGACGTTGACGGTCCCAACCGCGAATCGCCCCTTGGCTAATCGAAACTTCATTATTAGGAATCAATTTGTCAGCACTAAAATGGCTGCGTGTGCCTAAACCATCACAAACAGGGCATGCACCGAATGGATTATTGAAGGAAAATAGTCGCGGTTCGAGTTCACCTACGGCACGCTCACATTCAGGGCAGGAGTGTTTGGCTGAAAATACGCGGTCTTCTTGTTCGCCTTTCATCCACGACAAAATGGCAATGTCGCCGCCCATGCGTAAAGCCGTTTCAAAACTTTCTGCAATCCGGTTACCAAGATCATCACGTACTTTAAAACGGTCAACGACCACTTCAATGGTGTGCTTTTTCTTTTTGTCTAATTCGGGTGGTGTGTCGATATCAATGACTTCACCATCGACACGGGCACGGACAAAACCCTGACCTTGTAATTGTTCAAATAAGTTGGTGTATTCACCCTTACGGTCACGGACCACAGGGGCAAGCAACATAAGCGCCGTACCTTCTTCTAGACCTTTGACGGTATCAACCATTTCAGACACAGTCTGAGCCACCATCGGGAGATCATGTTCAGGACAATACGGCGTGCCGACACGGGCATAGAGTAGACGTAAATAGTCGTAAATTTCGGTGATTGTTCCCACTGTTGAGCGTGGGTTGTGGCTCGTTGATTTTTGTTCGATGGCAATCGCAGGACTCAAGCCTTCAATCGAGTCAACTTCGGGCTTTTCCATTTGCGAAAGGAATTGGCGTGCATAGGCAGATAAGGACTCAACATAGCGACGTTGACCTTCAGCATACAAGGTATCAAAAGCCAAAGAGGACTTCCCTGAACCAGAAAGACCCGTAATGACCACAAACTTGTCGCGTGGAATATCGAGTGACACATTTTTTAAGTTATGGGTACGTGCGCCTCGAATACGGATATGGCTTTGGCTCATGCAAGGGGTCCTAAAATATTCATCGAAAAACCTATATATGATAGCGCATGAAAAATGTTCAAGTGTAATTTAAACCTAGATTTATGCGTGACTTTGTGAGAAAAATGGCCGAATCAAAATATAGCTGTCTGTGCCGATGCCCTAAAACATCCGCAAATCAGCAATCTAGGACTTTTAACATGAAATGGCAACTTCATCTCAATCCAACATTAGGTGTGATGGGTTTATTGATGTGTAGTGTGTTTTTGAGTGCATGTACCCCGAACCACACACCGAAAGCGCAAAAATATGACAGCTTAGAACAAGCAACTTTGGCGCTGAATACCGAAAGTGAAAAAATTGATCTGTATATTGCGAAATTAGGTCAAGCCAAAACAGAAGCTGAAAAAAAGCAGCTGGCTTGCGAAAAAATTCCTCAACAGTTTGATTTGGTTTTGGCAATTGTTGAAAACAATCAACATCTGATGAGTGCTGAAGATTTAAAAGTTCAAGCGCAGTTTAAGCAAATGGCTGAGCAACAAAAGGCGCGCTTTACATCTAGCCTGTGGTGTAAAGGTGCATAAATATAAAAGCGCTGTGACTGTTTTGAGTTCATCGTTTAAATCTCCTGTGTCATGCGCATAACAATCCATTGGAAAATCTCAGGACTATCGCAGAAAAGGCGTAAAATGCAGTTTTCTCGAAACTATAGAATGCCATGTTGTCCTTATTTCTCAAAAGCTTAATGGGTGCCTTTGTTGTGGTATTAATTGCTTTGCTGTCTAAAAGTAAGGCGTTTTATATTGCAGGTTTGGTTCCATTGTTTCCGACTTTTGCGTTGATTGCTCATGTCATTGTGGCAAATGATCAGGGTGCAGCCGCATTACAAAAAACTGCACTGTTTGGACTCTGGTCTCTCATCCCATATTTCATTTATTTATTGATGGTGTACCTGCTCGCAACACGTGTGAGTTTAACGGCATGTTTGAGTGTAGCAACGTTGAGTTGGGTGCTTGCTGCGGCTGTTTTGATTTATGCATGGCATAGTTTTCAGTAAGCATCAAAAGCCCATATCGATGCTGATTTAGATCAATTTTTTATGGGTTCTAGATCATTTATAAAACTATAGATTTGGCTAAAATTATGATGAATTTCCAATCATTAAATATGTGATTTTGAATGTAAGTATTTGAATAAATAATTATAATTCTGCCAGAATAGAAAATAATCATGATAAGAGCAAATAATGTTAAAACAATTTTGGGTGATCATCTGCCTCATGTTTTTAAGCCAAATCCTGTGGGCTGAAGACAGTCAAATCCTCGCGTTTGAACAGTTTATTGACCCGGTAGCCGAGCAGCGTTATAGCGTGAGCGTGCCTGCGGTCGGGCAAAATGAACAGCTATGGTCTGTGGTCTATATGGTACTGCAAACCAACCAAGTCCCTGACAATACTGTTCTGGACTTTAAAGTCGTTCCGCAAGGTTTATTGTTGAAAAATAATCCTGCACAAAAAACACAAGAGTATGCTTTTGATGGTGTACAGTTGGCACAGAAAAAAGACTATGTACTGTCCCAATTCTCCGATTTGAGTGAACAACTGGAAGATCAAACTGGCAAGAAAGTGCAGGATGTATCAATCTTTGATATTAGTCGTGCCCATGTATATGCCCGCGTAGAAGATTGGGTGCCTGACTATAATGCACAAGCTACTCAACTGAATATTGAACTGGGAAAACTCAATGAAATGCAGGTGAAAGGGCTGTATTTCATTTTAGGCAAAGGTGAAAAGCCCAAAGATTTATTGGCCATTGCTCAACTTGATCCGATGATCAAATCACAATTTCATTCAGAAGAAATGCAGGAACGCAAAGCAGCGCGCAGTGAATTGCGTGAAGCACGTTTGGCGATTTTTTTGGTGATTATCGCGATGGGGATTTTCCTCGGATGGTATCGTTTTAAACGCTAATGCCTGAAATGATCGTGCAGGATCATTTTAAAAAACGAATCCAACCGTATTAAAAAAGGATCTAAAAGCAATTTTAGATCCTTAATTTTTTATACAGTTTAAATCAAAGGTTTATTCTACAGGCCATGTGCGCTGTTGATACGCGCTGTCCCAGAACATCCATTCTAATTTTGCACCGTTCGTATAAGCCGCATGCATTTTTTCACGTGTATCTGCATCGCAGCGAGCCGCCACTCGATCAATAGTTTGAATCACGTTTTGCACAGCAGTATTGAAGTCTTCACCTGAGTAGGTGTCGATCCATGCTTGGTAAGGGTTATTCGGTACAGATTGGCTGACAATGGCTTTGCCGACTTCAGCATAGATCCAAAAGCAAGGCAGGAGTGAGGCAAGGACCACAGGGTAACTTTCTGACCATGCTGTCGCTGTTAGAAATGAAGTGTAATGATGGCAGGCAAGGGTCAGTGGAGTATTTTCAAACTGTTCTTTGCTGATGTTGAAACCTTGCATAAAGTCATTGTGCAGACTTCGTTCCACCACGATGGCAATTTTTGCCGCTTCAGAAAACTGAATCACATCGTCGGCATCAAACGCCTTGGCTGCACACACTGCAAGCGCACGACCATAGGCCAATAAATAATGGGCATCCTGAATGACATAGTGGCAAAAGGCATCGCGGCTTAAGCTGCCCTGAGCCAATTCCTGATTAAACGGTAGATGGAGAATCTGCTGATATAACGCGGTATTACGTTGCCAAACTTCTTCAGAAAAACGCATTGAACATTCCTGTCGTTAAAAATGAAAGACGGGTCTACACCATGATGCGATGTAATTGAGAGCCTCCATCTTAGAGTGTTTATTCAAAATGTAACGAATAATTTTTGGTTTCAATCCTGAAAAGCTGCATAATTGCGCCATAAACTTAGCTTCAAACTGGGTATTCCCTCATTTTGAAATCTTATTGAATGAATAGGTCGATCTATCATGATGAAACATTTTGGTTTCTCAATCGTCTTTACGATCGTGTGTCTTGCCATTTCTGCATATTGGGGTCTGAATCATGGCCCAAATGCAGGTGTGCAAGCCATGCTGACAGCACTGACCATCACTGCAATTTTGGCAGTGATGGAAGTATCATTGTCATTTGATAACGCTGTAGTGAATGCATCGGTACTCCGTGGTTGGGATCATTTCTGGAAAATGATTTTCTTAACCGTCGGGATCGTGATTGCTGTATTCGGTATGCGTTTGATTTTCCCAATCGTCATTGTTGCTGTAACGGCTGACATGGGCGCTATGGAAGTGGTGCAATTGGCATTGAATAATCCAATTGAATACTCTGCAAAATTGATGGCACATCATGCAGAAATTGCGGCCTTTGGTGGTGCTTTCTTATTGTTGGTATTCCTGAACTTCTTCTTAGATGAAGGGAAAGATACCCATTGGTTCCGTTGGCTAGAGCGCCGTTTGGCCAATCTTGCAAACGTTCCTGCGATGTCCGTGTTTATTGCCCTAATTGCGTTATTGGTAATGGCAGCAAACGTGGCCGAAGCCTCTCGTCTAGCGGTAGTGATGGCGGGTATCTGGGGGATCGTGGTGTATATCGGTGTCCAAGTACTGAGTCATTTATTGGGTGGTGAACCTGAAGTTGATGAAAACGGTAATGCGGTTGGACATGACGCAAATGGCGTACCGACAGGCGTGATCAAAGCAGGTTTTGGTGGTTTCCTTTACCTTGAAGTACTCGATGCCTCATTCAGTTTTGATGGTGTGATTGGTGCATTTGCGATTACCTCTGATGTCGTAATCATTATGCTCGGTCTTGCTATTGGTGCTATGTTCGTGCGTTCAATGACCATTTACTTAGTGGATAAAGGCACCTTAGATGCTTATATCTTCCTTGAACATGGTGCGCATTATGCGATTGGTGCTTTGGCCTTCATTATGTTGGCGAGTGGCACAGGTCTTCATGTCCCTGAAGTGGTAACGGGTCTAATTGGTGTGGCATTTATTGTTTGGGCTGTGATTGCCTCAATTCAATATAAAAAGCGTCAAGAAAATCTAGGCTAATTTAAATTTGCCTAAAATCTCCCAAAAAGCGCAGCGTCAGCTGCGCTTTTTATTTGTCCAATCATCAGGATATTTAAAATCAATAAAAATCCTGCTTCGCTTTAAGCTGAATGTCCTATAATCCCATTCCAAGATTAATGAATTTTTAACCAGCTATGATGAATGCTCTTGAACGACGCTCAACTTTTGCTTTGAGTAGTATTTTCGCCTTACGTATGCTGGGGCTGTTCATGATTATTCCTGTTTTCTCTGTGGCAGGTCAGCAATATGCAGGGGCAACACCGGCACTCATTGGTTTAGCGGTGGGTGTCTATGGGTTGACCCAAGCGATTTTACAGATTCCGTTTAGTTTGATTGCAGACCGTTATAGCCGTAAACCGTTGGTGGTGATCGGGCTGCTGTTGTTTGCTTTAGGCGGTGCAATTGCGGCGATGTCCGATAGCATCTATGGCGTAATTATCGGGCGTGCGATTGCCGGTGGTGGTGCTGTATCTGCCGTAGTGATGGCTTTGTTAGCCGATGTCACACGTGAAGAACAGCGTACTAAAGCCATGGCCATGATGGGGATGAGTATCGGTTTGTCCTTTGTGGTCGCGTTCAGCCTTGGGCCTTGGCTCACAGGTTTAGTCGGCATCTCGGGTTTATTTTGGGTGACCACCATCATGGGACTTGCCGCGATTGCGATGTTGTTATTGGTACCGAAAGTAACGCGTCATCATAAAAATTTTCAACAAGGTTATCTGACGCAGTTAAAGCAAGTACTGAAAATGCCTGATCTAAATCGGTTGCACGTTTCAGTCTTTTCATTGCATTTACTGCTCACAGCGATGTTTATCTATGTGCCGTCTCAGTTGATTGACTTTGCCAATATTCCCTTGCATTCGCATGGTCTGGTGTATTTGCCGCTTTTGGTCGTGAGCCTGTTTTTTGCCTTTCCAAGTATTATTTTGGCGGAAAAATATCGCAAAATGCGCGGCATTTTCTTGACCGCCATTGGTGGCATTATTTTAGGATTGGGCATCTTAATTTTTGGTTTCGAATCAAAATATATTTTGCTGACAGGCTTAGGTTTATTCTTTATCGCATTTAATGTGATGGAGGCATTATTACCGTCATGGTTATCGAAAGCAGCTCCAATTCAATCCAAAGCGACTGCCATGGGGGTGAACGCCAGCAGTCAGTTTCTGGGGGCATTTTTTGGTGGTATGATTGGTGGGCAACTTCTGTTGCTAAATGATACGGCAATGGGATGGGGCATCCTGACAGGGCTAGCCATTTTATGGTTGATCATTAGTTTTGGGTTGGCTCAGCCGCGTTATTTATCGTCTATGGTTTTCAGTTTGCCTGAAGATAAAGAAACGGATGAATGGACTTCTCAGCTTTTAGCAATTCGTGGTATTGAAGAAGTTGTGGTGATGTCTGACCAGCAAGTGGCTTATGTAAAAGTGGATAAGCAGCAGATGGATGAATCTGCGCGACAACATTTAACGCACTTGTTAGGGAAAGAGGTAGCCATTTAACCATAACTCTTATAAAGTAAATAATAGAAACAAATAGGAAGAATACGTCTGATGCGTGGTGTAAATAAGGTCATTTTAGTTGGTACTTTGGGTCGTGACCCTGAAACAAAAACTTTCCCAAATGGTGGTTCTCTCACTCAGTTCTCAATTGCAACGAGTGATTCATGGACAGATAAAAATACAGGTGAACGTAAAGAGCAAACAGAATGGCACCGTATTGTGTTACATAACCGCTTAGGTGAAATTGCACAGCAATATTTGCGCAAAGGTTCTAAAGTTTATATTGAAGGTTCATTACGTACTCGTCAGTGGACAGATCAAGGCGGTCAAGAGCGTTACACGACTGAAATTCGTGGTGAACAAATGCAAATGCTTGACAATAATCGCCAACAAGGCGAACAAGGTCAAGGCGGTGATTTTGGTCAGCCTCGTTTTAATAATCAACAAGGTGGTTATAACAATAACCAAAACCAAGGTGGCTACGGTAATAGCTCAAACCAAGGCGGTTATGGCAATAACCAACCGGCTCAAGGCAATAGCTATGGCAATAACAACCCAGGTGGTTTTGCGCCAAAACAACAGCCTGCACCGACACCGGCTCCTGCAGCAGCAGATTTAGATGACGACTTACCGTTTTAATGAACCTTAAACACAGCGTTTAAAACGGTAGATCATCATCAAAAAAAGCCCTCAATCTTGAGGGTTTTTTTCGTAGGTCTCATCTTGAAAGATCAGTTTCATTTTGCAATTGAGTCGACGACTTATTTTTTTTCAGAAACCCACATGGTAATTACGGCTTTAAAAACGGCTTCATTACGCGTGTTGTTCACCACGACATTCACCAAATAATCACTCCCTGCATTCCACGTAAAATTAGCATCGACAGGCGTGGCAATGGCCGTTAAATCTGTATCGGCTTTTTTCAAATATTCCACAGTCATGCCTTTGGGAATCCAACGATGGCTGCTCGGAACGGTCACATCGGTCATGGTACCGCCAGCCAATTCAGCCATATTACACATGGCAATCGCGTGGACAGTGCCAATATGATTCAGCACACTGCGCTGTTTTTTCATATGTAGTTCACAGTATTGGGGCTTTAATTCATCAAAAACAGGCGAAATACTGCTGAAATACGGTGCATTCAAACACAGCAATTTAGAAAAAGTCCATTTCCCTGCGGGTTTGTTTTGGAAGGTCTTCCATAATTTTAATGCTTGGCTCATGCTTAATTATTCTTCATTATTCAGAATATAATTCTAATACGGAATAATATTCTGTTAATGGCGTAAATGACGTCACAGCTATTAAAAAAAGCCAACATTGTTTTAAAATGACCCGAGCAAAGGAAAGTATCAATGTCGTCAAATCAAGCATTATTGCAACGAATTTACAGCGGTCGCAGAGCGGAACTTAAAAGGCAGATCTTAGGAGAAGCCCTCGCGTGTTTTTTAGAGCAAGGGATTGAAACGACGACCATTGAACATGTACGAGACCGTGCAGAGACCAGTGTTGGTGCGATTTACCATCATTTTAAAAATAAAGATGGTTTAGTAGCAGCATTGTATTTTGCGGCGTTGCAAGATCAATTTGCGAAAAGGGCAGACGCCTTGACACAGGCCCAATCGCTGCAGGAAGGCATTCAAGCCATTTTGTGCTCGTATATAGACTGGGTCGAAGCCTATCCTGATTTTGCAGAATTCTTATATGCTGCAGGGTTTAGTATGCGTAAGGAAACGCTACAAGCCGAGTTAAAACAACATAATCTACAACGCAATACCGCGCTGCTGGATTGGTTGACCGCACAATCCGATTGGCATTTGATCGAGCATTTACCCAAAGAATTAATGATGTCTTTGGTCTTAGGGGCAACGGAAAATTATTGTCGGGCATGGTTATCGCATAAAGTCAAAACGCCACCATCACACTATAAACAACAGTTTATACAGGCTGCTTGGCAGGCCCTCTGTATGGATATAAAGCCTTGCTCTCATTGAAATTGATTGCTTTGTACGATGGAAAGGTAAAGATTGATTTAAATAATAAATCTAAAAATCCGATAGTTTTTATAAAAAAGTTCGGTTTTACCTATGATTTGATAAGTCGTATTCTAGCTTCAACAGATAAGCAATCCCTGAAATGAGTTAGAGGAATATCAAATGAGTTTAATTAATACTGAAGTAAAACCATTTAACGCTACCGCTTACCAAGACGGTCAATTTATTGAAGTTTCAGAAAAAGACTTCTACGGTAAATGGTCTGTGGTGTTTTTCTATCCTGCTGACTTTACTTTTGTATGTCCAACAGAATTAGGCGATCTTGCTGATCACTATGCTGAATTCAAAAAAATGGGCGTAGAAATTTATTCAGTATCTACTGATACACACTTCACGCATAAAGCTTGGCACGATTCTTCTGAAGAAATTAAGAAAATCGAATACCCAATGGTTGGCGATCCAACTTGGACACTTGCGAAAAACTTTGATGTTTTAATTGAAGCGGATGGTCTTGCTGACCGTGGTACTTTCGTAATTGACCCTGAAGGTAAAATCCAAATCGTTGAAATCAATGCAGGTGGTATTGGTCGTGATGCTTCTGAATTGATGCGTAAAGTAAAAGCTGCTCAATATGTACATGCACACCCAGGTGAAGTATGTCCTGCAAAATGGAAAGAAGGTGAAGCGACGCTTGCACCATCGATCGACCTAGTGGGTAAAATCTAATTTGGTGATCCAACCGTAGATTTAAAAAAGCCAGAACTCAGTTCTGGCTTTTTTGTGGTTTAGATCATTAGACTAAATAGCCATCATGTTCTGGAGCATAGCCACGAACTCCATCGACTAAATAGTCAATTAATCTTTCCATGACTAGGCGTTGACCTTTGCGCGAAGCATATACCAATTGCACCGTACCGACATTTGAGCACCATTCGGGGAAGAGGTGAATTAAACGACCTGCCTCAATATCTGCTTGCACGGTTAAATAGGGTAAGTCTGCAATGCCTAAACCATCGAGTGCTGCATAATAAGCACCGGCTAAGTCATTGCTTTTAATCCGAGGCTGTAAGGCAATTTCAATCTGTTCTTGCTGTCCCGTATGATGCAAATGCCATTGATAGCGGTTTTTCTGTGTGCCCAAAACGATACTCGGAAATTCTGTCAATTCGGTAATATGCTTTAACTCGCGTCCTTGTAAAAGTTCAGGACTAATCACTAAGCAATGCACGGTTTTAATCACGTCACGTACAATAATGCTCGAGTCTTCATTCTTACTAAAATTGGTGCGAATCGCCAAATCAATGTCGTCATGTAAGACATCCACACGGCGGCTAGACAGCTCGAGTTCGACCTGAACTTTGGGATGATCTTTTAAAAACTGATTTAACAAGGGGCGAATTTGATGTTTCATCATGACCGGTGGACAGCTAATTTTAACCAAGCCTTCAAGTTCACTTTTTTGCTTCAGGAGTACCTGATGCGCACATTCGACTTGTTCGATCACTTTTATGCATTCTTCATACAATTCTTGGCCTAATGTCGTGACCTTAAAGTGTCGGGTAGAACGCTGAATAAGGGTGACATTATATTTGGCTTCGAGATCTAAAATGCGTCGGCTTAATTTTGATTTTGTAATATTCGATGCTTCACTTGCAGCGCTAAAACCGCCATGTTTCACCACCAAATAAAAGTAGTAATAGTCATCAAATGAATGCATGGATCACCTTATGCAGTGAAAAATTATTTCAATTCCAATTATCATACGTCAATTTATACATCAGGTATAAAAAAAGCGGCTCGAAGCCGCTTTTTACTACTGGAGGATTATTTCTTTTCAGTATTTTGCGTATAGCTGTTGATGAGGTTACGGTAGTCTGGAATATGGTTGCCGAAAAGCGCACCTAAACCTTCAATATCATTACGCCAGTCACGGTGTAATTCACACGCGGTACCAAACCACGTCATGAGCTGTGCACCCGCTTGCGTCATACGTTCCCACGCTGAGTCGCGGGTTAAATGGTTGAAAGTACCTGAAGCATCGGTCACCACAAAGACGTCAAAGTCTTCTTCTAAAGCAGACAAGGTTGGGAATGCCACACAAACCTCAGTCACTACACCGGCAATAATCAATTGTTTTTTGCCGGTTGCTTTGACTGCTTTCACAAAATCTTCATTATCCCAAGCATTAATTTGGCCTGGTCGTGCAATATAAGGTGCGTCAGGGAACATTTCTTTGAGTTCTGGAACCAATGGCCCGTTTGGACCTTGTTCAAAACTGGTGGTGAGAATTGTTGGAAGATTAAAATATTTAGCAGCTGCAGCAAGTGCGAGCACATTATTTTTAAATTTATCTGGATCAATATCGCGAACCAATGAAAGTAGACCTGTTTGATGGTCAACTAAAAGTACCGCGGCATTGTCTTTGTCTAAACGAACGTAAGGTTTGCCCATTTTATTGTCCTCTTTCCTGTTTGCAAGTACGCAGGATCAGATGAAGTCTGCGTGTTAACTCGATTTAGCATAGCTATAAAAATGGGATAATGGAATGGGTTTAAATGAGAAAAACAATCATAATATTGGGATAATTCATTGTTGAATATGACTCAAACCCCTATATTTTTCAAATCAATGCTTGTTTTTGAGTAAATTTTAGATTGTATTACTGATTATTGTTCTATATTTGAGATATATAATGCTATTTGGATGATGGTCAGCAAGTATTTCAAAGCTTAAAATAAGCGCTATGTTCATCCTATCGTATGAATATAGGAGCTAAGAAATGAAAAAAGTAATTGGTGTTTATCGTAATCAGCAAATGCATTGGGTGGGTGATGGTTTTCCAGTCAAAAGCTTATTCTCCTATGATCGTCTAGGTCAGGCCATTAGCCCATTTTTGCTTTTGGATTATGCGGCACCTTATCAGTTCGATCCCACCACTGCACAGCATGGCGTGGGTTCACATCCACATCGTGGTTTTGAAACTGTGACTATCGCCTACAGCGGTGAAGTGACTCATAAAGACTCAAGTGGTGGTGGCGGCACAATTCAAACGGGTGATGTGCAATGGATGACCGCAGGTTCGGGTTTGGTACATGAAGAATTTCATTCGCCTGAATTTGCTCAAGCAGGTGGTCTTTTTGAGATGGTTCAATTGTGGGTGAATTTACCGGCAAAAGACAAAATGACTCAGCCTCGTTATCAAGCGATCACGCGCCAAGATATTCCACGCATAGACATGGATGAAGGTGCAGGCCATATTCGGGTGATTGCCGGTGAAATGGGTGGTCACCTTGGGCCAGCACAGACCTTTAGTCCAGTGAATGTCTGGGATGGTGAGTTAAAAGCTCAATATGAAACCACCTTACATGTACCTGAAGGGCATAACACCATTTTGGTGGTCTTGAAGGGTGAGGTTGTGGTGAATGAAAGCCATAAAGTTCAAGACAGTTCGATGGTCATGTTTGCCAAAGACGATATCGCCATTCAGCTACAAGCGTTGCAGGACACACAATTTCTGTTACTTAGCGGTGAGCCACTAAATGAGCCGATTCAAGGTTATGGCCCATTTGTGATGAATAGCAAAGCTGAAATCATTCAAGCCTTTGATGATTTCAATAACGGAAAATTTGGTGAAATTGCGCTGGCGCATGAAGCTTAAGCGAAAATCATGTCGTTGAAATAGCCGAAAAAAAAGCCTCTGAATAGTCAGAGGCTTTTTTATTAAGCGCTGTAGTATTTATAGTTGTCATGATTTAAATATCATTTTACTTTTTATAAATTGTGATGAATTTATCACTTTCTTATGTGGCGCATCTTAGCGAGACTTGGCTTTAAAGTAAACCGAAAGTTATAAAAATGGTTAATTTAATTGTTTGGTTTTATGGGGTAATTAAAATTTTAAAGAAAAATATGTTTAAAAAACAAAGCTTAAATTGTGTGCTTTTTGACTGTAAATATTTGTAAATTTAACTTAAAAACCGCTGTACTGAAATCCATACAAAAAATGCGAATCTGGTATTTTTTAATAGCTATTTTTAACTTCTGATCAGTCATACTTTTAAACTGTGTTTTATAGATGGAAAAGAAAATTGGAAATTGCAGTCATCGGTAGTGGCATGGCTGGGCTGGCTACCGCAAGAATTCTTAAAGACGCAGGGCATAACATTACAATTTTCGAAGCTCTGCCTGGTCGTGGTATGGATAGCCACAGCACTGAGTTTGAAGGCGGCTTAATCGATGCCCCTTTGCGTGTGATGAATCCACACCTCTGGAAAAATACCTTAAGTTTGGCGACCCATTTAGGGATTAAAACTTTCCCAGTCCGTACCTATATGGCATGCAGTTGGCTCTTTGAAGATCGTACAGAAACGTGGTTGACCACTAGTCGTAGCCGTATTGGTAATTTCCCAATTATTAATAACCGTAAAGGCTTACAACAATATGGCTGGCGTTTAGTCAAAGGAATGTTGCAACTTAAAGCCGCGATCACTCGATTTTTTAAATCAAAAAATCAGGACATTACGCTTGCTGAATTCATTAATAAAAATGAAATTGAAGAAGTATTTTGGCATGGTGCGGTCATGCCTGTGTTGTATACCATTTGCACCTGTAATCCGAAAACGATTGGCGAATGGCCTGCGAAACCGCTGTTGATTTTCTTGCGTCAATTGACCAATGGTGATGCCTTGCTGCGTATCCAAGGCGGTACACCTGCGTTGGTTGATAAACTGATTGAAGGTTTAAATATTCAAAGTGGTACGGCAATTACCAAAGTGCACGAGCAAGACGATAAAGTCTTGGTGGAAACTGAGGCCGGAGCACATCATCTATTCGATCGCGTGGTTGTTGCGACACCAACCACCAAAACGGAAGAATTTTTAGATCCAACCCAGTTTGCTGATGATATTGAGCTCTTAAAGAAATTTAAATTTGAGCAAGGTCAGTTGGTGATTCACACCGATCAAACCGTGATGCCGCCGAAGCGCAAAGATTGGTCTGTACTAAGTTATATGATGGATCGTAAATTTACCCGTCAGCAATTTACCGTGTGGCTGAACTCCATTGAGCCGAGCTTGGTGGGTAAAACCCCAGTGTTCCAAACTTGGCAACCAGTGACACCGATTGATCCTAAAAAAGTGATCTCTTCGGTCAGTTTGACACGCGCAGTGGTGGATTCACATACGGTGGCGCTGAATAAAGAGTTACAGCAACGACATTTATCCCCTGAGCGTAAAGTCTTCTTTTGTGGCTCATGGTCTTGCGATGGTCTGCCGATTTTAGAGTCCGCGGTAACGTCTGCTATGCATATTGCAGAAATTTTTGGTGCGCCATTGCCGTTTGTGGGTTTAAAACCTAAAGTGGAGGTTGCCCCTCAACTCGGTTACTAACATGAAATGGCTTCAAGCAATTCGTCAGTACGTCCCTAGCCATAAATATGCGATTAACAGTCGACTACTCGGAGATGATGCGGAACTTGCTTGGAGTAATTTGGGCTATTGGGATGATGCAAAATCATCCTATCCTGCAGCCTGTCAAAAACTCGCTTTCCATCTTGCCGAATCCATTCAATTAAAATCTAAAGATCGTGTTTTAGACCTTGGTTGTGGGCAGGGCGCGAGCTTGGTTTTTTGGATGGAACATTTTCAAATTCAAAACTTATCCGCAGTCGAATTGCAAACCGAATGTGTGGAAAAAATCCAAAAAAATTTAAATTCAAAAATCAAAATACAACAAGATTCATTTTTGAATTTAAAAAATATTTATCCACAAAACTGTATGGATGCCGTACTGTGTATTGATGCTGCGTATCATAGTGATTTGAATTTATTGCTTTTATCAGTGGTTGATGTTTTGAATTCAAAAGGACGCTTTGCTTTTCACTATTTAATGTTATCCGATGCGTTTTTGAATTTAAATTCATTACAGCGACTGAAATATCAAAGTCTGTTGAAAGCTGCAGATGTGAATTTGAAAAATTTAAATTCAAAGCAAAATTTACAACACCAAGTGCAACAGGCAGGTTTCGAAAATATCCAGATTGAAGATATCAGCGAATTCGTATTTCAGGGTTTTGCCGATTATATTCAAGAACAAAAAAGTCAGATGAGCCTGAGTCATGTGGATCAATTCAAAATCAAGATGACGGCAAAATTGTGCGAAAAGTTGTATCGAGACGGGCTGATTCGTTATGTGCAGATTAGCGCGAGGAAGCCATAAAAGAGCGGCTCTAAAAACATCAAAGCCTCACTAAAAAGCGAGGCTAAGAAATGGTGCCGGCACACGGATTCGAACTGTGGACCTACTGATTACAAGTCAGTTGCTCTACCAACTGAGCTATGCCGGCGTTGTGGAATGCATTCTACAGATTTTTTGAAGTGGTGCAAGTTAAAAAAACAGCAAATCGAATGTAATTTATACGTTTGATTTATTCAGCATTCGACCGATGTTTGGCTCTAAAAACCAGAGAAATAAAATTAGGTAATATTTCGCCCACAAGATGTGGGCGAAAAAGTAGGATAGATGAATGTTGGGTGCTATTTCATTCTTAAAATTTGGTCTAGATCCTGTGCGCATTCTTCAAGTGTATATGCCATCTCCAGTTGCATTTGGGGGCGGAGTTCATTGGCGAGCTTTCGCCATTCGTCAATCAGACGCTGTGCTTTTTGAATTTTATGTTTATTGATGTCTTTGGCAAGGGTTGGGGTATAGCCACCACGTTTGGCGTTCTTGATCTGCTTAACATAGTTCTGGCTGTTATTCATGTTCTCTCCGGAATAGCAGTGATATATGAAAGGTGTTTTTTAAGTTTTTCGTTGATCAAGTTAAAAGTACCGCAATCGCGTTTCAGTTCTATGATGTTTAAATTAATGAATAATTTTTTGAATAGTGCCTATATTGAGAGGATGATTAATTTTTAGCACAGGCTTAAGTAATTGTCTTTAGAATATAAAATTTGTATTTGTAAATAAACGTGTCTTTCTTGCTGCCAATAAAAAATCCATAAGTCGTGCATTAGGAAAAAAACGTGTGAATTAAATCCATCAATCAGGACTCAAATATTGTGATGTCATTAAGCCAAAAAGTTTAAAGATCAATTAGGTAGAAATATTTAATATTGAGGACAATAAAATTAAAAAAGGCCTAAATTTTATCAATTTAGACCTTCATTCTGCTTGGCATTGCAGTTTATTCTGGCGGTGAAAGAGGGATTCGAACCCTCGAAACGCTATAAACGTTTACACACTTTCCAGGCGTGCTCCTTCAGCCACTCGGACACTTCACCTTTTGCGCGGTGGATAATAGCGAAAAAAATATATTCTGCCAAGAGAAACAATTGAATTAGACAAAAACATCTTGAGCGGTGCTATGATTCGCAAAAATCCTGTCTAAATTGAAGACAATTATATGCAAAGTACTGCACAAAAAGCCGCATTGCCTGCCATCACCTTGGCAGCTTTGGGCGTAGTATTCGGAGACATTGGAACGAGCCCGTTATATGCGCTGCGCCAATGTTTTCTCACAGCACACTTGGCGATTAGCGAAGCGTCTGTGCTGGGTATTCTGTCCCTGATTTTCTGGTGCATCATGCTGACGATTAGTTTTAAATACGTCAGCATCATTATGCGCGCAGATAACAATGGCGAGGGCGGTATTATGTCGCTGTTGGCCTTGAATCTACGAACCACACGAATTGCCGAAAACAAAAAAATCTACCTGATCGCCCTTGGCTTTATTGGGGCATCTTTGTTCTTTGGTGATGGGATCATTACCCCCGCAATCTCCGTGTTATCTGCGATTGAAGGTTTAAGTATTGCGACGCCGATGTTTAACCAATGGCTGCAACCCTTATCGATTGGTATTTTGGCGGGGCTATTTTTAGTGCAACGTCATGGCACAGGCACGATGGGTAAATTCTTTGGTCCATTGACGCTCATGTGGTTTTTATCCATTGGTGGTTTTGGACTATGGAGTATTTCACAAACGCCATTTGTGTTGACCATGATCAGTCCGCATTGGGCTTTCAATTTTGTGGTTCAGCAGCCCTATGTTGCATTCCTGACCATGGGTGCGGTCATCTTAACGATGACAGGTGGTGAGGCAATCTATGCCGATATGGGGCATTTTGGCCGACTCCCAATCCGCTTGGCATGGTTTATTGTGGTGATGCCGTGCTTGTTGTTGAACTATGCGGGCCAAGGTGCTTTGCTACTGCGTAATCCAGAAGCTCTAGCCAATCCATTCTATATGCTGATCCCAGAATGGGCACTGTATCCAATGATTGCTTTGGCGACAGCGGCCGCGGTGATTGCCTCTCAAGCGGTGATCACAGGGGTGTTTTCTATGGTCAATCAGGCGATTCAATTGCGTTATTTGCCGCGTTTGACAGTGAAACATACCTCTGAAGTTGAACGTGGTCAGATTTATTTGCCATTTATTAACTGGGCATTGTTTATCTCGGTGCTGATCTTGATCTTGCTGTTTGAAAACAGTGCGAATTTGGCCAGTGCGTATGGCGTAGCTGTGACCATGACCATGCTCTGCGGTACGATTTTGATCTCAGTTTTGGCTTATGGTTTATGGCGTTGGCCGGTTTGGAAAGTGGCAATATTTGCCGTGCCATTTTTATTGATTGATTTGATCTTTGTTGCATCGACATCATTAAAAATCGCAGCGGGCGGTTGGGTTCCAATCCTGATTGGTGCGGTATTGTTTACGATTTTAATGACGTGGAAAGATGGTCGGGCATTGGTGCTCAATCGACTCGGTAAAGATGCTTTGCCTATTGACCTGTTTATTCGCAGTGTCAGCATGGGTAGTGAAACCAAGTTTGTTCCAGGTGATGCGGTATTCTTGACAGGAACGCCTGAGATCGTGCCTCATGCCATGTTGCATAATATCAAGCACAACAAAGTTCTGCATGAACGCAATATTATGGTTACGGTCAACACCCGAGATGTGCCATTTGTACCCGAAAATGAGCGGGTGATCACGGAAAAACTTGATGATCGATTCTATCGAATCACGATGTTTTATGGGTTTAAAGACCAGCCGAATATTCCTGCCGCTTTGGAACATGCGTATCGTGAATTGGGCTTTGAATTTGATCTAATGCAAATCAGTTTCTTTATTTCCAGAGACCGTATTATTCATACCTTGGGTGAAGGCATGGCACCTTGGCGAGAAAAGCTGTTTATCTCTATGCAGCGAAATACCAGTCCAGTCAGCGATTTTTATCAAATTCCAACCAACCGTGTGGTTGAGTTGGGCAGTCAGATTGAAATTTAAGACGTAGATTGAACTTTTAGGCATAGATTTAAAAGTTAAACATGAAAAAGCCAGATCAATTCTGGCTTTTTTATCTGTAATAATTGAATTTTTTTAGTCCAAAGACATAGAGATCATTCTGTTGCTTTTTCCTGGGAGGAGTATGCGAGCAAAGCAACAGAATGAAGATGTTGCGTTATTTCATCCTTGAAAATACGCTGATTAGTTGATTGTCGCGTCTACATCTGCAGAGGCTTCAGGCGCAGCTTGGATGGCTTCGTCAGCAACAGGTGCTTCTGGGTTGGCTTGAATTGATGCATCTGCAGGATTTGCACTTTGAGTTTCAGGTGCTGCCATAAAAGCATCTTGTTGTGCTTGAGGAGCTTCAGGCAATGCAGCCGATGCGCTATCGGCATTCACTGGCGCTTCTGCAGAAGAGGCAATGACTGGCGCAGCATTGGCATCCGTTGCTACGGCTTCAGGTGCTTGCTGTGCTGTTTCCACAGGTGCTTCAGTTATAACGGCTTCAGGTGTATTGGCCACTGCTGTTTGTTCAGTTGGAACGGACTGCTCTGTAGGTGCAGCAGCTACACTTTGCTGTTCATTTGCGAGTGCATTTTCCGCTTCAGTCACTGCTTGTTCAGCATTTGCAGGGACTGCAGGGGCATTCGGATCGATTTGGTTTGCCTGAGCCTGTTCAGGGTTTAAGGGCTGTTCTGTTGCAGCGGCATTGACTTGTCCGGCAGGAGCTTCAACCAATTGAACTTGGCCACTTGAAACTAAGTCCTGAATGGAACCAGGTTGACCATTCACGGTGGTCACAATTTTGACTTTAGATAAGCTTTCTAATGTATCACCGGGTTGAATCGGCGGTTCTGCAAATGCTGCTGCGCTCATTAAACCTGAAATTAAACCTAAACCTAAAATTTTAGAATGCATAATCACTCCGTATATTTTTATCGCAATTTTTCGTATTTTTACCTTGTCATAATTCTTGAGGCGAATTCAATGAAACATACGCAACTGCTTCATGACCTCCTATAAAGAACTGCACAACTGCGACATAAAGTTACATCAACTGCTGCTTTGTTAAACAATATTTGTGTGATTGTTAAGCAAATTAAAAAAGAAAAGTGTACTAAAATTTGCACCCTTGCTAAGCTGCGGAAAAATAGTCCTTTTAGAAGTCATTGTTGTAAGTCATGGTCAAAAAGAAACGCAATTCAGCAAATCCGCTTTCACAGTTATTTGGGCAAAATGGCATAAAAGTGCTGTTGGGTCTGGTGGCAACAGGAAGCTTTGCTATTGCTTTCGGGCAAGAAAAAATTCAACAACTTGTTTCTATGAGCAGCACTTCAAATAGCGCCTGTTTGGACCAATTTTATCGTGAAGTGCCACCTTATTTGGTCCGTGAAAGCCTACATAAAAACAGTTTTCCACTGTGTTTTAATGGCTTTAATGTCATGTATTCAGGGATATCCAAGACACCGCTTTGGGTTGCAGAAGCATTAACCCCCGCACGCCTGAGTCAAAAAATTCCGCGTGAAGATAACTTTCATGAAGAGACTCGCGTGCCGTCTGAATATCGGGCTTTGCTTTCAGACTATAAATCTTCAGGCTATGACCGTGGACACATGGCGCCAAATGCCGATATGCCCAATAAAGCTGCGCAGTTAGACAGTTTTTCTTTGGCCAATATGGTGCCGCAAGCTCCAAAAAATAATCAGCAAGTGTGGCGTGAGTTAGAAGAAGCCACACGGGCGATAGTGACCAAACAAAAGCAAGATGTCTATGTGGTGACGGGGCCGGTATACAGTGCGAAAAAATTAAAAACCATCGGGCAAGGGGTCATTGTGCCGACCGCTACTTATAAGGCGATCTATTTGCCGAAAAAAGGTGTTGCAGGCGTGTACTATGCAGACAATACCTTGCGAGATACGGCACCGACAGTCAAAGTCATGAGTATTTGTGCGCTAGAAGAACTGACTGGAATTAATTTCTTTCCAGAATTAACCGAAGACCAAAAGCGTAATACCTACCGTTTGCCACTCAAAGCCACCCAAGTAAAAGCAAATCAAGATATCGCTTATTTGCATTGGGATGCTGAAAGCCAGTGTGCTGCAGATGTCGCAGAAGACAAGATTTTAAGTTTGCAAAAAGACTTTAAATCGAGTGGTGGATCCGTGGGTGGGACTTCCACGGCAAGCAGTGAAAATGACAACAATCAAGATGCCTTGGTCAAACAATTGATTGAAGAAATTTTGCAATATCTGCTACAAATTTTGAAATAATCGAGCAGCTAATAGCGCTGAACTGCGAGTGATGAAGAGGATCATTGCTTGCAGTTGAAATCTTTTTCACGTATTTCTATTGCTGCATCACTACAACAAAAAAGAAGGATATCTAACATGTTTAAAGCATTTGAAAATGACACAGCGTCGCATGCAATTCATGACTTAACACTAGAAAATGGCCAAGATCGAATTAATATTTATGGAAACCTACAGGTGACGAAAGACCAAGCTGGATTAGCTGCAGCGAAAGCTTTACAGGCATTTTTCAATGATGTGGTGACCACGCTTGAGGCAGAAACCAACTTAGCTGAAAAAATAGCGCAGGGCGGTGAAGAAAACGAAGTAGAAAATCCATTTCTTTAATGCTGTGTCATCGGCTGTCGAAGGAAGCAATGCTCAATTTGGGATGAATGAAAAAAAGCTCACAGGTTGTGAGCTTTTTTTGTGGCGTATTTTTCTATTTATGCGTCTTTTGCCATCAGTTTATAGATGACCGCACCAATCACCGCGCCAATGATAGGGGCTACCCAAAACAGCCAAACTTGTGACAGCGCAGCAGTTTCAGCAAAGAATGCGACACCCATACTACGCGCTGGGTTGACTGAAGTATTGGTGACGGGAATGCTGATGAGATGGATCAATGTAAGCGCAAGACCGATCGCAATTGGGGCAAATCCAGCAGGGGCACGTTTATCCGTTGCTCCCATGATCACAATCAGAAAGCCAGCCGTCAGCACAATTTCAATGATTAAGGCTGAGAGCATAGAGTATTTGCCCGGAGATAATTCATCATACCCATTGGTGGCAAAACCGCCGACGCCGGTAAATCCGGCCTGACCTTGCACAATGATGAATAGAATAAATGCGGCGAGGGTTGCACCCAGCAATTGAGAAATAATATAGGGAGCCAGTTCTTTCGCTTCAAAACGACCGCCAGCCCACAATCCGATACTCACGGCAGGGTTAAAATGTCCCCCTGAGATATGACCCAGCGCATAAGCAGCCGTCAATACGGTTAGACCGAAGGCCAGTGCCACGCCAGCGAAGCCAATGCCAAGTTCAGGAAAGGCCGCAGCCAAGACAGCACTACCACAACCACCAAAGACCAGCCAAAAGGTACCGATCAGTTCTGCTAAATATTTATTCATTTAAAACTCCATTTGTTTTTGTCATTTGGAATAGATTTTCAATCTTTCACTCAGCATGAGTGCAATCTAGTTGTGAAGTGTTGTTTTATTCATTTATTGAATATGCATAGATTTAATAGATTTTGCTGAAAATCACAACATTTAAAATGATAACTGTGTCACATTTTTAACTTGCTGCTTCAATTTGCGATAAGCGCCATTGCTGTGGGGTTAAGTTTCGCCATTGTTTAAACGCACGTTGAAATGCACTCTGTTCTGAATAACCCAGCAGTAGCGCAATTTCCTGCAAACTTAAATGCGGGTCTCTTAAAAATTCTTCAGCCATCATGCAGCGGACTTCCTGCATACGCTGCTGATAGGTGCTGCCTTGTTGTTGTAAATGGCGTTGTAATTGTCGGACGGAAAGATTGAGTTGCGTAGCGACATGTTCAATTTGGAACTGATTTTTTTGCAAACCCATTAAGATGGCTTGCTGTAAGCGTTGGTCGATTTGCGTGGTATTTGGCAGTTTTTCTAATAAAGACTGTGCCTGTTGCATTAACAGTTTTTGTAAGGTCTGATCGCCTTGGGAAAAAGGACGAGACAGTTCTTGAATGGGAACAATAACCTTCGACTTTTCTTGGGAAAAACGAACTTTGCAGCGAAAATATTGCTCATACTGAGCGACATTTTTCGGTGCAGGATTATGAAAATGCACTTCGTGTAAATTGATATCTTCAAAACGCATGAATAATTTTAGAAACTGCAGCATTAACGCAATCGCAATTTCATCGGTCAATTGATTGGCCATATTCATGGGTAAATCATTCCAACCGATCGAAAAAAAATCATTTTGAATATCAATCAGCAATGGACTGCCATCGAAGATTAAGCGATGAAAATCATGGTAGCGGAGCAGCGCTTCGCCCAAGTTTTCACAGGACAGGGCAATATACGCAATAATGCCAATATGTTGGGGTTGCACATGTTCAGCAATTTCTAAACCCAGCGCCGGCTTTTGGATCTTTTGATCTAAATCCATCAATAAATCACGCCAAATGGCATAATCAAAACGCTCTAAGTTTTGAACTTTATTCAATTTTTCAGGAATAGCAATGCCTTGAGCTTGGTGATAAGCATAGAGCAAATGGCCCAGTCCTCCATAGACTGATCCTGTATAGTCCTTGAGTTGTTGCATATTTTTTTAATTCTAAATTTTGTCGTGTTTTGTCAATAATATTAAAAAAAACGGTCAATATCTAGCCCTTTTCATTACCTATAGTGGAGCTAAGAAAAGGAGATATTGGTCATGTTAAAAGGTTTTATTGCAGGGTTGGTCGTCGCCAATGCCTTTGAATGGTTCGCACATAAATATGTTTTGCATGGGACACATCGGTCAGGCAAGCCACGTTTTAGTCCAGTACCGAAAAGCATGAAATCACATTGGGAACATCATCGTGAAGTTCGAAAAACAGATTTTCATGATCATGGCTATGTTGAAGGTGTACAGAACTGGCGCACGAAAAATGAAATTATATCTTTGGCTATAGTTGCAGGTGTATTTACGCCGTTATTTTATCCTGTGTCGAAAGGAATGAGCTTGGCAGTGCTGTATTGCGCAGGGAATTATTATTATATCCATCGTCGCGCACATCTTGAGCCAGAGTGGGCGATGAAAAAAATTCCATGGCACTATGACCACCATATGAATTCAAATCAGGATGCCAACTGGTGTGTGACTAAGCCGTGGTTTGATTATATTTTAGGAACTCGGGTGATCTCCTCGGCGAAATTACAGGAACAGAATCCACTGGGTGTGCTACTACCGACAGAGATTGCCAAGCCATTGTCACACTGGGTCAATCGGGTATTTCCTGCAAAGTGGGTGGCTGAGCGTGAAAAGCCAGTTGCACTGCTTGAAACGGTCTAATATGAATGCACTGTGCGTTTTGACAACAAGCGTTGCCATTCAATTGAATTGTCGCAATTTGTCAATAAATTATGAATCTACTGTCAATCAAATGCAGTGCAAATGCCCTATATTTAAATGATCAAAAGGCTTGTACACGACGAGTTGATTGATGAAGTTGCTATGTATATTTTTTCATTTGTTTTAAGTATCAGACCAAGTGCTGTAGTTTTTCTTGGTTTATAGGAGCCGACAAGGCTCCTTTTTTTATGTCTATAGTAAATCAATTGCATGGGCGATGCTCTGCTGTAACTCCATGTTGTTGCATCAAAAACACCAAAGCAAAAAAAAGAGCGAATCATCGCTCTTTTTCAATCCTCATTGAAAATGAATCAATTAAAGACGCATTTCAATGCCTTGTTCTGCTAGATATTTTTTCGCTTCAGGAATGGTGTGTTGACCAAAGTGGAAAATAGAGGCTGCCAGAACTGCATCTGCACCACCTTTTAAAATACCATCGGCCAAATGTTGTAGATTACCGACACCACCAGAAGCAATGGTTGGAATGGTCACACGGTCATTGATATTACGCATCAGTTCAAGGTCATAACCGGCTTTGGTTCCATCGGCATCCATGGAGGTGATGAGTAATTCACCTGCACCGAAGTCCGCCATTTTTACTGCCCATTCGATGGCATCGATACCGGTTTCTTTACGACCACCGTGGGTGAAAATTTCCCATTTATTGTCGCCGGTTTTTTTCGCATCAATAGCAACCACAATACACTGTGCGCCAAAACGCTGAGAGGCTTCTTGTACAAATTCAGGGTTATAAATAGCCGCAGAGTTAATCGAAACTTTGTCCGCACCGGCATTTAATAACAGGCGGATATCTTCTACTTTACGCACGCCACCACCGACTGTTAATGGCACAAATACAGACTCAGCCATACGCTCTACTGTACGGTAAGTGGTATCACGACCATTTGAGGTTGCGGTAATGTCTAAGAAGGTAATTTCGTCCGCACCTTGTTCGTTATAACGGCGTGCAACTTCAACTGGATCGCCTGCATCACGAATATCAAGAAATTGAACACCTTTCACTACACGACCGTTGTCCACGTCGAGGCAAGGAATAATACGTTTAGCAAGCATAATTTTTTCCAAAAATAACAGCCGATTATGAAACTTCGCGACTTAGATGCTACACCTTAGTAGTCGGAGCGGTTATTCTATCAAAAATATGTAAGTTTTTTCGCAGGTTTTCTATGTCGGTTTATACCACTTTGACTTTAAAGGAAGTTCAGGATTTTGCAGCACCTTATGGACTGGAGGTGATTGACCTGATTCCGATTCAAGGCGGTATTCAAAATACCAACTATTTTATTGTTTGCGAAAATGGCACGCAGTATGTATTAACCGTTTTTGAAGAGATGGACGAGCAAGGTGCAGGGGAATTGGTGCCTGTACTCGAACACTTGGGGCAGGCTGGTCTAGCTGTGCCTGTACCACTGAATCATTCGGGTAAAGCGATTAATAGCTTAAAGGATAAACCTGCACAGATTGCGCCACGCATGCAAGGTCAACATCCCATGCCTGCGAGCTTAGCGCAAGCAGAAGCGATTGCTGTAGCCCAAGCGAAAATGCATGTGGCTTTACAAGATTTCCCTTTGGAACGTGCAGAATATCGTGATCATGCTTATTGGTTACAAGTTTCACGTGATATTCGTCCAACATTAAATGAAGCAGATACCACGTTACTTAACAATCTGTTGGGCTTATATGACATCTTAACGGCGATGTATCCAGACCGTCCTACCGGTTTTATTCATTCTGATCTGTTCCGTGACAATACTCTATTTGACGGCGATCAACTCAACGGCATTTTAGACTTTTATGAGTTAAACAAAGACGAACTCTTGTTTGATATTGCTATTACTTTAAATGACTTTTGTACTGAATATCCTGATGTACATTTGAATGAAGACAAAGCCATTGCCTTTTTAAATGCCTATGAAAGCGTGCGTCCATTAACCGCAGATGAAAAATCATGCCTAGAGTTATATTTGGCGATGGCGGCGGGTCGCTTCTGGATGATGCGTTTACAGGTGGCACAGAAAAATGCTGCAGAAGGCCGTACAGGGGATGATATTTTGCAGAAAAACCCTGCTGAAATGCGTAATATGCTGATTGAACGATTAAAATTCGTCACAGCATAAATTTTAAAAACAACGAGAGGGAAAAGCATGCGTGATCAAGGACGCTTAGTAGAATGGTTTGATGACAAGGGCTACGGCTTCATTCAACCGAACGATAGCACCAAAGATCGCGTATTTTTGCACATTAAAGATTTTTCCCGTCCCGGCCCACGACCAATCGTGGGCTGCGCGTTGGATTATGCTGTGATCTTAGACGAACGCGGACGCTTTCGTGCGCAGCAAGTGCATTATTTAAAAGCCTCACAAACCAAAGCTACACAACGTCCCAATAAAAAAAATGTGGTGCAGATGCCGCGTCAGGCACAGCCGATGCAAATCTTGTGCATTGTGTATATCCTAGCCTTGGCGGGCTTATCTGTGGCGGGTTTACTCAGTGGCATAGTGCTGCTTTTTGTGAGTATTATTAATGTCCTGACTTATTGGTTCTATGCTCAAGATAAAGAAGCTGCGCAAATAGGGAACCGACGTGTGCCAGAAAATACACTGCATCTTTTGTCTTTTTTAGGTGGGTGGCCGGCGGCATGGCTGGCTCAGCAACGTTTGCGGCATAAAACACAAAAACAACCGTTTCGAAAAATATATTTCTGTACCATAGCCTTTAACATATTACTGATTTTATGGCTAATTTCACCATTTAATATCCTGCATATCTAGGGTGGAATGATCCGCAAAATCATCATGACGGAGAGCGAAATGAATTATTCCATTGATAAAGATCCAAACCGCCTGCTCACGATTATTTTGTATATTCTTTATATTGTGGCGATTTTTTCTGCCGGCTTGCTTGCGGTCCTCGCGTTGATTATCAATTACGTCAAACGCAGTGATGTGCGCGGCACGATTTTTGAAAGCCATTTTACTTGGCAGATCCGTACGTTTTGGTGGTATCTCATTTGGAATATCATTGCTTTCGTGCCTTTTATTTTTCTGTTCTTTACTGGCAATAATGCCAATGCTTTTGCAGGTGTAGCACTGGGAGCGAGTACCTTCTGCGTCACGGTGATCGGACTGTCTTGGTTATGGATTGTGTACCGCGCGATTAAAGGTTTAATCCGTGTCAATGACAACCGACCGATGTATGAGTAATGCGAGTTCAAAACTTTTTGGCATAAAAATCTTGGCATCAAAAAAGCGACCTTATGAGTCGCTTTTTTGATCTAATAGAGGATGCAGAAATTAGCGTTTCTTTAACCATTTCGGCCGCCATTCACTCACAATCACACCAAGCACTACACACAGTCCGCCAATGAGAGCGAGCGGTGTTAAGCGTTCACCCGCAAGCCGCCCAATGATTGCGGCCCAAACCGGTTCACCTGCATAGATGATTGCCGCCTGTGCAGGATCAACCATACGCTGCGCCCAGTTCATCACCAGTTGAATCACGGCGCTGGCCAGCCCCAATCCGCACAGTACAGCGATTAATGGCCATTCAAATTTGGGCAATGTGTTTTCACCTACCAGTGGAGCAAAGCAAAAACAGAACAGTGAGGCAAATGCCAGTTGTAGAACCGTCACTCTGCGCAGATTGACGCGGGGCGCAAAATAACTGATCAAGATAATTTCAAAGGCAATGGCAATCGAACCGAGCAGCGTAATGATTTGTCCAAAATTGAGCTGAATAGCGCCAAAACCATTACCAGTTAAAAAGACCAAACCAACAAAAGCCAAACACACACCCAGCCATGTCATTACATGCGGTTTATGCCGAAAACAGAGCCACATAAAAATCGGCACCAGCGGTACATACAGCGCTGTTAAAAAAGCCGATTCACTGCTGCTGATGCTTTGCAGGCCGATTGTTTGCGTCGCATAGCCGATCGCAATCACCGCGCCGATACTTGCGCCCGCAATGACATCATATTGAGAAAAGTGTCTAAGATATTTGAGTGATAAAAGACTCACAGCCAGTGTTGCTGCGGCAAAACGTAGACCGACAAACAGCACGGGACTGCTAAAATTTAAACCGTATTGCACGGTGATAAAACTGGCACCCCAAATCATGGTAATCAGGATGAGTGCGAGCTGCGGAAACTTGGCTTTCCAAGCAGATTGGACGGTTGGCATGTGTATTTGAATGTTCAAAGAGGAGAAATAAAAAAAGAGGCCCGAAGACCTCTTTTCTGCTCGGGTATATTACAAGCTTTGTTGATCAAGCAGTAATTGAGCTTCACGAAGGTTCAATGTCCCTTCATAAATTGCACGACCAGTAATCGCACCTAAAATGCCCGGTTGGCCTTTTAAGTTACGTACGTCGTCAAGGTTAGTCACGCCACCAGATGCAATAACAGGTAAGCCTGAATATGTTGCAAGGTTTACGGTTTGTTCAACGTTCACACCTTGCATCATGCCATCACGTGCGATGTCGGTGTAGACGATGCTCGATACGCCGGCATCTGCAAAGCGTTTTGCCAAATCAGTAGCTTTCACATCAGTGACATTTGCCCAACCATCCGTTGCTACCATGCCGTTCATGGCATCGATACCGACAATGATATGGCCTGCAAATTTTTTGCACGCTTCTTCAACAAATTCAGGCTCTTTTACCGCTTTTGTACCAATGATGACAAACGAGACGCCTGCATCAAGGTAATGTTCAATGGTTTCAAGAGAGCGGATACCACCACCAATTTGAATTGGCAATTCAGGCTGTGCTTTAGCAATCGCTTCAACCACAGGCTTATGAATCGGTGTACCAGCGAAAGCACCGTTTAAATCTACCAAATGTAAGCGACGCGCGCCTTCATTTACCCAATGCTGTGCAGTTGCCACTGGATCGTCAGAAAATACGGTATCGTCTTCCATACGACCTTGTTTTAAACGGACACATTTGCCATCTTTCAGGTCAATTGCAGGGATGATCAGCATGCTTTCGCTCCTTGCTCAATCAAATTAAGAATGAATTTGTGCCTAATCTTATCAAATAAACGGCTATTCACTAAATGCTAATATCAGAATTGATGAATTAAAAAAGCCTGACATGTGTCAGGCCAGTGTAAATAGAGGATTGGATTTTATTCTTGGTCTATAAAAATGCGCTGTGTATTAGTGTTTTTAGTCATTAAACATAAGCGGTTGTTTGTAATAAATCGCTGTTTACGGATTGAAGTAAGCTACCGACATCGTATAAGCCTTGATTGAGGGCTGTGGTACTTTCACCGACCACTTGAACGAGATCACCGACTACAGGAAGTTCAGTGGCAATCGATGTAATTGGTGCAATGTCATCCAGTAAGGCATCTAAAGTGCCTGAAACATCTTGCACGACACCACCTACACTTGCTAATGGATCATTCAGGACGGATGTTAATAATTCGGTAGGATCAATACTGGCTACATAGGCGCCCGTTTCAGCCAACAAGCCTGTTAAATTCCCCGTAGTTTCGCCTACTGCATCCAATAGACCGCCCAGCAATGGCAGGTCAGAAAGTACATCTGTGATTGGTGCAGCCACGCCACTGAGATGATCAACCAAACCTGCAACTTCCGTCACGGTTTGGCCGACCACACCAGTTACGCCATTGAGAGCGGTTTGTACACCGCCGAGAAGATCACCTGTCGCTAGTTGATCGGCTACCGCATGTAAGCCATCACCTAAGGTGCCAACCAACTGATTTTCAACCGCGAGTACTTTTTCGATGGTCCCACCAATGAGCGGAAGCTCAGTCAGTGCATCCGTTAAGGGCGCTGTTAAGCTACTTACGGTCTCTAATACGCTGTCTACAGTATCTAAAACAGTATTTAAAACCAGTCCAACCGCTTTACTGATCCCTTGTAAAGTCAGGCTGAGTACACCGCTGATTTTTCCTGTAAATAAGTTCAACATGTCAGGTTCTCCAAGCTTTTAAATTATGATGTGTTATGTATTTGGCAGACTTGTTTTAGCAAAAGGAGATTGATGAAAACAAATTATGAAAGTATAGAAAGAAGGAGATAAATCATGTAATTCTGCTAGAAAACCCAGAGAGATCAAAACCTTAGCTGAATAAAAATATAAATGTATATTAATGTAATTAAAATGAGTTAAATCAAAGATATAAATGTACTTAAAAGGTGCGATTTTATTGTTTTTAGACTGTGCTGTGACTATTTTTAAGGCAATAACGTACTGTTTAAATCTCTAGTGCAAATAAACTGCAAATTCATTGGCACTCTTCAGCCGATCTTTGCACTTGGTCATGCCATAGATTGGGGCAATATCCAGTTACAGAGCGGTTACATCGCTGAATATAAATTAAATCATTAAAATAATTAAGGATTTATAAATTCATGTGCGGACGAATTCTTAGTTTGAGAGAAGTATTGGGAATGGTTTTGGGTAATAAGCCACGTTGTAATAATTCTTCAAAGACCAAAACAGGGGCATAGGCATCGGCAGCGGCATAACGAATTTGCTCCGGACTTAAGCGCTTTTTGGCCCAATTCGAGGTGCTGACCGATTTAGATTTTGGAAAATTCGCACGAAAAAGCAGTGCCATGGCATTTTTTAAACCTAAAGGTTGGCTTAAGCCAAAAGAAGCAAAGCACTTGGAGAGTTCCAATACACTATTCAGTTCGATGCCTTTTTTACTAAATAAATGCGCATCATTTTTTAAGCCAAAACCCACTTTAATTTGATCACGATTACTCAAGATCGGCTTTAAAAAATCCCAAGTGCATTCGTTCATTTGAAACAACCACGCCTGTTGCGCCGTAGCGAGTTGGATTAAATGTGGACCAGTAGAGACCTCACCTTTACGAAAAGTCGGCTTAGATTCAGAGTCGAAACCGAATAAGGCAGTCGTCTGCAATTCATCGGCCCAGTGTTGGCATTGTTCTGCATTGTGAATGACATGGATCTGCTCTGGCACTAAATTTTGGAACAATGGAAAATCTTTAATCTGTTCTTTTGTTGGCAAAATAGGTGTCAGTAGAGCATCAGTCATTGTGATTCAATTCAAAGGCTTGTTGTTGCAGCCTAGAGCGTTTAGTAGGGAAATGCAAATACCGAGATGTGGCGTTGAGCATGAGCCATTGACTCACCTGCCTGTCATAGCGCGTTGCTATGACAGTGACCAATAGGCTTAAAGTCAGTGACGACTTAAAATAGAAAACGCGCAGTAAATAATACATTTACCAAGATCAGTAAGAATAAACCGATAAAGAGAAAGGCGAGGACCACCTCCCATGTTTTGGATGTACGTGGCTCGCCATATTGATTGGCATTTGCAGACCCCGGGATGAGCATCAGCGCAATGCACATGACGATATTGAGCAACGGAATCAACTCTAAGAGTGCAAACCAGCCTGAGAGATTAAAGTCATGCAAACGACGCACTGAAAAAATCATCAAAGGGATCAGCATTAAAATATTTAGGATCAATCCAATCACTTGCGTCATTGGATTTTCAGCATGAGCTATTAGGGCATTGAGGGTATTGGGCATCATGCTGACAATCAGTAGCATCAATATGCTCAGCATGAGGCCATAGAAGACATTCCAACCGATAAAAGACATGCGATTAAAACGACCGTCACGGTTCCAGCCAGAGTTTATAGTGGGTGAATTATTCATATTTAATGATCTTAAATTATCGTAAAAAGTATTGTTATCATTCATTTTTAACCGCAAAAATTGAGCTAAAAACGACATAAAAATGTGAAAAAGTACAGGATTTGATCCTGAACATAAAAAGCGCGTTGATTATAAAGGTAAAGTACAAAAAAAGCCCACATGTGTGAGCTTGTTTGAGTAGATGTATTGCTGTTTAGAGTGATCTAGGCGGCATTTAATGATTTATCATTATTGTTGTTGAATCGTGGTTTGCTGAGAGCGGATCACATAGTTTTGGTAAGACGGAATCATGATCGCAGCAAGTATCCCGACTATAAACACCACGATATACAAAACAGCCAGCACTGTTTCCCAGCCTTTGGTCGGGCGTGGTTGTCCAAAGCTATTACTACCGCTATTACCCGATGCAAATAACACATAGAGCGCAAATAATATATTCACTACAGGAACTAAGATCAGCAGTGCAAGCCATCCAGAATGGTCACGATCATGTAAACGACGGATTAAGAAAATGACGCTGTAATAAATGACGATGGCATACATGATAAAGAAAATAATCATGAGTGGCGTCGACATTGCACCCTCAGTCAACGCATTTTGCGCACCGGGTATGAGCAGGCCGACCACAACAGCAATTAGTGTAAAAATAATGCCGAGTAGTAGATTCCATGCAAGATATGCGCGACGGCTAAAGCGACCACTGGCTTGGGTCGGTGAGTCAGATGTGAAGGTATTCATTATTATTCCTAGGCTTTGGTATTTTTATAAGTAGGCAAATTCTAAAATAAAAGGATGAAAAATAAACAGTACAAAAAAGCCCGCAAGGAGCGGGCTTTTTTGCGGCGAAGGAATTTTAAATATCCCATTCCACAAAGTTTTTCAGCAATTGCAGACCGGCTGTATGACTTTTTTCTGGGTGAAATTGTGTCGCAAACAAGTTTTCCTTGTGAATTGCGGTACAAAATTCCAAACCATAGTCACAGGTAGCAGCGACAATGCTTGAGTCTTGCGGCTCTACATAGAAGCTATGTACGAAATAGAAACGTGCATCTTGCTCAATGTTTTTCCACATCGGGTGGCTTGGGTCTGCCTGATGCACTTGGTTCCAGCCCATGTGCGGCACTTTTAATCCCTCTACATCAGGGAAGCGTTTAACCGAACCTTCAAAAATACCCAATGCATCTGCACCGCCATTTTCTTCGGAATGCTGCATTAGGGCTTGCATACCGACACAGATCGCAAGCACAGGTTTATTAAATGCCGCTTTACGGACCACTTCATCAATGCCTGCATCATGCATGCCTTGCATACAGTCACGCATTGCTCCCACACCGGGGAACACAATTTTATCTGCTTGTGCAATCAGCTTAGGATCATTGGTGACATCAACAGTTGCACCCACGTGTTCGAGGGCTTTTGCTGCTGAGTGAAGATTTCCCATGCCATAGTCAAGAAGGGCAATACGGGTCATTACAATGTTCCTTTGGTAGACGCAACAGTATTTTCGGCACGCGGGTCAACTTCACACGCCATACGTAATGCACGGGCAAAGGCTTTAAATACGCTTTCAATTTGGTGGTGGCTGTTTTTGCCTTTTAGGTTGTCGATGTGCAGCGTCATTAACGCATGGTTCACAAAACCTTGGAAAAATTCAGAGAAAAGATCCACATCAAAAGTCCCGATGCGTGCGCGAGTGAATGGAATATCCATCCACAGACCCGGACGGCCAGATAAATCCACCACAACACGACTCAGTGATTCATCCAGCGGCGCATAGAAGTGACCGTAGCGACGTAAACCTTTTTTATTGCCCAGTGCTTGAGCAAAGGCTTGGCCAAGTGTAATCCCACAGTCTTCTACGGTATGATGATCGTCAATTTCAAGATCGCCATCACAATGAATATCAATATCAAACAGACCATGTCGCTTGATTTGATCAATCATATGATCTAAAAATGGAACACCAGTGTTTAAAGTGCCTTGACCAGTACCATCAAGATTCACACGAACTCGAATTTTGGTTTCGTTGGTGTTTCTTACCACTTCACTGATACGATCTGTCATAGACACGTTCCTCAAATACGTCAAAATGATTGATGTAAAAATATTTTCGCTGTGACGAAAAGTCACCGCATATTAGATTGCTCAGGAGGGTTTATCAATGCCTATTACCGTACATGCCTATACTTCTTTGGAAAATGATGAAGTGCGCAGCCAGCTTGAGCGACTGTATGACACCAGCCCTGAGTTTAGCGACGGTTCCGATGCGATTGAACAACTTGAGCAGAACTTAGCTCAGTATACCTTAGTTTATACTGCAGAATTTAATACAAAATTGATTGGCGCGATTTGGTGTACAGGCCAAGGTGAAAGCAAAACCCTTGAATATATTGTGGTACACCCTGCAAATCGTGGGCGTGGTGTTGCAGAGCGCTTGGTCAGTGAGGCTACCCGTATGGAAGAAGAAAAAGGGGTGAAGACTTTTGAGCCGGGTTGTGGCGCGATACATCGTTGTTTAGCACACATTGGTAAAATTGACGTAGTTGAGTAAAGTTCAATTTTTAAAAGACAGTCTCCGTGCTGTCTTTTTTTCGTCTGAATAATTAAATTGACTCAGACTTAAATGTAAATAAGACAAAAAGTAAGCGATTAGTGTGAAATATTGATTTAAAAATAAACATTTGAGAAAAAAGCCCATGCTTATGCTTGACGGCATCCAGCTTAAATTGTTTAATACGCCCCATCGGCGTGATAGCTCAGTAGGTAGAGCAACGGATTGAAAATCCGTGTGTCCCCAGTTCGATCCTGGGTCTCGCCACCATATTCAAAACTGATTTTTCAGTTTATCAATCCCTGATCCCATCAGGGATTTTTTTTGCCTAAAAAATATGCATACGAAAAATATTTTTATAAATATGATTGACTAATTAACTGAGATACGGCTTAATACACCGCATCGGCGTGATAGCTCAGTAGGTAGAGCAACGGATTGAAAATCCGTGTGTCCCCAGTTCGATCCTGGGTCTCGCCACCATATTCGAAAAAACCTTAAACCATTGTTTGAGGTTTTTTTTCGTCTGCAGTTTTTTAGTTGTTGATATTTCGCACAATTTAACTGATACAATCGATGCCAGATGATGAGCCCAATGGCTATTAGAAAATTATTAAAAAATAAGGGTTAAGGTTATGAAAAAAATATTATTTCCTGTTTTGGTCGGCATGAGTGTCTTGCTGAGCGCATGTGGTGGCGGGGGCGGTAGTAATGTCGATTCTTCCTATTCTAAAACCATTATTAAAAATGGTGTGACCTATGAATGTAAAAGTGAAAATGCAGCAGCGCTTTGTGATAATGGCAATTGTTCTTCTTGTGAATCATCGCTCGATAAAATAATCACAGCATCGTGCAGCACCAGTATTTCCACAGGGCAAACAATTTATGCCGTGACCAAAACGGGCTGTGTATCCAACATGAAATCGGGCAGCAGAATAACTGCTGCATGTGATAATGGTCTGCTTAAATTAAAAGTTGGATCTAACTTTAGCTTAAATCAGGTGATTAATACGGGTACGACGATGAGCTCTGGTGAATATATTGTCGGCACAGAAGTGCTCCGCTGTGGCTTTTAATCAAATGAACATAGGTTCGTGGAGTGACAGTTGAAGCGACTTCAATATGCGGCGCTTGGACTGCTCTGTTTTGCACTGGGCTATATTGCGGCATCGTGGAATGACCAACCAAGCTTGACGTCGCCGC
The DNA here is from genome assembly GCF_013420005.1 of Acinetobacter sp. YH12040. Classification (NCBI taxonomy): domain Bacteria; kingdom Pseudomonadati; phylum Pseudomonadota; class Gammaproteobacteria; order Moraxellales; family Moraxellaceae; genus Acinetobacter; species Acinetobacter sp. YH12040. The sequence goes on from NZ_VOZB01000004.1 coordinate 193,888, forward strand.
CACCTGAGCACTCGCTTGTCTCTTTGGCGACGAATAATCCTGTGGCACTCTTGGCTTTAGATCAAGATGCCTCGGATCAGCCTCATTCTAAAGATATACAGCAACAACTCAAAGGCCAACATCTTCAGCTAAAGAGGATTATTCAGCAGACTTCAGATCAACAATTGGGGCAATATTTACAGCAGGCATTTCCCAATTACAGTTTTGCAGGGATTCAAAATAAGCAGCAGTTTGCGCAGCAGATGTTAGACGAATTTCTACAAGCCAAAAATGATCCGCAGCAGCGATTGGCAGGGCAAGCGTATGTGACTGATCAATCACAGACAGATGTAGATCAAGTTTTACCTCGTGAAATCTATGTCACACAGCCGTTGTATGCACATTTTGATACCATGGGTAAAGTTCCAAACAATACGCAAGTTATGGTGCGTTGGACGCATCGTGATAGCGGTGAAGTGCTGCTCTTTACGCCACGCAAAGTTAGTGAGCAACAGCAACAAAACTGGGTGAGTTTCTATCCCATGACTGGATGGAAAACTGGTCATTATGATGTGAAATATTATCAAATGAATGATCAATTAAGCCCGATTGCACAGACCAGTTTTTATATACAGCACGTGATTGAGTAAATATTTGAAGCTCAAATTTTATCGCTGAAGCTATGACTTAAGTGCTAGTTTCCGACCCTAAAAATTCGATTAAACTGATAAAAAAATAAACAATGAATCTCCGCAATGAAAGACCTTTTCTCTACAGGGAGTGCGCTGTATCAACAATCACGTCCAAGTTATTCTGCTGAAGTCGTCGATAGCATCTTGCAGCATGTTGCCGTGCGTGAACTGGCATGGGACTGTGGTGCAGGTTCAGGTCAATTTACCAAAGGTTTGGCGCCCTATTTTCAACAGGTTTTAGCGACAGATCTGAGTGCCGAACAATTGGCACAAGCACCCAATTTAGACAATGTACGTTATGAGCAAGCTAGCGCAGAACATTGTCCGCTTGCTGACCATTCAGTGGATTTAATCACAGTCGCGCAAGCGATTCATTGGTTCGATTTTGCTGCCTTTTATGCAGAAGTACGACGAGTATTGAAACCCCATGGTCACATCGCCATTGTGGGCTATGGTCTGATTCAATTTGAACACGCGGAATTAAACCAGCTTTTACAGGATCTGTATTTTGTCACTTTAAAGGGCTATTGGGACGCTGAACGTCGCTACATCGATGAAGAATATCGTAGTATTCCGTTTCCATTTCAGGAGTTAGCGACACCTCAGTTGTTTTTAAATTACAGGTGGAGTTCACAGCAAATTTTAGACTATCTGCAAACATGGTCTGGGTTAAAACACTACCAACAGCAACATCCGACACTTCAGCCATGTGCAGCTTTGCATGACTTCTTTAGTCGTCATCCGCAGCAAGAGTTTGCTTTGTCATTTCCTGTACTATTAAGAATTGGAACAGTATAAAAGAGAAAAAGCAGCGGCAATGCAGATAGGTAAAGGACGATATCTCAAGTCTAGAATGAGCAAAGTGAGGTTTAAATAAGCTGTGCTCTCCTGCCGTTTGTCGGGGTTAAATCTGGTAAATTGATTAATTGTTATACAATAATGGCAGTGTAAATTTTTTCAATTTTCTATTTTTAAATCTCTCGGAATGAACATGATGAATCTCCCTAAATCTGTTTCTGTTTTGGTTTTTGTTAGCGCAGCAATGACGGCTATGAGTACTTTGGCTGCGGAAAAAGTCACTACAAAAGCTGAGGATACCGAACAAAAAGCTATCCAGATGCCTGCTTTAACCATTATGGCAGAGCGTGAAATGCGTGCAGAGACGGGCATTGTTGAGTATCAAGAGCAGGTGGATCGCCGTAAAGCCTTACAGCAACGGGTGATGCAACTTGAGCGCGATACGCAAAACAAAGGTGTCGATGCAACAATCGTGTCAAATGTAGATGTCTTGCCTGCGACAGCAGTGCCTGATATGTCCAATTTATCACCTTTGATGCAGCAGCATGTTTTAGATATTGCCGCAGGTTTGCAGTCTTCTGACCCACGCAATGGTTTATATATTATGTTGCAACCCTTTGGGATAGACCGAAATGCGACCAATGTGCAAATCAGTCGTGATCAAATCAATCTTGGCAATATTGACCGTCAGTTAAATACCAATCCGATCAAGACCCCATAATCGAATACATCTCTACAGCAAATTGAAGGCGAAAATTCATGTTTTATCCATGAATTTTCGTTTTGATGACATGCGCAATTTAAGACTTTCTATATTGATGTTTTCAAATAGCCTCCTTAAAAAGCATGGCTATTTTATCGTCAACCTTCAAACTTTTGGTTAAACTGAATAAAAGGGCATTCGGAGCTCATTATGCCGCGTATCTTTGTTGTCTTAGCCAGTGCTACGGTATTGGTCTTTGGATGGATGTTTTATCAATATTCAGTACAGCAAAAAGAAGCTGTGCAACTCTCGACCTATGAAACGGTTTTGCGCGAAAAAACCGAGCAAATTTTTCAGCAAGCTCAGCACTGGGAAGAGCCGATACAACTCAATGTGACAGATGCACGGCTAACGGGTGATTATAAAATCATGTCGGATTTTATTTTGAGCCAAATGCTGCAGCGTGCAGAAGCGCGGAATCAATATATTCGTGATCTTAAAGCACTGAATTGGGATAAATTTCTCGACATCGATCGCTTGTTGCAAGATAAAAAAAACCAATATCAAGAGACTGAGCAAATGCTGCAACAGGTGCATGCTGTGGTCGATGCTTATGAGCAAAAAACCACTCAGCAAGAGGAAAATGGTTTAGCTCAGGCCAAACAGTTGGCGGTCAAACAGGTGTTTCGTCAGCAAATTGCCCAGAGTTTAAGAGACAGTCGTGATAGTGATGAGTCGCATGCTTTATTTGAGTTAGAAAAGCAAAGCTTGGCGAAGGCTGATGAGCTCTTTGCTGTGCTGAAAGCCAATAAATGGGAAAAGAAAAATAAATTATTTATGTTCTATGAAGATGCGCCTTTAAAGCAGTTTAATCAGCTTTATACAGAGATGTTAGCGCTCAATGCGCAAATGGATGAGATCCGCCAAAAGAACCGTTCAGAGTTGAAACAAAAGCTTTAACTGACTGTCATCACTCTTTCAAAATTGCGCGATAAAGTGGCTTATAGCAGGGTTTTACATCATATAGAGGTCCATGCTCATGCGAGCTATTCAGATTTTTGATGATATTCAGCAGGTCTATATCGACTTTATCGCGAACCGCCAATATCCACGTTTGGAAAGTTTAAACAACTGGGGCAAGAACCGTTTTTTCTTCAGTCAGTATTTTCGCATGATTGAAGATTGGCATCTGACTGAACAGATTGTGATTGAATTTAATCAACAATTTTATAGTTTGGATACAGGGACGGCGCCTGACTTTATGGATCAAGATAAATACATGGCTTGGTTGATGGAACAATTACAAATTTTAAAATAAGTCCTTTTCATTCAAATTATTCAGCACAGCTTCGAGACATGTTATGCAAGTGAAAGCCATCCTTTAGCGGATGGCTTTTTTGTTGCTATCGAGCATCATTTTGGGAACTGAGTTCCGAACTAGCATGAATAACGCAAAAAACATTGGCTTTAAAACAGTCTTCGATTGTTTAAATTGCAAATTTAATACAACTATTAATCAATAGTGTGACTTAAATCACTTAAAATACGCCGAAAATTTAAGCATAAATTTTTAGCCAGCAGCCCATAACGCATAAGAAGCTGAGCTGTATTGAACTTGCAAGCATTCTATAACCTTAGACCGATTGGCTTTGAATGAAAGGTTTATCGCCATTTTTAGAGACGATTTTTTTAGCGTATGAAAAAATTAATACTGCTATGGCTTGCCATATGTGCGGTTTCATTGGTGTCGATAGGTTATACCTATGAATTATTTATTAGCCCTGTTTGGGTGGTAAATGCATTCGCGGCCTATGGCATGATTTTAATGCGGAAGCATTTAAGCCACGACTTACTGATCGTGCTCTATGCTTTTAGTGCGATCTTTGTGGCCTCGCTGATGGTCGATCCCGCCAAAACTTTAGAAGATAAATTTCTCCTGTGTGCGATTTCGGCATTTCAAATTTGGGTATTTATTAAAGCCTATTTGGCACTGAGCCATTTAAAAAAGCGCCGCTTTAAACGAACCCTGATGCTAACTGTTCCGAGTATCGTGGGTGCTTTTGCAGGCAGCCTCTTGTTCGTGGCGTGCTTTCAGATGGACAACCAATATTTTGCCTTTGTTGATTATTTTCTAGAGCAATTTGCAACAAGTTTGGCTGTGGTGTGTTTATTATTTGGTGTTCAGCGCTGGATGAATGTACCGTGGATAGATTATGGCTATCTGATCGTGGCATTGGCCGTGCAATATGTGATCTCAAATGATCAGATCTTCTATGCCTGCATGGTCTTGCCTTTATTGATGTGTTATTACGCGATCAAATACGACCTCAAAACTTTTTGCTGGCTGATTGGTTTAATGACGCTGATCTGTGGCTGGTATGGTGCCATGCCATTGGCTGGGGAATATTGGTCAGATGCACAGGTACATATGCTCTCGCGGATCAGTTCTTATCGTTTGGCATTGGGTATTTATCTGATCATTTTTCTGTTTATTTGTGAGCTATATGCACGAAATAAACGCCTGTATTTGGCTTTGCAACGTGTAAGTTTTTGCGATGAGTTGACGGGGCTGAAAAATCGCCATGCCTTTAAAGAACAAATATTTATAGAGGGTGCGGTTGATAAAGGCTGTGTCATTTTGCTCGATGTCGATAATTTTAAAAAAATTAATGACCAATATGGGCACCAAATGGGGGACTGTGTTTTGGTGCATTTGGCAAAAATCTTAAAAAATTGTAGTCCACGCGCGAGTTTTATCAGTCGTTGGGGCGGTGAAGAATTTTTAATTTTGCTCGAAGGTGCCGATTTGGAACAGGGTAAAATGTTGTGTGAAACAATTTTGGAACGCTGCGAACATGTGCCGTTTCGAAAAGATCAATTAAAGCTAGATGTCAGCTTTAGTATGGGCTTGGCCGAGTTTCAACAGTTGAGTTTATCCAATTACTCCACGACTCTACAGCATGTCGATGCCTGCCTATATCAGGCGAAATCACAGGGGAAAAATCAGTTTGTTTATCAAAAGATTATTCCGTTGGCAGAAAGCAGTATTGCAGTCTAAATGGGCATAAAAAAAGATGCCGTGAAGGCATCTTTTTTTAGCATTTAATCAACGATTAAGCTGCTTTTTTGAACCAAGAAAAGAAACCTTTTTTCTCAGCTTTTGCTGCTTCAGCTTTTTTCTCTGCACATTTTTTAGCGCAGTCTTTTTTCGCTTCAGCTTTTACTTCTTCAGTTTTAGTTTCAACAGCTTCTTTCGCATCAGTTGCTTTTTCTACAGCTGCATCTTTTGCTTCAACAGTTTTTGCAACGACAGCATCTTTAGTTGCTACAGTTTTTGCTACAGTCGCGTCTTTTGCTGCAACAGTGTTCGCAACAACAACGTCTTTAGCCGCTACAGTTTTTGCTACAGTTGCATCTTTTGCTGCAACTGCAGTTTCTTTAGTTGCTACTGCTTTTTCTACAACTGCTTTTTTCATGTCAGCAGTTTTTGCTTTAGTGGTTTCTTTTACTGTTAAAGTTTTAGTTTGAGTCGCTTTTTCTGCAACAGCCACTTGAGTTTTAGCAGCATCTTGAGTGGCTTGAGCAGCAGCTACAGTTGCAGTTTTCGCTTGTGCAGCTTGAGCTTTTACAGCTTCAACAGCAGTCGCAGGTTTTTGTTCTACAGCAGTAGTTGCCATAGCAGAAGTTGTAGCAGCAACTAAAGCAACAGCTAAAGTAGTTTTGATCGCGTTCATAGTCATCACTCTATAAAACTTAGTTAAAATAAGGCATTGTAAATTTTATGCCTTATCAACAGCGCTTAGGTTACACGGCACAGAGTGAGGGATTCGATTGTGTGAATATTCCACCAATGTTACAAACGGATAACATGGTGTTACGCAGAAAAACAAACAAAAACAGCGTACATTCTACAGCATTCGAAATTTTTAATTCAAAGCTGATTTAAAATCACTGTTAAAGCCGTTATGGTGAATATACATTTCCGCCATTGGTATGGCATAAAAATAACGTCGCATGAGGGATAACGTCAGATGCAGCAGCTTATTTGTTATAAACAGCTCCCTGTGTGGATGCAGCAGTCGATTCCAAAAGGTTTTAAACAACAGCACAATACCAAAGTAGGTACATGGGCAAAACTCACCGTGCTGCAAGGTGAAGTAAATTTTGCCATGCTGGATGCGTCTGGAAATGTCCTTTCCAGGCATGTATTTAGTCCAGACCAGCCACCACCGTTTATAGAACCACAGGCGTGGCACAAGATTGTCTCTGCGAGTGACGATGTGCAATGTCAGTTAAGTTTTTATTGCTTAGCACAGGATTATTTTTATAAAAAGTATCAACTCAGCCCAACACACTCAGAAATTTTGGCTGCAACACCGTATTTGCATGGTGGACGTGCTTTGGATGTCGGCTGTGGGCAGGGGCGTAATTCGCTGTACTTAAGTCAGCTGTCTGAGCAGCGTTTTGAGGTGGATGCATGGGATGTCAATCCACACAGTTTGCACAAGCTGCAAGAGGTGATCGCTGCGGAAGGCATTGAAAATATTCATGTACAGCAGCGTGATTTAAATGCAGACCAAAGCATTACGGGGAAATATGATTTTATTTGCTGTACCGTGGTGATGATGTTTTTAGAGGCCAAGACAGTGAAGCCACTGATTCAGCAGATGCAGCAAGCCACCAATGTAAATGGTTATAACCTGATCGTCTGTGCGATGGATACACCTGATCTCCCTGCGCAGCCTGACTTTCCATTTAGCTTTAAAGCAGGGGAGTTAAGTGCGTTGTATGAAGGCTGGAAGATTGTGAAATACAATGAAAATGTCGGTGAACTGCATCGGGTGGATGAGCAGGGAAATCGGATCAAACAGCATTTTGCGACTTTGCTGGCGCAAAAATTTTAAGCCTAGAATTGTAGGATGTTGAATTGAAGGGTTGGGGATCAACTCAACATTTACTTAATAATGGAAAAATGGTAACCATTTTTGAGTTAGTTTGGCGGCATTTATATTTAGATAGAGTAATTTAATAAAATGTACCCAAATGAGTAATTAAGGTTGATATATGATGTTGATTATTTTTCGTGGTCATAGAATATTTTAACGAGATGAATTTTTAACTTATTTAGAGCTGACCCTTGTTAAACCTAAATGTGGAAAATTTCAGCACTAAATCTCTGTTGTTGCATGCTGAAAAGCGTTGTACTCAGCATGCAACTTTATATCTGAGCCTGAACTTAATTTACTTTAGTTTCAAACAATGGATTAAGGATTTGATCTGCTTGTAAATTATGGTTATTAGTAGAGTAGATTCTACCTTTAAGTAAGTCAGCTTTATGCCATTCGAATGTTTGCTTATCTAAGTCTAATAAACGAACTGAGTATTGCTGACCTTCCTTAGGCATGTACGCTGTAACTATTCCAGCACCTGCACCCATAGTTGCAAGTGTTACACCTACACTTAAGGCACCCATTGCAAATTTACTTCCTACAGATGCATTCAATCCATCAAGAGAAACTAAAAAAATATAATTTGAATTTGCCCATTCTTTTAAAGTCTTGACAGTTGTTTCATCAAGCTGAGGCATATCTAGTTTTGCGTTTCTATTTCGAATATTTGCTAAATTTACAGCATCAGTCTTGGCTATAAACTGAGTAAGTGCAAATGCTGCTGCACGCTGATCATCAGTCATAGTGTTATTTTGATTTAGAAGAGGATATGTGCTGATAGGTGCTCTTTTAGAATTGCTATCAACCTGAAATTCGTATTTTTTTAGCTGTTCTTCAGGCATTGAACCACAAATAAACGGCGTAGCAGAGGTACTAACAGTGACATTATGTTGGTTTAACTGTTGTGTAAAAGTTTGAATAAACTTCTCACTTGTAAGTTTAGTAGGCTCGATGAGTACTAAATCTTTCCCTAATTCATTGGTTAAAAGGCATGAGTTCACAAAAATCGCTACAGGTTTTACTTGGATTGCAGCTTGGGTCTGATTTAATTTTTGGCGCGACTCTTCGGAGATTTTTGTTGTTGCACAACCTGTAAATGCAAGACTGGCGATCAGTGGTAACACAATATTTTTCATAGAAACTCTTGTTTGGTTTTGTTTGATTTCTATGCGTATTATGCATAAATTGTGTTAATAATCTAATTAAATCTTTATTAAAAAACCCCGCAAAAGCGGGGTTCTTTTTAGTCACGTATTTAAGAATTAAACACGTTCAATCACTGTTGCGATACCTTGACCTAGACCAATACACATGGTCGCAAGACCGATTTGTGTATCTTGCTGTTCCATAACGTTCAGCAAAGTCGTTGTGATACGTGCGCCAGAACAACCCAATGGGTGACCCAAAGCGATTGCACCCCCGTTCAAGTTCACACGGTCTTGTTGGTCATAAATGCCTAAGCCTTTAAGAACAGACAAACCTTGTGCTGCGAACGCTTCGTTCAATTCAAACGTTTGAATATCAGCAATTGACAAGCCAGCACGTTTCAACGCTTTTTGCGTTGCTGGAACTGGACCGTAACCCATGATCGCAGCATCACAGCCTGCAACCGCCATAGAGCGAATCACAGCACGTGGCTTAAGACCTAAAGCTTGAGCACGTTCAGCAGACATCAGCAACATTGCAGAAGCACCATCAGACAAAGCTGAAGATGTTGCAGCAGTTACTGTACCGCCTTTCGGATCGAATACTGGGCGTAAAGCTTGGAATGCTTCAAGGTTTGCATCAGGACGAATCACTTCATCGATATCGCACAGAATTTTGAAGCCATTTGCATCGTGACCTTCAACGCCCACGATTTCATTTTTGAAACGACCTTCTTGTGTTGCAGCCCAAGCACGGCGATGAGATTCCACACCAAACGCATCTTGTTCTTCACGCGAAATACCGTTCATACGACCTAACATTTCAGCCGTTAAGCCCATCATGTTAGATGCTTTTGCATAGTGCTTAGACGCTTCTGGGTTGATGTCGATGCCGTGCATCATGCCAACGTGACCCATGTGCTCTACACCACCAATGATGAAGATATCACCTTGGTTGGTTGCAATTTGCGCAGCCGCTGTGTGGATTGCTTGCATAGAAGAACCACAAAGACGGTTCACTGTTTGACCTGCAACAGTCTTTGGAAGATCAGCCAATAACGCAATGTTACGACCAATGTTCATACCTTGCTCTAGGGTTTGGTTTACACAGCCCCAGATTACGTCTTCAACTTCATTGGTATCAAACTGGTTACGAGCAACAAGCGCACGTACTAATTCAGCAGATAAGCTGTCAGCACGGACGTTACGGAACATACCATTTTTGGTTTTACCCATTGCTGAACGTACGCCATCAACGATGACAACGTCACGTGGATTTAAAGTAGCCATTCACGTTGCTCCTTAACCGTAGAATTTTTTGTTGTTTGCAGCCATGTCACGCAACATTTGTGGCGCTTCATAAGCCTTACCTAAATACGCATATTTGTCGCAAAGCGCTACGTATTCAGCGACACCTGTTTGGTCGATGTAACGGCATGGACCACCACGGAATGGAGGGAAACCTACACCCATGATCATCGCCATATCTGCTTCAGCAGCAGTCGCTACGATATTGTCTTCTAGGCAACGAACAGTTTCGTTACAGAACGTCAGCATCATACGGTCAATGATTTCTTGCGCATCAAATTCACGTTTTTCCGCAGTTGCAACAGAAGCCACAAGTTCGTAAGCCACTGGATCAACCACTTTGGCTTTCTTACCTTTACGGTCAAGTTCGTATTTGTAGAAACCAACGTCATTCTTTTGACCCAAACGTTTTGCTTCGTACATTGTTTGAATTGAACCTTTGAAGTCAGGCTTCATGCGGTCAGGGAAACCTTCTGCCATTACTTCCGCACCGTGTACGCCTGTGTCGATACCCACAACGTCGATGAGGTAAGCAGGACCCATTGGCCAGCCGAATTTTTCCATGACTTTGTCGACTTGTTGGAAGTCAGCACCGTCTTTCAATAGAAGGTCAAATGCACCAAAGTAAGGGAACAATACGCGGTTCACCAAGAAGCCTGGGCAGTCGTTAACCACGATTGGTGTTTTACCCATTTTCTGAGCAAGAACTACAGTCGTTGCAATCGCTTCAGCAGACGTCTTTTCACCACGGATCACTTCTACCAATGGCATCATGTGAACTGGGTTAAAGAAGTGCATACCTACGAAGTTTTCAGGACGTTGTAGGTTTTCAGCCAAACGTGTGATTGAAATGGTTGACGTGTTCGAAGCAATGATCGTGTTTTCACGAACATTCTTCTCAGTTTCAGCAAGTACGATACCCTTAACTTTAGGGTTCTCTGTTACTGCTTCAATCACGATGTCCACTTCTTTAAACTCGTCATAGCTTAAAGTCGGACGGATGCGCGCAAGAGTTTCACCCATTTTCGCCGCAGTCATTTTTTTGCGATCAACTTGTTTAGTCAACAATTTGTTCGCTTCAGACATACCTAACGCCAATTGTGGGTTACCAATGTCTTTCATGATGATTGGTGTGCCTTTGCTTGCCGCTTGGTAAGCAATACCACCACCCATGATACCTGCGCCTAGTACAGCAGCTTGGTTGACAGGGTGAGCACCTTTTTCATATTTCTTCGAAGTTTTCTTCACAATTTGGTCGTTAAGGAATAAACCAATTAACGCACCTGCTTGTGGAGTCACAGCCGCTTTAGCAAAACCTTGCGCTTCGATTTTCAATGCTTCATCACGTGGAAGGCTTGCACCTGCTTGTAATGAGTCTAGAAGAAGTTTTGGCGCTGGGTATTGAGCAGGATTTGCTTTTGCAAGAACTGCACCTTTCGCTGTATTGAATGCCATCATTTGTTCAAGCATGTTCAATTTAACAGGATCTAATTTTTCTTGACGTTTTGCTTTCCAGTCTACACGGCCAGCAATCGCTTGTTTCACAAGGTCAATTGCAGCGTCTTGTAGTTTGTCTGCAGCAACAACTGCATCAACAGCACCGTCTTTGAGCGCAGCAGCCGGCTTTTTCGGTGCAGCCATTGCCATCCATTCAACCGCATTGTCGATACCAATCACGCGGCTTAAACGAACCGTACCACCAAAACCAGGGTAGATACCCAGTTTGATTTCTGGAAGGCCAACTTGTGCAGCATCTGACATCACACGATAGTCACACACTAAGCACATTTCAAAACCGCCGCCCAATGCCATACCATTGATTGCAGCAACTTTAGGAACGTTTAGATCTTCAAACGCATTGAAGATGTCGTGAACAGGCAATGCCCAATCCACAATCGCTTGTTCGCCTTGAGCGAAGTTGTCACCGAATTCAGTGATATCTGCACCCACGATAAATGTAGATTTACCTGAAGTAACGATTAAACCTTTGATGTCACCGTTTGCTTTAACAGCGTCAATTGCAGCTTTAAAATCTTCAATTGTTGCGCGGTTAAACTTGTTGACCGACTCACCTTGTAAGTCAAAGCGGAATTCTGCAATTCCGTCCGAAAGCATTTGGACGGTAATGGCATTGCCAGCGTGGATCATGCCTGATCTCCTTTATTTTGGAGGACTTCTAAGTTGATGTTGTGAAGCGAGTACGCGGTTCCTGCGTACACTTTATGCCTCGCTAATCTTACGATAACTATATCTAAAAAGAACATAACAAGTTGTATCAAGCCGTGACGCTAGGGTCATCAAAATTTCTTTTGGAAATAGCCTTTGGATCTGCCTTTAATCGCTATCGCTCTAATTAAATATGTTGAAGCTTATGTTTCAGTTCACATTTTTTTATAAATGTAAGCTATAGATTGAGATGCAAAAGAAAAATTCAAGAAAAAAGCAAGTGTATTTTTCGGCAGAATGGTCAATTCACTTTTAACATTGTCATCCATCTTTGCTGAGACACAGTGTTCTATGCTGCTTATTTAGGCATCACTGAGCACTATGCTATACTCGCCGCGTTCTCAAAAGTTAATTTTTCATTAAGCACAATGCTTATTAGCACCAGGTCCTCATATGATTAAGTGGATTATCCTGGCGGTCTTTGTCATTTCTGCGTTTTATATTCAGCAACGCGGTAAAGTCCGTCATTCATTTTATCGTCAGTTTTTTGATCATTCGACATTGCTCGCACCGATCAATTTTCTCATGTACATGTTTTCAAAAGTGCCGAGTCAACCCTATATCGACACGCAGCATTTTAAAGATTTAAAAGTCTTAGATGAAAACTGGGAAATGATTCGTGATGAAGCCAAGGCCTTGTATGAAAAAGGGGGCATCAAAGCATCGAGTACTTATGATGATCTTGGATTTAACTCGTTCTTTAAAACCGGTTGGAAACGCTTTTATTTAAAATGGTATGACTCAGCTCATCCTTCGGCTGCTGAGCTTTGCCCAAAAACTACGGCCTTGTTAAAAAATTTACCCACTATTAAAGCCGCGATGTTTACCGAGTTGGCGCCCGACAGTCGTTTAGTCCGTCATCGAGATCCCTATGCTGGTTCATTGCGTTATCACTTGGGCTTACTGACGCCCAATGATGACCGTTGTTTTATTGATGTCGATGGTCAGCGGTACTCATGGCGTGACGGCGAGAGTGTGGTGTTTGATGAAACCTATATTCACTATGCTGAAAATAAAACGGATCAGAACCGGATCATTTTCTTTGCAGACGTTGAACGGCCATTAAAGTCGAAGTGGATGGAAGCTTTTAACCATTGGTTTGGTAAAAATGTCATGACTGCTGCAAGTTCACCGAATGAAAGCGGTGATAAAACGGGTGGTTTAAATAAAGTGTTTGGCTATGTCTATCAAATTCGCATAAAAGCCAAAGCCTTGAAAAAAACCAATCGTTCACTGTATTACTTTTTAAAGTGGTTCCTGATGTTGGGGCTGTTCTTCCTGATTTTTGTACGTCCATATTTATTTTAAAAGTAGAATAAATATTGAAAAAATGCGCCCTTAGGGGCGTTTTTTTATGCTGACAGTCAGCGAAATATCAGTTATCGTGCAAGCAGAATAAAAATAATCATGCAGAGCAAATCAGCCAAAAGCAGAAATAGCGTTAGCCAGAATAAGCCAGAAAAAATGAGCCAATAGACGAGGAATATGATGTTGACGTCCGAACTTAAGCCCATGCAAAACCGTTGAGCTGAAAGAAAAGCGTCATCATCAATGATAGCCAAAACCCAAGGGTGAAAACGGTGGAAGCTTTGCATGCAGGCATGAAGACCTACTGCATAGAAACCCTGTGTAAACGCCTGAAGGGATTGATTTGGCGGGAAGGGTATCCGATTCATGAAAGCAACCAACCAAACATTGATGCATCAAATGCATATTTCGATGCAAGATATAGAACGACGTAAACAGTTGCTTGGCTTGACTGATTTAGAGCTGGCGGAACTGGCTTCGATTGGTGGAATTGTGGCGCCAATACTCGACAGTATGGTCGATGAATTTTATGAAAATCAGACCTCAATTCCAGAAATTGCCACTTTGATTGGTGATCTTGATACCTTGAAGCGTTTGCAACGCGCGCAGCACCAGTATTTATTGGACTTATTTTCGGGACGCTATGACAGCGCTTATGTGAATAACCGTTTACGGATTGGTTTGGTTCATAAGCGTATAGGTGTAGAGCCGAAATTGTATCTCTCTGCGGTGCATACCCTAAAGACTATGTTGTTCCGCTTAATTCAGCGTACCTTTAATGATACGGAACAGTATCAGCGGATTATTAACACCTTGGAAAAGCTCTTTATGTTCGACACTACATTGGTGGTGGAAACCTATGTATGGAGTTTGATTAATGAGGTGAAGGTCTCCCGTGAAAAAATGGAACAGTATGCGCATGCGCTAGAGTTTCGTGCACAAGAAATGGAAGAACTTTCACAGCGCGATCCATTAACAGGACTGTTAAATGTCCGGCATTTATCGACCTTATTGACCAGTATTTTATATACCGCACAGCGTAATCATGAACCCGTAACAGTAGTGTTTATTGATATCAATGATTTTAAAAAGATCAATGATGAACAAGGTCATCCACGTGGAGATCAGGTACTACAAACGGTTGCTGCGGCCATAAAGTCGGTTGCACGTTTAGATGATCATTGCTTCCGTTATGGCGGAGACGAATTTTGTTTGGTCTTGCCTGGTTGCAGTGAAAAGCATGTGGAAGGGAGTTTTATCCCACGCTTATTAGAAGCTGTGGCTGAAATGGAAGCAGGCTTAAGTTTAAGTATTGGGCTGTGCCAAACAGACCATCAGCAAGGCTATGTAGATGCCATGAGCTTGGTACAACAAGCCGATGCTAAAATGTATCAAGAGAAAAAGAATTATAAACGTTTGCAGGAACAACCCTTTCCGAAAGAAGCGTGATCCGAGCTTAAAGAACGCCAAAAATAACAATAGATGAATAGCGAAACTTGAGCTAAATGGATCTCTATATTCTTGAAAATAATGTGATAAATACGCTTATTTCCTGCAAAAATAAAAGCTGAAATAGCAGATGCATCCTTCAAAATCTTGTATAGAATAAAAGCAGTTGATGGGGGATAAGATGCAAGTTTTTCGTTCAAAAAAAGATTGGTGGGTGGTGGCGTTTATTGTTTGTATGAGCGGTTTACTCATTCAATTATTACTCACCATGCATGCCAAAGGCACGATGCAACAATATCCTCTTCATACCGCGGTGTATATTTTGACGGTGTTATTGCTGTGGTGGCCAATATTCAATACACGTTATCAAATTTCCGCTACAGAATTAAATATCCGTAGCATGTTTCTACGTTGGCAGATTCCTTTGCAGGATATCCAACGCATCAGTGCAAGTCAGGATTTGTCTGCGGCACCTGCGCTTTCCATTAAACGGTTAAAAATTGAATATATACAGAATGGACAACGCAAATTCGTCATGGTTTCACCGAAAGATCTGCAAGCTTTTGCTAAAGCGATTGGTGTTCCAATCCAATAAATATAAGAATGCTGCATAAAGGTATGTGAGCATGCCTTTTAAAGACCAGTAAATTATTTAATAATAACCAATTGTCCAAGTTGTGCATCTAGGTGTATTTTAGTTTGTTCGGGATGATTCAAAAAATACACCGCCAAAATAGGCTCAAGTTCGACCCGCATTTTTCGTGCTAAATGTCGTGCGCCATAACGAATATCATGGTTCTGATAAAAATGTGCTTTGGCTGCATCTGTGAGTTTGATACTGCGTTTTTGATGTTGTAGGCGTTGATTAAGTTTTTCCAGTTCAATCTCCACCAAACGGGGCAAGGCATCATCTTGAACGGGTTGATATTGTAGTACACGATCAATACGGTTAATAAATTCAGGGTCGAATTTACGTTGCATGACTTTTTCAATAATGCTGCTGACCGGCACGCGCTTGAGACAAACCTTTTGTATTTTTTCGGGCAAAAAATTTAACTTATCTAGATATTGCTGTGCCGCTTGTGCACCGACATTGCTGGTCATAAAGATCATACAATTACGAAAGTCGATGGTTTTTGTACCTGAGGTTAGGGTTAATTTTCCGCTATCTAGCACATTCATTAAGCCGCGAAGCACTTCGGTTGACGCTTTTTCCAGTTCATCAAAAAGCACGATGCCCGGACGGGTATGACTACCTGCAATGGCAACTTCATCAAATAAACTATGGCCTTCTTTAGAACCGACATAGCCCGGAGGCGCACCAGTAATGGCAGCCGCATAATGTTCCTGTGCGAGCGTGTTCATATCAATACGGCAAAAGGCATCAGGTCGGCCATAAATCACTTCACTGATTAAACGCACAGTTTCGGTTTTACCAACACCTGTCGGTCCAAGCATTAAGGTTACGGAGAGCGGTCGTTCAGGACTGGAAAAATCAGCCTTGACCACATGCAGCATTTTTTCAATTTCGTCTAATGCTGCTTCTTGTCCAATGATCCGTTGCTTTAGGCGTTGCATAACGTCATGCGGTTCAAAATGAAAACGCGGCTTACCCATCAAACGGTTTTTTTCAGCAGTGCTATGCGTCGAAGTTGTCGGGTGTACGACATGGATGGCGGGATTGGCGTTCGTCATGCATCATGTTCCTAAAGCGTGATGTTTTGAGCATAGCAAATTTAGAATTTTGCATTAATAGCTTTTAGCAATCAGATCATTGCTATGAGCAACAATAAATTTGCGGGATTGCTTGAAAATGTAGGTAAAAGCATCACATCATGTCAAAGAGCAATATCGAAGACGGAACAAGGCAAAAGTGAACGAAAACGCACGCGAACATATTGAAAAAATTCTTGCCAATATGACGACTCTACCCGGTGTTTACCGCATGCTGGGTAAAGACGGTGAGTTGCTGTATGTGGGTAAAGCAAAGAATTTAAAAAATCGTGTGTCGAGTTATTTTGTGA
This sequence comes from Acinetobacter sp. YH12040, assembly GCF_013420005.1. Classification (NCBI taxonomy): domain Bacteria; kingdom Pseudomonadati; phylum Pseudomonadota; class Gammaproteobacteria; order Moraxellales; family Moraxellaceae; genus Acinetobacter; species Acinetobacter sp. YH12040. Next base: position 210,469 of record NZ_VOZB01000004.1, read on the forward strand.
AAACCATTGAGCATCCCAAGACGCAAGCCTTGGTCGCCCGTATTTATGATATTGGAACCTTGGTGGTGCGTTCTGAAACGGAAGCCCTATTGCTCGAACAAAACCTGATTAAGCTGCATCGTCCACCGTATAACATCATGCTGCGTGATGATAAGTCTTATGTTTATATCTTTATTTCAGCCGATAAACCCTATCCACGAATTGCCGCAGGGCGAGGCAAAGCGAAGCATCAGGCCGGTAAGTTTTTCGGGCCTTATCCGAGTGCTTATAACGCGCGTGACACTTTGGTGGTGCTGCAAAAACTGTTTAATGTGCGTCAGTGTGAAAATAGCTATTTTTCGCAGCGCAAACGACCATGCTTGCAATACCAAATTAAACGCTGTTCCGCGCCTTGTGTGGGTTTGATCTCACCCGAAGATTACAAAGAAGATGTCAATAACTCGATTCGGTTTTTACAAGGCGACACCAAAGAGCTTAATCAAGAGCTGATTGGGAAAATGGAAGCTGCGGCCGAAGCACTCGAGTTTGAAAAGGCGGTGTTTTATCGTGATCGTATGGCGCTGCTGCGTGATGTGCAAACTCAGCAAGCGATTTATAAAGTCAAAGGTGAGGCTGATATCATTGCCATTGCTTATCAAGCCGGTGTGACCTGTGTGCAAATCATGCATGTGCGCAATGGCAAAATGCTCGGCGGAAAGAGTTATTTCCCTGATATGCAGGGTGATGATCTAGGTCAAATGCTCTCGGACTTCATTGCCAATTTCTACTTTCAAGTTGCAGATGAGATTCCAACTGAACTCATCATCAATGTCGATATTCCAGATCGCAAAGACATGGAAGATGCACTACATCAGCACTTTGATAAAAAAATTCAAATCAAACATAAAGTGCGTGAAACCCGTGCAGAGTGGCAAGAGCTTGCACAAATGAATGTGCAACACGCCATTAAAGGTAAATTGGCTGATCATTTTGAATTGAATGAGCGCTTTCATCAGTTAGAGCAAGTCGTTGGGCGGCCGATTGACAGTATTGAGTGTTTTGATATTTCTCACACTATGGGTGAGGCAACTATCGCGTCTTGTGTGGTCTTTGATGCTGGCGGTGCAAGAAAGCGCGACTATCGACAATTTTCCATAAATGACATTACCGAAGGCGATGATTATGCTGCCATGCGTCAAGCGCTGACCCGCCGCTATAAAAAGCATATGCTACCCGATTTGCTATTAATTGACGGGGGTAAAGGTCAATTACACATGGCGATGGAAGTCATGCAGGAGCTCGAGCTCGATGCCTTTATGGTCGGGGTGTCCAAAGGTGAGGGGCGTAAACCTGGTCTGGAAACATTGCACTTTACCGATGGTGAAAAAATCCAATTGCCCGAAGACCATAAAGCCCTGCATTTGATTCAACAGGTTCGTGATGAAGCCCACCGCTTTGCCATTACCAAACACCGAGCGAAACGAGATAAAAAGCGCGGCTCTTCGGTACTTGAGGTGATCCCGGGCTTAGGGCCAAAACGTCGTCGGGATCTGTTGACCCATTTTGGTGGCATTCAGGGGGTACTCAAAGCTTCGGAAAATGATTTAAAACTTGTACCGGGTTTAGGTGATGTGATGGCGCGCACCATTTATAAAATCCTGCATGAATAGCGCGAACTAAGCCCAATCGATGACGGGTCAATCCTGAATTTGCCAAAATGATCATTGACGCATGAGTCACTGATCATTCACATCATTTAATTTTTATACAATGATATAAAAATCAAAAATATGATCAGGGATGATGATGTCACTCGCACAGTTGTATCAACATATTGAACACAATGAATGGGTTGAGATTCCAGAAGGATGGTTGCAAGGGCGTACGATCTATGGCGGCTTAGTGGCTGGCATGATGATGCACAAAGCCGTTGCCACCATTGCCGATCCGCAGCGACGTTTACTCAGTTGTAATGTGACCTTTGTTGGGCCAGTACAATTGGCGCCCGTGCGTTTAAGTGCGGAAATTTTAAGACAGGGCAAATCCGTCACCACCATTGAAGTTCGACTTTGGCAAGATGATGCCGTACAAAGCATTTTATTGGCGAGCTTTGGTGTTCCACGTGAATCAAGCATTGTCGTCAATCAGGAGCGTCAAGCACCCAATTTTCCTGAAGTGAGCAGCTTAAAGATTGCCGAACATCATCCACTTGCACCCCAGTGCTTTCAGCAAATGGATTTGGTCTGGGTAGATGGGCAGTATCCATGTACAGCAAGTCAAAAGCCAGACTTTAGTGGTTGGATGCGTTTTAACCCAGAACGTCATGATAACCGTAAGATGACTGTTGCTGACCTAATGGTCTCGATGGATATGTGGCCGCCCGGTGTACTGCCTATGTACAAAACCATGGCACCTGCTAGTTCTTTAACGTGGACATTGACCTATGTACATCCCTTGCAATCAAACTTACATAATTGGTTTAAATATAAAGTATTTACCGATTATGCAGCGGATGGATACGCTACAGAATATGCTCATTTATGGGATGAAAATAACCAGTTGATAGCGATTGCGCGACAGACTGTTACGGTGTTTGCCTAGTGACACTGAGGGGCATTTCGTATAAAGTGAGTGCAACTAACGATGGATAAATCCTCAAATTATTTTGCATTTTCATCGTGCATGAGGGGAAAACTGGGGTGTCTATGACAACAGGTCGAATCCTGAATATTCCTAATATTTTAACATTGGCACGAATTGCTTTAATTCCTGTGTTTTTGTTGGTGGCGTACTGGCCACCTGCAATGGGCGTGGGTGAGCATGCTGCAAGCATGTCACGTCATATATTGCTGACTGCTATTTTTGTGATCGCAGCTGTCACTGACTGGTTTGATGGCTACCTTGCAAGAAGTTTAAATCAGACTTCAGCATTTGGACGTTTTCTCGATCCTGTTGCAGATAAACTGATGGTCGCAACTGCGTTGATCGTCTTGGTGCAATGGCAACCGACCATTTCGATGGCCTTTGCAGCGATTGTAATTATTTCACGTGAAATCACGGTGTCTGCCCTACGTGAGTGGATGGCTGAATTAGGCGCGCGTACCAGTGTTGCGGTTTCAACCGTTGGTAAATATAAAACAGCATTTCAGATGATTGCGATTTCAGTGTTCTTGCTAAATTGGCAACCCCTAGAAATGTTGGCGTATGGATTGCTCTATACAGCCGTAGTTTTAACGTTATGGTCGATGTTTATATATTTGAAAGCCGCATGGCCGTATTTAAAGCAACCTTGATTTAAAGTAAGTTATTAAAAGCTCCGTGATCGGGGCTTTTTTATTGCCGAGTTTTTAGAAAAAATTCAGGGTTTGACTAGTTTGAACAGCGCTTCATTTGATTAGAGCTTGAAGTTAAATGTGAGATGTTAGTGCAAATTTTGGATAAAAAAATTCCCAGATTTTGGGGGAAATCTGGGAAGGAAAATCGGGGTTACTTATCGCTATTATGGAAGATGTTTCCATCTCCTTGATTGCTATTATAGGAAAGCCATTTTAGAAATACATGGAGTTTCTTGTAGTGTAATGTTGTGTTTTATTGAGAAATGTATCACAAATTTACATTAAGAATTTTTGATACAAATTGGCCAATAACTTTGGTAGGTTTTGTTTGGATTTAAACAATGAAAATCGATATATGTGATGATAAAAATACATTTAACATTATTTAAATAATAAATTCATTTATTTAAGTTTAAATAAAATTGATCAATGGATAAAAGATATTTCAGCAATGATGAAGATCATTTCCCAATGAAAGCTTACACAGACGTCATCTTGGTTTTGCGAAAATAGCAGTGCTCCGAAGCAAAAAAAGAATCCTTTCAGACTTTATTTTGAAATTACGCACTTCGCTTGTCTTGCGTAATTTTTAGAGCAATAAAAAAGAATCCCCAAGATTGGAGATTCTTTTCAATTAAAGCCTACGAGCAGCATAGCTGCTTGTCTTGCGGCGTGGCAGTACTCCTAAGCACAAAAAAAAGGAGCCCCTTTGGACTCCTTCATGACATTTGAAGCTAAGCGCTTCGCTTGTCTTGCGTAATTTTTAGAGCAATAAAAAAGAATCCCCAAGATTGGAGATTCTTTTCAATTAAAGTCTACGCACAGCATAGCTGCTTGTCTTGCGGCGTGGCGGAGTATAAAAATAGGAGCCCCTTTGGGACTCCTTCATGACATTTGAAACTACGCGCTTCGCTTGTCTTGCGTAAAACTTAAAGCAACGCTTTAAGTTTTACTCAGGCTTTAGGCCTTCGGCTTTTTCTAAAGATTCATCATTGCTGAAGAATTTTTCACGTTGCTCTTCAAGGAACTTTTTCGCGTCAGCTTCAAACACGTTTAAACGTTTTTCATTGATCAACGTCGTTTGGTGTTTTAGCCATTCTTGCCAAGCTTGTTTAGATACCGTATCAAACAATTCTTGTCCCTTCGCACCCGGGAATGGTGCAAAGTCTAAACCTTCCATTTCAGCCTGATATTTACGGCAAAAAACTTGTCGAGACATATCAATACTCCATTTAACTTGAAAAAGTTATGCGTAAAGTTTTTCTAAACGTGCGTGTGCGCGTTCAATTGCTGCTTCAACTTGAGCAGGTGCAGTACCACCAATGTGGTTACGTGCATTGACAGATGCTTCAAGTGTTAATGCTTTTTCGAAGACATCGGCCTGAATCAAGTCAGAGAACTGTTGAAGTTGCTCAAGGGTTAATTCTGAAAGATCTTTGCCTTCTTGAACACCGAGAGCAACTGCTTTACCCACAATCTCATGTGCATCACGGAATGCCACGCCATTTTTAACTAGGTAGTCGGCAAGGTCAGTTGCAGTTGAGAAGCCACGCAGCGCTGCTTCACGCATGATGTCAATGTTTGGCACTAGTGCAGGGATCATGTCGGCAAATGCCATGAGTGAGCCACGAACAGTATCGATTGCATCGAATAGTGGTTCTTTATCTTCTTGGTTGTCTTTGTTGTATGCCAATGGTTGACCTTTCATCAGGGTCAATAGGCTCATCAAGTCACCATATACACGGCCAGTTTTACCACGGATCAACTCAGGAACGTCTGGGTTTTTCTTTTGCGGCATGATTGAAGAGCCAGTGCAGAAACGGTCAGGGATGTTCACAAATTTGAACTGAGCCGATGTCCAAAGAATCATTTCTTCTGACATGCGTGATAAATGCATCATGATGAGTGATGCTGCCGCATTGAATTCAATACCAAAATCACGGTCAGATACGGCGTCCAATGAATTTTCACAGACAGCTTCGAAACCTAAGAGTTCTGCTGTATACGCACGTTCGATTGGATAGGTTGTACCTGCAAGTGCAGCAGAGCCTAAAGGTAGGCGATTTACACGTTTACGGCAGTCAATTAAACGTTCTGAGTCACGTACCAGCATTTCAAACCATGCCATTAAATGGTGACCAAAAGTCACTGGCTGTGCAGTTTGTAAATGCGTGAAGCCCGGCATGATGGTATTGGTATTTTTCGCCGCTAAGCCTAGGATGCCTTTTTGTAATTTTTTCAATAATTCTAAAATCGCATCGATTTCGTCGCGAACATACAGACGGATATCGGTTGCAACTTGGTCATTACGACTACGACCGGTGTGTAGTTTTTTACCTGTAATACCGATACGTTGAGTCAAGCGTGACTCAATATTCATGTGCACATCTTCTAGGTCAATGCGCCATTCGAAGTTACCCGCTTCAATTTCTGCTTTAATGGTGTTTAAGCCATTAATAATATCGTCACGCTCTTGTTCAGTCAGAACGCCGACTTTTGCAAGCATGGTTGCATGTGCAATTGAACCTGCAATATCTTGTTTATAAAAGCGTTGGTCAAACTGTACAGATGCTGTAAATTCAGCAACAAAAGCGTCAGTAGCTTCGGAAAAACGACCGCCCCACATGCCTGAAGTTTGGGCTTGTGACGGATTTGAGGAATTAGAAGATGTGGTCATGTCGGCTCAATAAGATAAAAAGCATAGAACTGAACAAGAGTATAGCAAATTCGAACCCAGTTGCCGAAGGGCAAGTTGATCAAACTTTTAGACAAGGTTTGGGCCTATGACAATTTCTGTATTTTCAAGAAAAATGGGCCGTTGGCATTATTTGTGGGAGCTTTTTCTTGCGGGCAATATTGTGGCGTTGGTCTTGGCTTTGGCACAAGCTCAATCGTGGCAAGCCTTAAGTGTTTACAGTGTCATGCAGCATGTGTTGTTTATTAACTGGATATTATTGGCATTTGCAGCATTTTCAGAGCTTTTGCAGAGCAAGACGCGTGGTTTAAGCATGAAAATGCTCATGTTTAGCGGGTTTGTTTTATTGCAAGCTTTGGTGTTATTCACCACCTTAATTTTAAATGTTTTGATCTATTTTGGTGAAAATTTCAGTTTAGCTGGTTTGAGTGCAGATGTTTTAACTGCTAGTGTGGTTTTAAATCTGAGCTATGGGGTATTACTTGGGGCATTTTGTTTTCGATATTTATATTTAAGAGAACAGTGGGGTCGACAACATCATAGTGAATTAAACTCACGCATTCAGGCTATGCAAGCTCGGATTCATCCACATTTTTTATTTAATAGCTTAAACAATGTGATTAGCTTGATTGCGATTGACCCAGATAAAGCGGAGCAAATGCTACTGAATTTATCTCGATTGTTCCGTGCGAGTTTTCAAGAATTGAAACTGGTGAGTCTCAAAGATGAGATCGATTTGTGTCAGCGTTATTTGGCCATCGAACAAATGCGATTGGGCGATCGGCTCAATGTGGAGTGGAAACTGGCCGACATTGAACAGTACGCTCAAGTACAAATTCCACTATTAACTTTACAACCTTTATTAGAAAATAGTATTTTTCATGGAGTCGAAAAGATTTTGACAAAGAGTACGATAAATATATTGATTGAAATATTACAAAATCAAATTAATATCGTTATTACAAATCCTTATACACAGGATACAATTAAATTACGTCAGGGGAATGGTATTGCCATCGAAAATGTGAAACAGCGACTTGAGGCATATTATGGTCAGCATGTCACTTTTCAAACCTACGCAGGCGAGGGAATGTATACGACTGTGGTGCAATATCAATATAAATAGAAATCTCAGTTGACCAATAAAAATAAATGACGTTAACGAGATAAGGAGGAGAAATGGACATCCTGATCTGTGATGATGAGCCTCTAGCAGTAGAGCGATTGTCACGTTTAGTCACTCAACTTGGACATCAAGTGGTTGCGAAAGCCTCACATGGTCAACAAGCGATTGACTTGGCTCAAAGCCTCGAGCCTGATGTCATCTTACTAGATATACAAATGCCTGAAATGGATGGGCTGACTTGCGCTAAATTGTTGCGTGAATTAGACCCCATGCCCGCTATTATTTTTTGTACTGCATATGATCATCATGCACTTGATGCATTTAAGTCGAATGCAGAGGGATATTTACTAAAACCGGTTATGCAACAGGAATTGCAGCAGGTTTTAGATCATTTAACTAAATTAACCCAAGCTCAATTGAGCACGATAAAACAAAAAGAAAATATGGACGAAATTAAAATCAGCCGCCATCAAATCGCGGCAAAGACCTATCGTGGTGTAGAGTTGGTACCTGTGGAAAATATTTACTATTTTCTTGCAGATCAGAAATATGTCACTGTTCGGCACAAAAATGGCAGCGTACTCATTGATGAAACACTGAAAGATTTAGAGCATGAATTTGGTGATCGCTTTATACGCATCCATCGTAATGCCTTGGTGTCTGTGAGCTTTTTAGATGGTTTAGAGGTTGTAAGCTCAGGACAATATCAAGTGCGTTGTCGAGATTTAGACGAGCGCTTGGCGGTCAGCCGTCGGCATTTACCGAATTTACGCGAGCGAATACAAAAATTATAGGGCAAGGGTTAAAGCACATTGCGAATTAAGCTTGCATTTTCAACTGAGCAAGTTAAGTTTAGAATAATAGCCCTATAGACTGTATTTTAAAATTTATGAATATCCTTAAGATCGCAACTCGACAAAGCCCGCTTGCACTTTGGCAGGCGGAACATATTCGTGCACGCTTAGAAGCACTTCATGCAAATTTGAAAGTTGAGTTGGTGACTTTTGTGACCCAAGGTGACAAGATTCTAGATACCCCCTTAGCCAAAATTGGGGGGAAAGGATTATTTGTAAAAGAATTAGAAGCGGCATTGTTGGATGGTCGTGCAGACTTGGCAGTTCATTCGATGAAAGATGTGCCAATGACCTTGCCTGAAGGTTTAAGCTTGGCCGTGATTTGTGAGCGTGAAGACCCATTAGATGCTTTCGTTTCAAATACCTATAACAGTTTTGATGAGTTGCCACAGGGTGCGAAGGTTGGGACATCGAGCTTGCGCCGCAAATGCCAAATTTTAAAACAACGTCCTGATCTTGAGATTATTGATCTGCGTGGCAATGTGGGTACGCGTTTATCTAAACTCGATGCGGGTAACTATGATGCGATTATTTTGGCCAGTGCAGGGTTGAAGCGTCTGGGTTTAGGAGAGCGTATTCGTCATACTCTTGAGCCTGTTGTGAGTTTACCTGCAGTTGGACAAGGTGCATTGGGCCTAGAATGTCGTAACCAAGATCAAACTGTATTGGATTTAATTTTGCCCTTAATGCATACAGAGACCAATGCCTGTGTACGCGCAGAACGTGCATTTAATGCATATCTAGAAGGTGGCTGCCAAGTACCGATTGCAGGTTATGCAACCTTAGAAAATGGTCAGATTCATTTGGAAGGTCGTGTCGGTAGTGTTGACGGTCAAACCTTGTTGAAAGCACAGCAAGTAGGTTTTCCTGAACAAGCTGAACAGCTCGGTGTCAAATTGGCACAAGACTTGTTAGCCCAAGGTGCCGGTGAAATTTTAAAGGCACTGTATTAATACATGCTTTTTATCAATACACGTCCAGCAGATCGTGCAACGCAGCTTAGCTTGACGCTGCGCTCTGCGGGTGTTGCTGTGGCTGAGCTTCCATTACTTGAGCTCAAGCCACGGGCATGGTCAGAAGCATTGGCAGCGTGCTACGCCCAGTTGAGTGCTGCGGATGTATTGGTTGTGGTGAGCCCCTCTGCGGTTACCTTTGGAATGCAAGGTTTGCGTAAGGCAGGCATTTCACTTGATCAGCTCGAACATATTCAATGGGTTGCAGTGGGTGATGCAACTGCAGCAAAGCTGGCTGATTATGGCATTCACAGTGTCGTACCGCAGGTGGAAACCTCGGAGGGAATGCTCACCTTAAGCCATTTAGAACAATTAGAGGCCGGGGCTTGCGTTGCATTTTGGCGCGGTGAAGGTGGTCGTCAATTTATGATGCAGCAGTTGCTAGCACGTGGCATTCAGATTCTCAATTTTGTGCTATATGAACGGTATCTACCAGAAGAGACCATTCAAAAAGTAAAAACACTCATTTCTGAACATCAGTTGTCATCTCCATATTGTATGTTGATCACCAGTGAGGCTAGTTGGCTCAATTGGCTTGACTTGATTCAGTCGCATTTATCAGTGCTGAGTCATGCACATTTTTTAGTTTTAGGTGTAAGGTTGTTCGAGTTACTTGAGCAAAGTCGTATAACACTGAACAAAGATTTTAAAATTATTCAACTCGAAGATTTAAACGCGACACACATATTGCAGCATGTGCAAGTCGTGCAGGGAAATACATGAAGAAGTTGTTTGTCGTTGTGGTCATTGTCGCCGTAATTTGGTTGGCTAAACTCAGTTTTGATCTATTCCAAGTCAATGCTCAACAAACCGAACTGATGCAACAACAAACTTTATTGCAACAGCGCAATGCTGGTTTGAATGATCAGGTTGTGGCTTTGAAACGACAGTTGAGCGGCAGAACGACCGAGATGTCGGCTGCAACGATATCGAATGCTTCGATTGCTTCTGAGGCAACCCATAGTATTGAGCCAATGAGTGTGGTGGGCCAGCAACTTGATTTGGTTGAATTTGCCATGCAGCAACAACAATTTGCTGTCGCTTTAGAAAAATTAAACCAATTAGATCAACAATTAGATCAGTTGAGCTTAGCACCTGCACTGCGCATGAGTTTGCATCAGGTGATTCAAAAAGATCGTGAGACCTTAAAGCAATATGTGACAGAGCGTCAGTTGCAGTCCGATAAAGTGAAAAATACTCTGCAATCGATCGATCAATTGTTAGAAAAAGAAATATTAAAGCCCTATAGTTCAAAAGAGCAGCAAAAAGGTCTTTCTTTTTGGCAAAAATGGATTCAAGTCGAATCAGTCGAACAACCGAGTCCCGTATTAATGCAGCGTAGCTTGGTATTAAAAGAAATGCAGTTACGTTTAATTTTGGCTCAGCAGGTTTTAAATCAAGGACAATATCCTCAATTTCAACAAGAAATCACTGAAATTATGCAAATTATGCAGCAATTGCCAGATGCTTCATTAAAACCAATACGCCAACGTTTAGAACAATTAAAGGACATTCCGGTTATTTCTGTACCGCTGTTAAATACTCGGGCACTCATAGGATAATCGACTATGAAACATATTTTATTGGCCTATTTATTTATTAGCTTATTGGTTGTTGCCATTATTAGTTTGCTGAGTTTTGGGCATGGTGCAGGCTATGTGTATTTATACTGGCGTGAATGGCAAGTTCAATCCAATATTTGGTTTTTAGCATTATTGCTGGCACTACTGAGTTTGATCGTGCAAATGTTTTGGTATGCGGTTAAACGTTATTTAAGTCGAGAACAACGTAAATCTGAAACGGTCTTTAGTTTTAATAAACTACATCCCTATGAGCAATTGGCTGTCATTTGGCTTTTAAATGCTGCGCAAGATCAAAAAAACTTTATTCAGCAAGCTTTTACTGAGTCTGGATTATTAAAAGGGGTGATCGATGCGCGTTTATATTGGATTCAGCAGCAATATGAAACAGCACTAAATGCATTAACTCAGACCAATCCAATGGCTTTTGAGCTTGCAGAATTGCAACGGATTGAAATTTATTTATCTCAACAAGAGGGTGAAAAGGCTTTAACGCATCTTGAATTTTTGAATCAACATGAATTATCGCCATGGTTGCAAAAAGTCAGCACTGCCTATGAGCAGCGTTTAACCACGCTATGGGGCATGTTTGCGTTGCAGTTTCCTTGGTTGTATTTGCGTTCGACACGTTATGGACATTTAGATGAGCTGACAAAACAAGCTTGGTTGGAACAATTATTATCTGCATTTGATCAAGCTGATGTCGATGACTTACAGCATTTAAAGCAGCGTTATTTGGATTTGCAAGATCAAATTACAGAGCGTAAATATGCGGTCAAGGTGCTATGGTTGAAAGTCTTGTCTCGTATGCCAGAGATGAGTCAGGAGCATGAGCAATTGGCCATTCATTTGCTGGAACAGCAATTTAACAAAGAAGTGTTCTTTTTGTGGTTCCAGCAAAAAATGCTGAAGCAAAACCCTGACTATGTGGCTGTAGAACAGCAGATTCGACGTTGGGAAGAAAAGTATCCTGCGCTGCCTGTTTTTAGTTTTGCAAAATGGAATATTTACCAAGCGACAGCACGCCAAGCTGAAGCAGATGCATTGTTAGAATTATATCCAGATGATGTATTAATGAGTTATTTACGCATCAAGTCAGCCTTAAATCAGCAGGATGACTTGATCAAACAATTAAATTTAATATTTGAAAATAATGCCAATTTTATGGAAATTCGAATATAAGGACATTATATGCGAGAAGATTTAGCTCAATATTCATTGGTTCATACTCAACACGTCGCTTGGGGGGATATGGATGCTTTTGGTCATGTAAATAACGTGCATTATTATCGTTATATGGAAAGTGCGCGGATTGGTTATTTAGATCAGTTGGATATATTTAATCAGTCTGTAGTTACGGTTGTGGCTTCAAGCCAATGTAAATATTTAAGCCCAGTGGTTTATCCTGATATTTTAAAAGTGGCAACGCGCGTTGAAGAATTAAGAAATAGTGCATTTCGTATGAGTTATATATTATGGAGTGAACAGCAACAAAAAATCGTTGCAACAGGCGATGCGGTTATTGTGTGCGTGGATAAAACTACCCTACAAAAAACTTCAATTCCAGAAAGTATAAAAACTAAAATAAAAGCTTTGGAGATTTCAGTCGGAAATAATATTTAAATACAATTTAATTTTATATATTTTAAGGAGTCGTGTTAAAATATTGTAGTAAAATGAAAATTATTTATTGAATAAAAATTTTATTATAATATTATGAGCGAGTTTTCATAAGCATTATTAAAATGAAATTTCGGAGTTAAAGATTATGCCTGATATTAGTAATTTATCAGTTGAAGAGTTAAAGAAGCTTCAAGTAGAAGCTGAAGCCTTGATTGCATCTAAAAAAGATCAAGCGATTGAAGATGCATACAACCGTATTATTGAAATTGCAGAAAATTTAGATTTAAGTGTTGAACAAATCCTTGAATTTGGTTTAAGCAAACGTAAAAAATCAACGCGTAAAGCGGTTGAGCCACGTTACCGTAGCAAAACCAATGCAGATGACACGTGGACTGGTCGTGGTAAACAACCACGTTGGTTAGTGGCTGAGTTAGAAAAAGGCGCGAAACTAGAAGACTTCTTAATTTAAGAACAATTCATGAAATCGTCATATCCTGAGTTCAGGATAATTAAACCAGGCAAATGCCTGGTTTTTTTATCTCTTTGAATTGGCTATGCAGAAAAAGTATGCATAATGTGTCTATAAAGAAAAATGTTTAAATGATGGAAAAAAATTGATGGATCGGTTGTGGTGGGATGATCAATAAAACTAATAATATTCGGTGGCTCATTTTTGCTGCGATCAGTTTTTTAATTTTCGTTATGCTGCAAGTGCCAGCAGCGTGGCTCATTACAAAGTTTTATAAAAATAACCAAATGCTACATAACGTCAGTGGCAATATTTGGCATGGGCAAGCAGATTGGACACGAGGAAATTTGAAAGGCTCGTTAAACTGGAACACACGCCCGTGGGATTTGATTTTATTACGCTTGGGTGCAAATGTTGAAATTCATAGTGGCAATACCAAACTACAAGGTGTGATGGGGTATGGTTTTGGTAAAAGTATTAGTATTAAAAACTTAGAGGGTCAAATTGCTCCTGAAACCTTAAAAAGTTTTGCCGATTGGCAATGGCCAATGAATGCCATTCAATTAAAAGATGTGCAGTTTAAATATAAGCCACAACAGGGATTTAGTCGTTCATCAGGCGAGATACAGTGGGCAGGTGGGGATTTATCATTTAGCTTTGCACAGCGTCAAGAGTCAATGAATGTGCCTGCCATGTTGGCTCAATTAAAAGACGATAATGGCAAATTGTCGATTGATGTTCGAGATCAACGTGAACAAAAAATGATGAATATGTCACTTGAGCCAGACCTCATGTTGGATGTGCAATTAACCCAGCGCTTTTTGATGAATGTTGCTTCCTATGAAGGTAAGGCAGGATTAGATACGTATGTGATTAGTTCGCGTCAACCCCTATTGAGTGGGGTGAACTGATGGCTGACTATTTCGAAAAAATCCGCGAGATCAATTGGAAGCAAACAGATCGACTTGCACCTGTGGTCTTGGTTTTAATAATTTTGTACTTGTGCTGGAAGTTAGCCGCTTTATTTTGGTTATTGATTGCACCGCCACAAGCCATGCAGTTAGACCGAGTTGAATTGGGTTCACAGCAAACGCAAGTTCCTAATATTAGCTCTTTTGCCTTGTTTCAGGAAAACCGCAGTTCAGCAGCTGACGCGCAGTTAAATATGGTGTTACAAGGTGTGGTGGTTGGACAGCCAAGTCGCTACTCGTCGGCAGTGATTAAGGTCAATGAGAGTTCAGATCGCTACTTGGTTGGAGAAACCATTCAAGGTTCATCATATCAACTGGCTGAAGTTTATTGGGATAAGGTGATTTTAACGCAGGGTAATGGTGCACGGCGTGAATTAGCGTTCCAAGGTATTGAAAACGGATTAGATCAACCGATTGTCCCTACAGCCAATGCAACATCAGGCGGATCTTTGCAAAATAACAGCATGCAAAATGCAGCTAATCCTGCAAATTCAGAGCAAGGCACGACGCAGTCCGCGATTGGTCAGGCCGTACAACGCATGACAGAAAATCGTGAGCAATATCTGCAGGAAATGGGGGTGAATCCATCAGGTAATGGTGGGTTTGAGATTTCAAATCGAACACCTGCTGCCTTGAGAAATAAATTGGGTTTGCAACCGGGTGACCGCATCATGTCTTTAAATGGGCAGGCAGTCGGTGCAGGACAATCTGAGGCGCAATTATTAGAACAAGCCCGCCGTGAAGGGCAGGTGAAACTTGAAGTCAAACGTGGTGATCAAGTGATGACCATACAACAGGATTTTTAGTGATGTTTCATCACTTTATAGGGTTAGGAAACACAGGCGTATATGGCTTTATTTAATAATAACCGTTCAACTTTAGCTGCCTATGCCATGGTGCCCTTGGTTGCTATGGTCAGCACAGCAAGTTATGCACAAACATGGAAAATCAATTTACGTGATGCAGATCTTACGGCATTCATTAATGAAGTCGCAGATATCACGGGGAAAAATTTTGCAGTTGATCCACGGGTACGAGGAAATGTAACGGTTATTTCCAATAAGCCTTTAAATAAAAATGAAGTCTATGACCTGTTTCTCGGTGTATTGAATGTCAATGGCGTGGTAGCGATTCCATCAGGCAACACCATTAAACTGGTTCCAGACAGTAATGTAAAAAGCTCGGGCATTCCTTATGATGCGCGCCACCGTGCATCTGGAGACCAAATTGTCACCCGAGTGATTTGGCTTGATAACACCAATGCCAACGACTTAATTCCAGCCCTACGTCCATTGATGCCGCAATTTGCACATTTGTCAGCAGTGGCAGGGACCAATGCGCTGATTGTGTCAGATCGCGCAAGTAATATTTACCAGCTCGAAACGATTATTCGTAATTTAGATGGAACGGGTCAAAATGATATCGAAGCCGTGACGCTGCAATCGAGTCAGGCCGAAGAAATGATTGGGCTGTTAGAGTCGATGAGTTCGACCGGCGCATCAAAAGACCCAAAAGGGTCACGAATTCGTATCATCGCAGACAATCGAACCAATCGTATTATCATTAAAGGTGATACAGCGACACGTAAGCGTATTCGTAAGATTATTGAGACCTTAGATGTGCCTGCGGCAGATCGATTGGGTGGATTGAAAGTTTTTCGTCTAAAGTATGCAAGTGCAAAAAACTTGTCGGAAATCTTACAAGGCTTGGTCACGGGGCAGGCCGTTTCGAGTACGAATTCATCGAATAGCTCAAATAGCAGCACGATGAACAGTTTAATGAATGATAGTAACAGTTCAAATTCACAGTCATTCAGTTCACAAAACAACACCAGTTCTGGCATTAACCTCAACAGCAATAACTCTTCCAATAATACGCAAAACGGTATCTCAAGTTTTAACGCCAATGGCGTGAGTATTATTGCTGATGCAACACAAAATGCACTGATTGTAAAAGCAGATCCGCAGCTCATGCGAGAAATTGAATCTGCGATTCAGCAGCTCGATATTCGTCGTCAGCAAGTGCTGATCGAAGCGGCGATTATTGAAGTTGAAGGCACGGATACCGATCAGCTCGGTGTGCAATGGGCGTTGGGAGATATCAGTAGTGGTATCGGCTTAATTAACTTTGATAACTTTGGTTCTAGTTTAAAAAATATTGCCGCAGGATATTTAACTGGCGGCGCTGCGGGTGCAGGTAGCGCGGTGAGTGCCGGTACTTCTTTAGTTCTTGGTGATTATCGTGAAGGCAGTGATGGTTCGCGCAAACTCTATGGTGCGATGATTCAGGCCTTAAAAGAAAAAACCAAATCGAATCTATTATCTACACCGTCTATTGTGACGATGGACAACGAAGAAGCCTATATTGTGGTGGGTGAAAACGTTCCATTTGTGACAGGTTCGGTCACCACCAATGGTGGTACAGCCAATCCGTATACATCGATTGAGCGTAAAGATGTCGGTGTTACTTTGAAAGTTGTGCCGCATATTGGTGATGGCGGCTCGGTGCGTTTAGAGGTAGAGCAAGAAGTTTCTGATGTAAAAGACAATAAAGGTCAAGCGTCGGACTTGGTTACGACTAAACGTGCGATTAAAACCTCGATCTTGGCAGAGCATGGTCAAACGATTGTGTTGGGTGGTTTGATCTCTGACAATACATTGCATGGGCGTCAATCGGTTCCGGGGCTAGGGGCTATTCCTGTACTCGGCAAACTCTTTAGCTCGGAAGGAAAATCTAACAGTAAACGCAATTTACTGATCTTTATTCATCCGACTATTGTTGGAAATTCTGCCGATGTGAAGAAAATGTCTCAGCAGCGCTACAGTCAGCTCTATAGTCTGCAACTGGCACTGGATAATGACGGTAATTTTGCGAAATTACCTGAAAATGTGGATGATGTGTATCAACAGCGCATACCTGTTTCAAAAGGTACAGCGCCAGCCCCTGTGTATAAGACGGTACCGACAGCACCACAAATGACACAGCCAGCGGCAGTGGTCTCCACGCCAGTCGCCATTGAACCTGCGGTGAAGCGCCAAACCATTACCGTACCGAATGGCAAAGTGGCGGGCACGCCTTAGGTTAGACGGCAGGGTGGTTTAGCTTTGAAACCACAGCATGCTATGATGAAAAAAACGAGCAATAGAGAATTAACTTCATGACTTGGAAAATTCAAGCAATTTCTGGTGATTTAACAGGACAAGAAATTAGTATTGAGCGAGATATGTTGGTGGGGCGTCATCAACAAGCAGATATTGTTTTACAAGAATCTGATGTATCGCGTAAACATGCTGCCTTTGTACTGAAAGATCAGGCACTCTGGTTGCAAGATCTCAATTCATCTAATGGGACGTTTATTAATGATGTCCGTTTGACTGGTGAATCACTTTTAAAAGAAGGTGATATTGTACAGTTTGCCAGTGTGAAGTTTAGTTTATTGGCTCCAGCTAAAGCTGTTCAGATTCCAGCGGATATCGAACAAAGCGTTGAAGCATTGCAAACAGAAGAAATTACACCTGTTCAGCAGCCGTCTGAAGCTGTTGCAGTTTCTGAAAATGTGGCACAAGAGTCTGTAGCAAACACGTCTGAGACTAAGGCACAAGAGCCTGTCGTTAAAACCGCAGCACAACAAATGAATGATCAAGGTATGCCAGAGTTGAAAGAGCGAGATAGCTCAGTTCAATTGACTCGTGATGGTATGCCGACCAATGTAGATGTGCCTAAACCTGCACCAATTCCTGAGGGAATTGACGTAACTGCTGTTCCGAAAAATGAAGCATGTGATGTAGAAATTCCAGCGACATGTGTAGAGCAAGAGCGTGAAGTGCAAAAAAATGCCTCTGTGGGCTTAATCTCAGTCATTGTTTTAATCATTCTTGCAATTATTGCATGGGTCTTGTTTAAATAAACCGAGACATTCCTCAAAAGGCATGCATGGGCATGCCTTTTTTATGGGGAAAATTTACAAAAAAATAGAGGGACATTATGTTTGAAGTTCGTTTAGCAGAACGCCAAATGATTTTATTTGATCTGGATGGAACGCTAGTCGATTCAGCATCTGACTTACATCGTGCGATGAATATGAGTTTAAATGCGTTGCAATTACCGTTGGTCACAGAAGCGCAGGTGCGAAACTGGATTGGGAAAGGAACTTCATTGTTTTGTCATAGCGTACTTGAATACTTGACCGGGAAGGTGGATGCCGCACAGCACCATCTTTTACTGGAAACTTTTCTAAAGATTTACAATGCAGATCCTTGTGTTTTGACGCAGCCCTTTGACGGCATTCTAGAGTTCTTGGATTGGGCAAAAGCAGAAGAGAAAATTCTGATTTGTGTGACCAATAAACCAGAGCAACCGGCACGCAGTATTGTGCAGGCACTAGGTATGCATGAATACTTTGATGATGTGATTGGCGGAGATCGTTTTGAAGAGCGTAAACCACATCCCAAGCAGCTAGAGTATTGTGCGGAGCATTATGCCTTGCCGAAACAGCAAATTTTGATGGTGGGTGATTCTGTCAATGATGTAGAGGCAGCACGTCGTGCGGGTATTGATTGTATTGTGGTCAGCTATGGCTATAATCATGGTGAAAATATTCGAGATTGTCAGCCGCAGCACGTGGTTGATAACTTAAAAGAATTATTGGGTTGAAATAAGTAGGGTTAAGGAAGTGAAAATGAGCAAGTGTGTAGGTTTTCGATGGCGTCACTCAATCAGCATGAGAAGAAATTAACTGAAATTGACCACGCGAAATATAGAGAAACCCAAATGACTACACAAACTCAATTTGAACAACTGAAAACTGCTGGATATAACTTGATTCCGGTATATCGTCAGCGCTTGGCAGATACAGAAACTCCACTTTCTGTCTTTGCGCGATTAAAACAACATAAACAAGCCTATTTATTTGAATCTGTAGAGGGTGGCGAAAACTGGGCGCGTTACTCCATTATTGGCTTGGGCGAGTCCACCGTATTTTCGTGTAATGAAGGGCAGTTGACCGTTCAACATGCTGATGGCTCGGTTGAAAAACAACAATGTGCTGACCCATTTCAATACATTCGTGACTTCCAAGCACAATATAAAGTGCCTACACAGCAAGATTTGCCAGCGTTGCCGAGCTTTACCGGTGGATTGGTTGGATACTTTGGTTATGATGCTGTACGTTATATCGAACCAAAGCTCAATAACGTTCCAGAAGCTGACCCGGTCGGGATTCCGGATATTTGGATGATGCTATCAAAAACCGTCATCGTCTTTGATAACCTTAAGGATACCTTATTCTTAATTGTGCATGCCGATGTAAATGATGCTGAGGCCTATACCAAGGCGCAGCAACAATTGGATGAGCTAGAAGAACTTTTGGCAACCCCAATTGCACTCAAAGCAAATAAGCATACTGCACCACAGTTTGAATCCATCACTGGACATGACAATTTTATTGATTCTATTGCGAAAGTAAAAGAGTACATTAAGGCCGGTGATGTGATGCAGGTTGTGCCGGGCCATCGTATGGTATCCGATTTTGATGGTGAGCCTTTGCAGGTCTATCGTGCACTACGTCACCTCAATCCATCGCCATATTTGTTCTTGGTGCAAGGGCAGACACTAGAAAATGACATTCCTTTTCATATCGTCGGTTCATCACCTGAAATTTTGTCCCGTTTAGAAAATGGTGTGGCAACAGTTCGTCCTTTGGCGGGAACGCGACCACGGGGTAAAACAAAAGAAGAAGATTTAGCGCTAGAAAAAGATTTGCTATCTGATGAAAAAGAAATTGCAGAGCATTTGATGTTGATCGATTTGGGGCGAAATGATGTTGGACGCGTTTCTAAAATCGGTAAAGTTCACGTGACTGATCAAATGGTGATCGAACGTTATTCGCATGTCATGCACATTGTGTCAAATGTGCAAGGTGAAGTACGTGATGATGTCGATGCTTTGGATGTTTTTAAGGCAACATTCCCTGCGGGCACGCTTTCAGGCGCACCAAAAATCCGTGCTATGGAAATTATTGACGAAGTTGAACCAGTAAAACGTGGAATTTTTGGTGGTGCTGTTGGTTATTTAGGCTGGCATGGTGAAATGGACATGTCGATTGCGATTCGTACCTGTGTAATTCGAGAAAATAAGGTCTATGTTCAAGCTGGAGCAGGGGTAGTTTATGACTCAAATCCTGAATCAGAGTGGAATGAAACCCAAATAAAAGCTCGCGCAGTGATCAAAGCGGTTGAATTATCATCAAATGGATTGATTTTATGAGTTTTTCACGTTTTTTTTAGAAAAAACACTTGCAAGGATTTCAAGATTTGCTAAACTGCACACCGTTCCGATACGAAACGTACGAAACACTAAGAAACGCCGGCATAGCTCAGTTGGTAGAGCAACTGACTTGTAATCAGTAGGTCCACAGTTCGAATCCGTGTGCCGGCACCATCTTAGAAAGTTTGAGAGTGAGTAGAAAGAACGACACTGAAGTAAGTGTAAAATGGTGAGGTTCCCGAGCGGTCAAAGGGGGCGGACTGTAACTCCGCTACGAAAGTTTCGAAGGTTCGAATCCTTCCCTCACCACCAATTTTAAGACTTCAATAAGTGGTTTGTACCAACATCGTGCGGGAGTAGCTCAGTTGGTAGAGCGGTAGCCTTCCAAGCTACATGTCGCGAGTTCGACCCTCGTCTCCCGCTCCATATCTATTGAAGTGCTTATATTTGCTCTTATAGCTCAGTGGTAGAGCACTCCCTTGGTAAGGGAGAGGTCTCGAGTTCAAATCTCGATAAGAGCTCCAGATTTTACAGTTTAGCAACTTTAGATGTTGCGCAAGATTCCAGAAGCAGGCTTTTTAGTCTGCTTTTCAAGTATTGGGTGTTTATTTTTTTTAGGCGATATGTCGGAGCTGGGTTTTACTCAGAATTGTGTTCGACGTAAACGAGGAAGAAAAGCATGGCTAAGGCTAAGTTTGAACGTAATAAGCCGCACGTTAACGTGGGCACAATCGGTCACGTTGACCATGGTAAAACGACTTTAACAGCTGCGATTGCAACTGTGTGTGCAAAAAAATTCGGTGGTGAAGCGAAAGATTACGCTGCAATCGACTCTGCACCAGAAGAAAAAGCACGTGGTATTACAATTAATACTTCACACGTAGAATACGATTCTCCAATCCGTCACTACGCTCACGTAGACTGCCCAGGTCACGCCGATTATGTTAAAAACATGATTACTGGTGCTGCGCAAATGGATGGTGCGATCCTTGTTTGTTCGGCGACTGATGGTCCAATGCCACAAACTCGTGAACACATCCTCCTTTCTCGTCAGGTAGGTGTACCTTATATCGTTGTATTCCTAAACAAATGCGATATCGTAGACGACGAAGAATTAATTGAATTAGTAGAAATGGAAGTTCGTGAACTTCTTTCTACTTATGACTTCCCAGGCGACGACACTCCAGTAATCCGTGGTTCTGCTCTTGCAGCGCTTAATGGTGAAGCTGGTCAATACGGCGAAGATGCTGTAGTTGCTCTTGTTGAAGCTCTTGACTCTTACATCCCAGAACCAGAACGTGCTATCGACCAAGCATTCCTTATGCCAATCGAAGACGTATTCTCAATTTCAGGTCGTGGTACAGTAGTAACTGGCCGTGTTGAAACTGGTATCGTGAAAGTAGGCGAAGAAGTTGAAATCGTTGGTATTAAAGATACAGTTAAAACAACTGTAACTGGCGTAGAAATGTTCCGTAAACTTCTTGACGAAGGTCGTGCGGGCGAGAACTGTGGTGTTCTTCTACGTGGTACTAAACGTGAAGACGTTCAACGTGGTCAAGTAC
The DNA here is from genome assembly GCF_013420005.1 of Acinetobacter sp. YH12040. Lineage (NCBI taxonomy): Bacteria > Pseudomonadati > Pseudomonadota > Gammaproteobacteria > Moraxellales > Moraxellaceae > Acinetobacter > Acinetobacter sp. YH12040. The sequence continues at coordinate 231,940 of NZ_VOZB01000004.1, forward strand.
TTGCTAAACCAGGTACAATCAAACCGCATACTAAATTCGACGCAGAAGTATACGTACTTTCTAAAGACGAAGGTGGCCGTCATACTCCATTCCTTAACGGTTACCGTCCGCAGTTCTACTTCCGTACAACTGACGTAACTGGTGCGATCTCGCTTAAAGAAGGCGTTGAAATGGTTATGCCTGGTGACAACGTAGAAATGTCAGTAGAATTAATCCACCCAATCGCAATGGACGCTGGCTTACGCTTTGCGATCCGTGAAGGTGGCCGTACAGTTGGTGCGGGTGTTGTTTCTAAAGTAACTGCATAATATAATACAGTTATCTTTGTACAGATCGAGAGTTTCGACTCTCGATTTGCTCTGCAGGTCAGTAGTTCAATTGGTAGAGCGTCGGTCTCCAAAACCGAATGTTGGGGGTTCGAGTCCCTCCTGGCCTGCCAAATTTTTTTAAAAAGAAGCTTGATGCTGGCTCAACTGGTCATATAATAAGTCGCGAATCCTACGACGAGTACAAAAATGTCGAATGATAAATCGCGTGACGCATTAAGCGACGCGCCAATTCCTCAAAGAAATAATCCTGCTGAAGTTGTTAATTCTGGTTCCCCTTTAGACTATGTTCTGTGGGTTATCGCGTTGATTTTACTCGGTAGTTCTATGATGGTGAATCAACATTTGCCAGCATACTGGGCACCAGCGAATGATGTTTGGGTCCGTGTTGGGGTAATTTTGGCTTGTATCATCGTGGCTTTAGGTTTATTATACGCCACCCATCAAGGCAAAGGCTTTGTTCGATTGTTGAAAGATGCTCGAATTGAGTTACGTCGAGTGACTTGGCCAACCAAGCAAGAGACCATGACCACATCTTGGCAGGTACTTGCGGTAGTCTTAGTGGCATCTATTTTATTATGGTGCTTTGACTATGCTTTGAGCTGGTTAATGAAGTTTATTATCGGGTAAGAGAGCTATGAAACGTTGGTACATTATTCATGCCTATTCTGGTTATGAAAAACAAGTGTTACGCTCACTTAATGATCGAATCCAGCGTAGCGCTGTAGCCGATAGCTTTGGTGAAGTCCTTGTCCCTACTGAAGAAGTAGTGGAAATGAAGGATGGTAAGAAACGTAAATCTGAGCGTAAATTCTTTCCCGGCTATGTGTTAGTCGAGATGGAAATGAATGATGAAACTTGGCACATTGTTAAAGAATGTCCAAAAGTATTAGGTTTCATCGGTGGTACTGCAGAAAAGCCTGCACCAATTACGCAAAAAGAAGCTGATGCGATTCTTGCACGTGTACGCAATACTGGCGAAGCACCTCGTCCTAAGACGATGTTTGAACCAGGTGAAGAATTACTCGTAATTGACGGTCCATTCACCGATTTTAAAGGCGTGGTGGAAGAAGTTCTATACGATAAGTCACGTTTGACGTTGACGATTAATGTATTTAATCGACCAACTCAGGTTGAGCTGGAATTTCGCCAAGTCGAAAAATCGGTTTAATTTAACTTGGTTGATAAACGCCCGATTTGTTGTGAGTCGGGCATTGTTGTTGTAACGGTATCGTTACTTATATGTATGGGGAGCCTAGCGGCGTTCGTACCCAGAGGTAATTGAAATGGCTAAGAAGATTGACGGCTATATCAAGCTGCAAGTTCCAGCTGGTAAAGCAAATCCATCTCCACCGATTGGTCCTGCACTAGGTCAACGTGGTGTTAACATCATGGCATTCTGTAAAGAATTCAATGCTGCGACACAAAAAGTTGAAGCTGGTCTTCCAATTCCAGTAGTGATCACTGTGTACAACGACAAGTCGTTCACATTCATCATGAAAACTCCTCCTGCTGCGATTCTTCTTAAGAAAGCTGCGGGCATCCAAAAGGGTTCAGCTGTACCTAACAAAACTAAAGTTGGTAAGTTGACTCGCGCTCAATTAGAAGAAATTGCGACTACTAAAGAACCAGATCTTACTGGTGCTGATTTAGACGCACGTGTACGTACCATTGCTGGTTCTGCGCGTTCTATGGGCTTGGAAGTGGAGCTATAAGACATGGCTAAATTAACTAAACGTCAAAAAGCCATTGTTGCTGCTGTTGAAGCTAACAAAGTTTACACTTTGGAAGAAGCAGTTGCAGTTCTTAACGGCCTTCCAGCAGTAAAATTCAAAGAATCTTTGGATGTTGCTGTAAACCTAGGTGTTGATCCTCGTAAATCTGACCAAGTTGTTCGTGGCGCGACTACACTTCCTGCAGGTACTGGTAAAACTGTACGTGTAGCTGTGTTTGCTCAAGGCGCTGCTGCTGAAGCTGCTAAAGCTGAAGGCGCGGACGTTGTTGGTTTTGATGATCTTGCTGAAAGCATCCAAGCGGGTAACCTTGACTTTGACGTAGTAATTGCAGCTCCGGATGCAATGCGCGTTGTTGGTAAGTTAGGTACGATTCTTGGTCCACGTGGCTTAATGCCAAACCCTAAAGTGGGTACTGTAACTCCTGACGTAGCTTCTGCTGTTAAAAACGCGAAAGCTGGTCAAGCACGTTACCGTGTAGACAAAGCGGGTATTATCCACGCTGCGATCGGTCAAGTAGGTTTTACTGCTGAAGCTGTTCGTTCAAACGTTGAAGCTCTTGTAGCTGACCTTAAGAAAGCAAAACCCGCTACTTCTAAAGGTGTTTACATCCAAAAGATCACTTTAAGCTCAACTATGGGTCCTGGTCTTGTTGTTGATGTAGCAAACGTTTCTAAATAAGTTTCGACTTATTACAGAATTTTAAAGCCCTGAGTAATATTTAAAGCGCTGCTTTAAATATTACGCAAGAAGCGCTTCGTCGTATATTGCGTAATTCAGGCAAACTTTGAATTGATAAATTTAGATTTATCAGCGTCAAAGACCTCAGGCGAGGGAAGTTTTATGCTTTCTTCTTAATAGCCCAGCCTGAGTAGACGCGGTGGTGTGATTTGTTCCTCCTCCGCGTGTTGGTTCAGTGATGAGCTAACGAATTGGGAGTGCATCTGTATAGGTGCATAAATCACCGTTAGGAGGTTTTACAATGGCTCTTCTTATCGAAGGCAAAAAACAGATCGTAGCTGAAGTAACTGAAGTTGCTTCTACTGCGTATGCTGCTGTTGTTGCTGACTATCAAGGTTTAACTGTTGAGCAATTAACTGCTCTACGTGTTGAAGCTCGTAAACTAGGTGTTGCTACTCGTGTAGTTCGTAACACTTTGGCTAAACGTGCTCTTCAAGATACTCAATTCAATATCTTGAGCGACAACCTTGTTGGCCCAACAATCTTAGCTTTCTCAACTTCTGAAGACGACATGGGCGCAGCTGCTCGTTTGTTCGAAGAATTTGCTAAAACTAATAAAGCATTTGAACTTAAAGCTGCTGCATTTGACGGTAAGGTTTATCAAGGTGCTGAAGTTAGCGTTATCGCGAACCTTCCAAACCAAGAGAAAGCGCTTACTATGCTTGCAAACGTTCTTCAAGCTCCTATTTCGAAATTGGGTCGCCTTATTACTGCGCTCAAAGAGAAAAACGAGTCAGAAGCTGCTTAAGCTTAAATCAATTTACACACCATTCAATACCCATTTGGAGTTACTCTCATGGCTTTAACAAACGAAGAAATCTTAAACGCAGTTGCTGAAAAAACTGTTCTTGAACTTGTTGAACTTATTTCTGCTTTCGAAGAAAAATTCAACGTATCTGCTGCTGCTGTAGCAGTTGCTGCTGCTCCTGGCGCTGCTGGTGGTGCTGCTGAAGAACAATCAGAATTCAACGTTGAGTTGACTTCTTTCGGTGCTAACAAAGTTGCTGTAATTAAAGCAGTTCGTGAAGCTACTGGCCTTGGTCTTAAAGAAGCTAAAGATCTTGTTGAAAGCGCTCCTTCAGTTCTTAAAGAAGGCGTTTCTAAAGAAGAAGGCGAAGAACTTAAGAAAAAACTTGAAGAAGCTGGTGCTACAGTTACACTTAAGTAATCTTAAGGGGAGTCGATTTTTTTATAATCGGCTCCAAAAAATGGCTGGTGGCCCTTGGGTCATCAGCCTTTTTGCGTTACAATAATCGGCTCGATTTTTGTTTGCATGATATAAAAATCATACAAATTAAAAATAATTTATAAAACCAAACGCTTACCAATATTTTTCAGTAAAAAATATTGTTAAGCGTTTTAATACCACTAAAAATTGCAGCATTTGTGAAAGTGGTGGCCATATCGGCCTGCGTAATTCCTTCTAAGTTCGTTCTGCAGGCGGACTTAGTTTACTTTCCGAGGACTCCAGATGGCATACTCATATACCGAAAAGAAACGGATCCGTAAGAATTTTGGTAAATTGCCCAAGGTAATGGATGTTCCGTACTTGCTCGCGATTCAAGTCGACTCGTACCGAACTTTCCTTCAAGACGGCAAAACTCCAAAAAACCGCGAAGATATCGGTCTCCAAGCCGCATTTCGTTCAGTTTTTCCTATTGAAAGTTATTCTGGCAATGCTGCTTTAGAATTTGTTGAGTATAGTCTTGGTAAGCCTGAATTTGATGTGCGCGAATGTATTCTTCGTGGCTCAACTTATGCGGCGCCAATGCGTGTAAAAATTCGTCTGATCATTAAAGATCGCGAAACTAAAACAATCAAAGATGTGCGTGAGCAAGAAGTCTACATGGGTGAAATGCCACTTATGACAGACAACGGTACCTTTGTGATCAATGGTACTGAGCGTGTAATCGTATCTCAATTACACCGTTCACCAGGTGTATTCTTTGACCACGATAAAGGCAAAACTCACTCTAGCGGTAAAGTTCTTTACTCTGCTCGTATCATTCCTTACCGTGGTTCATGGTTAGACTTTGAATTCGATGCAAAAGATCTTGTATATGTTCGTATTGACCGTCGTCGTAAATTACTTGCGACTGTTGTGCTTCGTGCCTTGGGTTATAACAACGAACAAATCCTAGACATGTTCTACGAAAAAGTACCTGTATATCTTGATATGGGTAGCTATCAAATTGACTTGGTTCCAGAACGTCTACGTGGCGAAATGGCACAGTTTGATATCGTGGGTACAGACGGTAAAACAATTGTTGAACAAGGTAAACGTATTAACGCGCGCCATGTTCGTCAAATGGAAGCAGCAGGTCTTGAAAAACTTTCTGTTCCTGATGAATACCTATATGAACGTATTGTTGCTGAAGATGTAACGTTACGTGATGGCGAAGTAATTGCTGCAAATACAGTACTAAGCCATGAAATTATGGTGAAATTGGCTGAAGGCGGCGTTAAACAATTCAACGTACTTTATACCAATGACATCGACCGTGGCCCATTCATTGCGGACTCTTTACGTGCAGATACTACAACTGGTCGTGAAGAAGCACTTGTAGAAATCTACAAAGTGATGCGTCCGGGTGAGCCACCAACAAAAGAAGCTGCTGAAAACTTATTCAACAATTTGTTCTTCTCTTCTGAACGTTATGACTTATCACCAGTAGGTCGTATGAAGTTCAACCGTCGTTTAGGTCGTCCTTACGAAGTGGGTACGGATCAGAAGTCTCGTGAAGTTGAAGGTATTCTTTCGAACGAAGACATCACTGATGTATTGAAAACATTAGTTGAAATCCGTAACGGTAAAGGTGAAGTCGACGATATCGATCACTTGGGTAACCGTCGTGTTCGTTCTGTTGGTGAAATGACAGAAAACCAATTCCGTGTTGGTCTAGTTCGTGTTGAACGTGCTGTTAAAGAACGTTTATCTCAAGCTGAAACTGATAACTTGTCTCCGCAAGATTTAATCAATGCGAAACCAGTTGCTGCTGCAATCAAAGAATTCTTTGGTTCAAGCCAGTTGTCTCAGTTCATGGACCAAAACAACCCGTTGTCTGAAATTACACACAAACGTCGTGTATCAGCATTGGGCCCAGGTGGTTTGACTCGTGAACGTGCGGGCTTCGAAGTACGTGACGTACATCAAACTCACTACGGTCGTGTATGTCCAATTGAGACTCCTGAAGGTCCAAACATTGGTTTGATCAACTCACTTTCTGTTTATGCGAAAGCGAATGATTTTGGTTTCTTAGAAACGCCTTACCGTAAAGTTGTTGATGGTCGTGTAACGGATGACGTTGAATACCTTTCTGCGATTGAAGAAGTAGGTACTGTGATTGCACAGGCCGATTCAGGTGTAGATAAAGACGGTAATTTAACAGAAGAATTTGTTTCTGTACGTCACCAAGGTGATTTCGTACGTATGCCTCCTGAAAAAGTGACGCATATGGACGTATCTGCACAGCAGGTTGTATCTGTTGCTGCATCACTTATTCCATTCCTTGAACACGATGATGCCAACCGTGCATTGATGGGTTCAAACATGCAACGTCAGGCAGTACCTACGTTGATCGCTGACAAGCCGCTTGTTGGTACAGGTATGGAAGCAAACGTAGCGCACGACTCAGGTGTATGTGTTCTTGCGAAACGTGGTGGCCGTATTGAATTCGTCGACGCGTCTCGTGTTGTTATTCGTGTAAACGAAGACGAAATGATCGCGGGTGAAGCAGGTGTAGATATCTACAACCTGATCAAATATACACGTTCTAACCAAAACACTTGTATTAACCAAAAAGTGCTTGTAAGCCTTGGTGATCAAGTGGGTCGTGGTGACGTATTAGCTGATGGTCCATCTACAGATGGTGGTGAATTGGCATTGGGTCAAAACATGCGCGTAGCATTCATGACTTGGAACGGTTACAACTATGAAGACTCGATCTTATTATCTGAGCGTGTGCTTCAAGAAGATCGTTTAACATCAATCCACATTCAAGAATTGTCATGTGTAGCACGTGATACTAAATTGGGTGCGGAAGAAATTACTGCCGATATCCCGAACGTGGGTGAAGCAGCACTTTCTAAACTTGATGAGTCAGGTATTGTTTACATCGGTGCAGAAGTAACAGCGGGCGATATCCTTGTAGGTAAAGTAACACCTAAGGGTGAAACCCAACTTACTCCGGAAGAAAAACTTCTTCGTGCAATCTTCGGCGAAAAAGCGGCTGACGTTAAAGATTCATCTTTACGTGTATCTTCTGGTGTTAAAGGTACTGTTATTGACGTTCAAGTGTTTACACGTGATGGTCTTGAAAAAGACGAACGTGCTCAAGCAATTGAAAAAGCTCAATTAGATGCTTACCGTAAAGATCTGAAAGAAGAATTCAAAATCTTTGAAGAAGCAGCTCGTGAACGTATTGTTCGTTTGTTGAAAGGTCAAGAATCGAATGGTGGCGGTACAACTAAACGCGGTGACAAATTAACTGAAGAGTTATTGTCTGGTCTTGAGTTGGTTGATCTTATTGAAATCCAACCAGTCGACGAAGCGATTGCTGAACGTTTAACTCAAATTCAAGTGTTCTTGAAAGAGAAGAGCCTTGAAATTGACGAGAAATTTGCAGAGAAAAAACGTAAATTGTCTACAGGTGATGAGCTGACAACTGGTGTACTAAAAGTTGTTAAAGTTTACCTAGCTGTAAAACGTCGCATCCAACCGGGTGATAAAATGGCGGGTCGTCACGGTAACAAAGGTGTTGTATCAAACATCTTACCTGTAGAAGACATGCCACACGATGCAAACGGTGTTCCAGTTGATGTTGTACTTAACCCACTGGGTGTACCATCACGTATGAACGTGGGTCAGATTCTTGAAACTCACTTAGGTATGGCGGCTAAAGGTCTTGGCGATCAAATCGACAAGATGATGAAAGAGCAACGTACTGTACTTGAGCTTCGTGAATTCTTAGACAAGATTTACAACAAAGTTGGTGGCGAACAAGAAGATCTTGATAGCTTAACTGATGAAGAAATCTTGGTGCTTTCAGGTAACTTGCGTAAAGGTGTTCCTTTAGCAACACCAGTATTTGATGGTGCTGAAGAATCACAAATCAAAGAATTGTTAGAGCTTGGTGGCATTTCACGTACTGGTCAAACAGTATTGTATGATGGTCGTACAGGTGAGCGTTTTGACCGTCCAGTAACTGTAGGTTACATGTACATGTTGAAATTGAACCACTTGGTTGACGACAAGATGCATGCGCGTTCTACTGGTTCTTACTCTCTAGTAACTCAACAGCCGCTTGGTGGTAAAGCACAATTCGGTGGTCAGCGTTTCGGTGAGATGGAAGTATGGGCACTCGAAGCTTACGGTGCAGCATACACACTTCAAGAAATGCTTACTGTGAAGTCGGATGACGTTGAAGGTCGTACCCGTATCTATAAGAACATTGTAGATGGTAACCATTACATGGACCCAGGTATGCCTGAATCGTTCAACGTATTGACCAAAGAGATCCGTTCTTTAGGTATCAACATTGAACTGAAAAATGGTGACTAAGAATCTCCATTAAATCTCCCTAAATCCCTCTTTGCAAAAGAGGGACTTTTCCCCCTTTGAAAAAGGGGGATTAAGGGGGATTAAAATTCAGTTAAAAAACAATATTTGTGACCCAGTTGTGAAGTGAAAATCTCCACAACACACGGAGAAAAAAATTGAAAGACTTGCTCGATATCATGCGCAAAAAGACGGATTCAGACGGTCATGCTCCTGTAGAGTTTGATCGCATCCGTATTGGTCTTGCGTCACCAGAAATGATTAAGTCGTGGTCTCATGGTGAAGTTAAAAAGCCTGAAACCATTAACTACCGTACGTTCAAACCTGAACGTGATGGTTTATTCTGTGCCAAAATCTTTGGTCCAGTAAAAGATTACGAATGCTTGTGTGGTAAATACAAGCGTATGAAATACAAAGGCGTCATTTGTGAAAAATGTGGCGTTGAAGTAACAACTGCAAAAGTACGTCGTGAGCGTATGGGTCATATTGACCTTGCTTCTCCAGTTGCACATATTTGGTTCTTAAAATCACTTCCTAGCCGTATTGGTCTGCTTTTAGACATGACTTTACGTGATATCGAACGTGTATTGTATTTCGAATCATACGTTGTAACTGACCCAGGTATGACTCCACTTGAGAAATACCAACTTCTAAACGATGAAGAATACTTCACTGCTTTAGAAGAACACGGTGATGAATTCACTGCGAAAATGGGTGCAGAAGCAGTTCAAGATTTGTTGAAAGACATCGATCTTGAAGCTGAAATTTCACGTCTTCGTGAAGAAATTCCAAATACAACTTCAGAAACGAAGCTTAAAAAAGCTTCTAAACGTCTGAAATTGATGGAAGCGTTCAAAGAGTCGAACAACAAACCAGAATGGATGGTGATGAATGTACTTCCAGTACTTCCACCTGATCTTCGTCCGTTGGTTCCTCTAGAAGGTGGTCGTTTTGCGACTTCTGACTTAAACGATCTTTACCGTCGTGTAATTAACCGTAACAACCGTTTAAAACGTCTACTAGACCTTGCAGCACCAGACATTATCGTACGTAACGAAAAACGTATGTTACAAGAGTCTGTTGATGCATTGCTTGATAACGGTCGTCGTGGTCGCGCAATTACTGGTTCGAATAAACGTCCTCTTAAATCTTTGGCAGACATGATCAAAGGTAAACAAGGTCGTTTCCGTCAAAACTTATTGGGTAAACGTGTCGATTACTCTGGTCGTTCGGTAATTACCGTAGGTCCGACTTTACGTCTTCACCAATGTGGTCTTCCGAAAAAAATGGCGCTTGAATTATTCAAACCATTCATTTTTGCGAAACTACAAGCATCTGGCCAAGCGACAACCATTAAAGCTGCGAAGAAAATGGTTGAGCGTGAAACTCCAGAAGTTTGGGACGTACTTGCTCACGTAATTCGTCAACATCCAGTGATGTTGAACCGTGCGCCTACACTTCACCGTTTGGGTCTTCAAGCATTTGAACCAACCCTGATTGAAGGTAAAGCGATCCGTCTTCACCCGTTAGTTTGTGCGGCATTTAACGCCGACTTCGACGGTGACCAAATGGCAGTACACGTACCATTAACACTTGAAGCTCAGTTAGAAGCTCGTGCGTTAATGATGTCAACAAACAACATTCTTTCTCCTGCGAACGGTGAGCCAATCATCGTACCTTCTCAGGACGTTGTCTTAGGCTTGTACTACATCACTCGTGATGCGATCAATGCCAAAGGTGAAGGCATGGTGTTTGCGGATACTGACGAAGTAAACCGTGCACTTGCAACAGGTCAAGTTGATTTACACGCTCGCGTAAAAGCACGTGTACACCAAACTGTCATTGACGAAAATGGTAACCGTGAACAACAAACCATTGTTGTAGACACAACTCCAGGTCGTTGTTTACTTTGGGAAGTTGTACCTGAAGGTATGGATTTCCAACAAATCAACGTTGAGATGACTAAAAAGAACATCTCTAAATTGATCAACTCTTGCTACCGTAAATTGGGTCTAAAAGATACTGTTATCTTCGCTGACCAATTGATGTATTTGGGCTTCCGTCAAGCGACTCACTCAGGTGTGTCTGTTGGTATGGAAGACATGTTGATTCCGCCACAAAAACAAGCAATTATCGAAAAAGCTGAAGTTGAAGTTCGTGAAATTGAACAACAATTCGAGCAAGGTTTCGTAACTGCCGGCGAACGTTATAACAAAGTTGTCGATATTTGGGCGCGTACAAACGACCAAGTAGCGAAAGCGATGATGGACAACTTGTCTTTCACAACTGTTAAAAACAAACAGGGTGAAGACGAGAAACAAAAATCATTCAACTCGATCTACATGATGTCTGACTCAGGTGCCCGTGGTTCGGCAGCTCAGATTCGTCAGTTAGCGGGTATGCGTGGTTTGATGGCGAAACCAGATGGTTCGATCATTGAAACACCAATTAAAGCGAACTTCCGTGAAGGTTTGACCGTACTTCAGTACTTCATTTCAACACACGGTGCACGTAAAGGTTTGGCCGATACTGCATTGAAAACAGCGAACTCAGGTTACTTGACTCGTCGTTTGGTTGACGTTGCACAAGACTTGGTAATTACTGAGCCAGATTGTGGTACTTTCGACGGTCTTGTAATGACTCCGTTCATTCAAGGTGGCGATGTCATCGAGAACTTAGGTACTCGAGTATTGGGTCGTGTACTTGCTGAAGATGCGAAGAAACCAGGTTCGGATGATGTGATTCTTCCACGTAATACTTTAATCGACGAAAAACTTGCAAACTACTTAGAAGAGCAAGGTGTCGATGAAGTGAAAGTACGTTCAGTTGTAAACTGTGAATCTACTTTCGGTGTATGTGCGAAATGTTACGGTCGTGACCTTGCTCGCGGTCACTTGGTGAATCCAGGTGAATCTGTGGGTGTAATGGCTGCTCAATCAATTGGTGAGCCAGGTACACAGTTAACAATGCGTACGTTCCACGTAGGTGGTGCTGCGAGCCGAACTTCTGCTGCTAACAGCGTACAAGTTCGTAACAAAGGTACAGTACGTTTCCACAATGTGAAAACAGTACAACACGCTAAAGGTCACTTGGTATCAACTTCACGTTCAGGTGAAATCGGTATCGCGGATGACATCGGTCGTGAACGCGAACGTTACAAAATTCCATACGGTGCTTCAATCATCATTAAAGATGGCGAAGCTGTGGAAGCTGGCGGTATCGTAGCGACTTGGGATCCGCATACACATCCACTTGTTACCGAAGTTGCAGGTAAAGTGCGTTTCAGCCAAATCGCTGATGGCGTAACTGTAACATCGAAAACTGATGATGCAACAGGTATGACGACTATTGAGGTACTTCCAGTAACTTCACGTCCAGCATCTGGTAAAGATATGCGTCCATCTGTTGTATTGGATACAACAGATGGCGGCGAACAGTTCTACTTCCTTCCACAAAACACGATTCTGACTGTTCGCGACGGCGAAACAATTGGTGTCGGTGACGTTATTGGTCGTGTACCACAAGAATCTTCACGTACACGTGATATTACCGGTGGTCTACCGCGTGTAGCTGACTTGTTCGAAGCACGTAAACCGAAAGAACATGCGATCCTTGCTGAAATTTCAGGTATCGTAAGCTTCGGTAAAGAGACCAAAGGTAAGAACCGTCTTGTGATTACTCCGGATGATGGCTCTGAGATTTACGAAGAGCTAATTCCGAAATGGCGTACGATCAACGTGTTCGAAGGCGAGCATGTGAACCGTGGTGAAACCATTTCTGATGGTCCGCAAAATCCACACGACATTTTACGTTTGAAAGGCGAAGTTGCGCTTACAAACTACATCGTGAACGAAGTTCAAGACGTATACCGTCTACAAGGTGTAAAAATCAACGACAAGCATATTGAAGTGATCGTACGCCAAATGCTTCGTAAAGTTGAAATCACTGACGGTGGTGATACAAGCTTCATCAAAGGCGAGCAAGTGGAATACATCCGCGTTGTTCAAGAAAACCAAGCTGTGGCAGCTCAGAACAAGTTCCCAGCGAAGTTTGAACGTCAATTGATGGGTATTACCAAAGCGTCGCTTTCTACTGATTCGTTCATTTCTGCTGCATCGTTCCAGGAAACAACTCGTGTGTTAACTGAAGCTGCTGTAACAGGTAAAGAAGATGAATTACGTGGTCTGAAAGAAAACGTAGTTGTAGGCCGTCTGATCCCAGCGGGTACAGGTTTGGCATACCACTTAGAACGTCGTCGTCAAGAGTCTGAAGCTGCAGAGCTTGAGCTTCACAATGACTTCTCTGATGTAGATCAAGCGTTAAGCCAAGCATTTAGCGATGAATTTAACGGTCTTTAATTAGCCCTTAAATCATTCCAAAAAAGCCACCTTCGGGTGGCTTTTTTTATGCGGATGAATTGAAAATTAAAGCTTTCCTAATATTTAATTATTTCCTATAGTAAAAATAGAACATAACAAATCTCTTGATTTTTAAACTTAAACATAACGGGGTCTTTTGATGAAATTCGCACAGCAATTATTCGCAGTTTCTGCATTATTCAGCTCATTGACAGCGATTGCTGCACCTATGCCCAATTCGATTGTGGTAGAAGATAAAGCTGTAGTTCCAGTACTAAAAACAGAAGTGATTCGCCGTGTTGCAGGTCAAGAACCTGTACGCCAAGTGACTACAACAGTGTTAGAAATGACCAATAAAGGTCAGGATATCGTGGCACGTGAAATTGAACTTTCAGATCATCAAAGTGATTTTTCAGAAAAGAAATTATCGATTCCAGTACTACAACATGGTGGCGTCATCGTCCCGACCTCTAAAATTGAAACCAAGACGACGGTGAAGCAGGACGGTCAGATTATTCGTCAAAACACCAATATTGATGCAGAAGGTGTAGAGTTTAAGAAAGGGCAAGACCCGATTAAACGCACGCTAAAACTAGATCAGGCAACAGATCCAGAAAGCAAAGCCAAACTCTCTCATGCTGTGCTGACTGAAAATGGTGAAACCACAAAAGATTTGATGATTTTGGATGAAAATCCTGAGTGATTCGTGAGCGATTAGGCGTCGTTTTTTACAAAATGCAGCATTTATGCTCCAAGCCGTAACAAGCTATGTTTAATTGTTTCATACAATGGTTTTAGAATCATAGGTATTGAAGAAGACAAGGAACATCACAATGAAAAAAGTAATGAGCGTATGCGCAGTCGCGATGATGTCGACCCTAATGCTTGCTGGTTGTGAAAGTATGTCGCCCAATGAACAGCGTATTGGTGCTGCAGCTTTAGGTGGTGCTATTGGTGGTGGTGTGGGTAACAACGTCGGTGGTGGTGTAGGTGCTGCCGTTGGTGGTGGTGCTGGTGCAGCTGTCGGTAGTAAAACTCAAAACGGTTCAAACCGAAATGCCACATATAGTGGTGTAGGTGGTGCGATTGGTTCTGCAGTCGGTAAAAGTATCTTTGGTGGTAATACTGGTGCTGCGATTGGTGGTGCTATCGGTGGTGGCGCAGGTGCTGCAATTGAGCAAAATCGCTAATCCAATCCGATAAATTTGAATGAAAAGGCGCTTAAAGATAAGTGCCTTTTTTATTTGCGTGGACGGGGTTGCTTGCGACGAATGTATAGGGTTTTTTGAACTTCAGCGATACGTAAGCCTGCTTCATCAAAAATATTTAAGCTATAGTTCCGTAGTACAGGTGCGTGGTTATCTGCTAAGTTTTTAATATGATTGATTTCATTTGGGTCGAGCTGGATGTCAGCGTATACAGTTCCACGCCCGGGAGATAAAAATTGGATATTTGCCGCTTTGTCCCACACGATATAACGTGAGCCAAGGTGATGCATCAAAATCAACATATAAAATGGGTCAACCATTGAATATAGACTACCGCCAAAATGTACACCGACAATATTTTGATTTTTTCGAGTTAATGGCATTTTGACGCGAATGTGATAATTGGCGAGATCAATTTTATCAATCGAAATGCCAGCACCTTTATAAGGGGCATAATGATTGAGTAAGAATTTAGAGACAATAGGCATTGTCATTATTTTCTGGATTATGCTCATACTGGGTCAATTTTTTTTTATGCTGAACTTTGCATACTAAATGAGTTTCCAAACTGTGGCATTGATCACATTGCCCATGTTCACAAATAAAACGTCAATTCGATGGAATCGATAAAAGGACAAGAAGAATGCAACCACTAAATACGCAATGGGTGAATACCACAGATCAACAACGGCTCTATGTGAAGACATGGGGTGATGAAACTAAGCCGGCATTGGTTTTGGTTCATGGTTATCCTGATAATCAGGAAGTATGGGAACCGGTTATTGAACATCTTATTAATGAATTTTATATCGTCACCTATGACGTGCGAGGTGCAGGGCAGTCCTCTGTGCCCCGTAAAGTACGAGATTACCGTTTAGAACAACTTTCACTTGATTTAGATAGTGTGACGCAAGCGGTATTAGGCGAGCGTAGTTTTCATTTGGCCGCGCATGATTGGGGCTCTATCCAATCTTGGGAATCGGTAACTGAGCCAAAATTTCGCTCACGTATTTTGTCTTATTCAACTATTTCTGGGCCATGTTTGGATCATGCGGCATTTTTGCTCAGAAATAGCTTTAAGCATCAGCAGAAAAAATTACTCAAATTATTAAGTAAGTCATGGTACATCGGGGTATTCCAATTACCATTTTTGGCACCGACCGCGTGGCATTTTTTGAATGCTGAACGTTGGGGAAAAATTGTGAATGATTTAGAACGTACTCAAGAATTGCCTTTGAATCATAATATTCAGCATGATGGTAAACACGGTATTGCGCTTTACCGTGCTAATTTTATTCCCCGCTTAACTCAGCCTAGACAACGTCATGCGGTCTGTCCTGTACAAGCGATTGTGTTGAAACATGATAATTTTGTCAGTCCAGACTACATTAAAGAATTACCTAAATGGGTTGAGGATTTATCGGTGGTTGAAGTCAATGCCAATCATTGGGCTGTGCTGAGCCAACCCGAAAAAATTGCAGGTTACATCGCTCAATTTGCGCAATCACAGCAGCTTTAAGTAAATCTTTCAATAGTGTCAGTTTCATCGATAGGGGGCTAAATAGCGAGCAAATTCTGATAAAATATGGTTTTTTGTCAGACTCCCTTTTTTCTTATGTTTGCTATTCTTGCCGCAATTACAGTCATGTTTGGACTGTCGCTGGCACGCGTGCCTGTTGTATTTGCACTGATCATTGGTGCAGTAACAGGTGGCTTGTTAGCTGGCCTTGGTATTCATGGCACCATCGAAGCGTTTAATAGTGGCTTAGGCAACGGTGCTCAAATCGCACTTGCTTATGGCGTGTTGGGGGCATTTGCTTTGGCACTTGCGCGTTCAGGTTTGCCAGATTTACTGGCTTATCAACTCATTACTAAACTCAAAGGTAACAGTAATGTGAAAGCCCAGAATCGCGTGAAATACGTAATTTTCGCTACTATCGCTTTAGCCGCCGTATGTTCACAAAACGTGATTCCAGTGCACATTGCGTTTATTCCAGTATTAATTCCACCATTACTCAGCGTATTTAATCATTTAAAACTTGACCGTCGTTTGATTGCTTGTGTTCTGACTTTTGGTCTTGTGGCGACTTATATGCTGGTACCTTTTGGTTTTGGTGCTATTTTCCTTAATGATATTTTAGGTCAAAACATCAATACCTTTGGTAAGCCATACGGTTTCAACATCAGCTATGATCAAATTCCAACTGCTATGGCAATTCCAGTATTTGGGATGTTTGTTGGCTTATTAATTGCTGTTTTTTATAGCTACCGTAAACCACGAGAGTATGCTGACGTTCAGGTTAAGGAATCACAGCACACCATCTCATCTGATGTAAAAGCAGATGAAAATGGTAAACCACAAGTCGCTAAATTTACTTTAATCATGGCTGCGGTAGCAGTGGTTGCTACGCTTTCTGTTCAAGTCATATCTGAGTCGATGATTTTGGCGGGTCTCGTTGGTGTTGCGATCTTAAGCTGTGCAGGTATCTTTAAGTGGAAAGAAGCCGACGATGTCATTATCAGTGGTATGCGCATGATGGCACTGGTGGGTTTCATTATGATTTCTGCGCAAGGCTTTGCATCTGTGATTGAGGCTACGAATCAAGTACCAACACTGGTACAAGCTTCAGTTGAATGGATTGGAAACAGCCAAGGTTTAGCGGCATTTTGGATGTTATTAATTGGGTTATTAGTTACCTTAGGTATTGGTTCTTCATTCTCAACAATCCCAATTTTGGCCATTATTTATGTACCACTTTGTATTCAATTTGGTTTTAGCCCAGCGGCAACGATTGCCATTATTGGTACAGCAGCAGCTTTGGGAGATGCAGGTTCTCCAGCATCAGACTCAACTTTAGGGCCAACATCAGGTCTTAATATGGATGGTCAGCATGACCACATGAAAGATAGTGTGGTACCGACCTTCATTCACTACAATATTCCATTAATAATCTTTGGTTGGATTGCCGCAATGGTACTCTAAAAATTTTCAAAGATAAATAAGAAGGCGATTATATAATCGCCTTTTTTGTTATTTAATCCTGAGGATTTTGGTTGGATTAAAATAATTCATTTTATTAATTCTGATTAAAAAGGTTGGTATATTATGAATAATAAATTAATTATAATGGTGAAAATATAAAACCAAGCATTGAACTATGATTAAAATAAATATATTTAATTAATAATAACTTATATAATAATGTAATAAATTATTAAATAATGTTATTGCATAATTTTAATACTAATGTTTAATATTAATTATTCATTCTAGAAGGTTGCTTTAAAATGTTAAAACAAGCTGCTCTTATTGCATTATTGGGTATGTCTGCTTCAGCGATGGCTGGTCAATGGCAGGTTAAAGTTGGTGCTTCTGTAATTGCTCCAACTGCAGATACTGATATTGCTAATGGTGCTTTAAATGTAAAAGCAGATCATGAGTTTGCATTTACACCGTCTGTAGAATATTTCTTTAATGACAACATTTCAGCTGAATTACTATTAGCTACACCAATTAGTCATGATGTGGATGTAACAGCTGCGGGTTCAAAAGTTGCTGGTGTTAAATTGAAACATCTTCCACCAACAATTACTGCGAAATATAACTTTAAAAATTCAACTGGCTTTACACCTTACATTGGTGTGGGTGGTACAGCATTTGTTGCTTGGGATGAAGATGGTTCAGGTGTGCTAGAAGGCACAAAGGTTAAAGTGAAAGAGTCTTATGGTTTTGCTGGCCAAGTTGGTTTTAACTACCAACCAGCTGATGCTAAAAACTGGGGCGTATTCTTTGATGCACGTTATGCTCAAATCCAGCCTGAAGTTCAAACAGTTGTCGAAACTTTTGATTTAGATATCGATCCTATGGTGTATACAATTGGTTATAGCTACAAATTCTAAGCTGTAACTGATCTTAAAACCCTGCCATTAGGCAGGGTTTTTTATGCAGAATATTCCATTCATCAGTTGATCGAATTGAACAAATAGGCAATAGAAAATTAAGGTGGAACTGTTAGAGTCGAAATAAATCAGCAAGTTGGAAGAAGAGAAAAGACGATGAAAAAAATTATTCAGGGTATGCTGGTCTTGGGCAGTGCTTATTTTATTTCGACAAGTTATGCCGCAAGTTTTGATTGTAAAAAGGCGAAAACCATTACCGAACATGCGGTTTGTGATAACCGGAGTATTAATGATGCCGATGTCAAAATGGCAACAACCTATACGATTATTCGTCATTTGGTTCCCATGGGGACACGTGGTGCAATTCAAGATCAACAAATAAAATGGCTACAACTACGCGATCAGTGCCGTGACAATGTCAGTTGTTTAAGTGATGTATATAAAATGCGGCAGCAAAAACTGGATCTCTACATGGACCGCGTTTATAAACAAGGACCTTTTTAAACCTTAAAATTTAGTGCGACAGAATAAAAATTTTCCATTCACACTATTGAAAAATAGTGAAGTCCCTCCATTCATATAGGCAATTGATAATTTTACTCAGTATGAACGGAGAGACTGATGAGCGAACAACAATCTCAAAAACACAGCTTCCAAGCGGAAGTGGCTCAGTTACTGCATTTAGTAACACATTCTTTATATTCAAATCCTGAAATTTTCCTTCGTGAGTTAGTATCAAACGCATCTGATGCCTGCGATAAATTACGTTTTGAAGGCATTAACCATCCTGAATATTATGAAAATGATCCAGATTTACATGTGCGTATTCATTTAAATAAAGAGCAGAAGACAATTACCATTTCGGATAATGGTATTGGTATGACACAACAAGAAGCGATTGATCATTTGGGTACGATTGCTAAGTCTGGCACTAAAGATTTTATGTCGAAGCTTACGGGTGATCAAAAGTCAGATGCACAATTGATTGGTCAATTTGGTGTGGGCTTCTATTCAGGTTTTATTGTTGCTGAAAAAATTACAGTGGAATCACGTCGTGCTGGGGTAAATGCTGCTGAAGGGGTACGTTGGGTTAGTAATGGTACAGGTGAGTTTGATGTAGAGCCAATTGATAAGGCTTCACGTGGAACCGACATCATTTTGCATTTACGCGAGGATGCTTTAGATTATTTAGATCGTTACAAAGTTAAGCAGATTATTAATAAATACTCTGATCATATTAGTTTGCCAATTGAGATGCAGAAAGAAGTTTGGCAACAAGAGGAAGCTGCCGAAGGCGAAGAAGCAAAACCTGGTCAATATGTACTGACGGATGAGTGGGAAGCGATTAACTCAGCAAGTGCATTATGGACGCGTAATAAAAATGAGATCAGTGAAGAACAATATACTGAGTTTTATAAAAATCTGAGCCATGATTTTGAAGCCCCGCTTGCGTGGACACACAACCGTGTAGAGGGAAGTACGGAATATACACAGTTACTTTATATTCCATCTCGCGCACCAAGTAATATTTTCACACGTGAAGCTAAAGCAGGAATTAAGCTGTATGTGAAACGTGTATTTATCATGGATGATGCGGATAATTTGATTCCAAATTATTTGCGTTTTGTTCAAGGTGTGGTTGATAGCGCAGACTTACCACTTAATGTAAGCCGTGAATTATTACAAGAAAGTCGCGACGTGAAAACGATTCGTGAAGGTAACGCCCGCCGTATTTTAACGGTGCTAGATGGTTTGGCGAAATCTGAAGATGTTGCTGATCAAGAGAAGTTTGCAAAATTCTACGCTGAGTTTGGTTCAGTCTTAAAAGAAGGCTTAGGCGAAGACATGGCGAATCGTGAGCGTATTCTAAAATTATTACGCTTTGCTTCGTCAAATAATGATGAAGTGAAAACATCATTTGCAGACTATAAAGCCAATATGAAAGAAGGCCAAAAGGCAATTTACTATGTGACTGCTGATAGTTTAAATGCTGCGAAAAACTCACCACAACTTGAATTGTTCAAGAAAAAAGGTATCGAAGTGCTGCTCATGACTGAACGAGTGGATGAGTGGGCGATGGAATTTGTTTTTGAGTTTGATGGAACACCATTACAGAATGTATCAAAGGGTGCAGTTGATTTGGGTGATCTACAAGATGCTGAAGAGAAGAAAGCACTTGAGGAAGCTGCTGAGCAGTTTAAACCTGTTGTTGAAAAACTGTCGGATGCGTTAAAAGATAAGACCTCTGAAGTGCGTGTAACAACACGTTTAGTGGACTCTCCTGCGTGTTTGGTGGTTGCTGAGGGTGAGTTGTCACCGCAACTGGTTCGTATGCTGAAACAAGCAGGCCAAGCGGTACCTGAATCAAAACCAGTCTTGGAAATCAATCCATCCCATCCGTTGGTACAAAAATTAGAAAGTTCGGTGCAGTTTGATGACTTAGCAAATGTTATTTTTGATCAGGCGTTGATTGCTGAAGGCGGTTTACCCGAAGATCCTGCCCAATACATCAAACGGATTAACAGCTTATTGCTGAAGTAACGGTAGATATGAAATGAACCTCCTTCGGGAGGTTTTTTTATTTGGTTTTTCGATAGAGCACATGAATAAAAACGTCCATGTTTTAATCTTTAAAATAAATTAAAAATAAGTAATTAATCTATAATAGCGATCGTTAAGTATTGGGAATCTTAAGATGAAAATTTTAGTGATCGCTGTAATGGGCTCGCTGCTGTCTATGGGCCTCATGCAATCTGCTCAGGCAGACAGCGCTAAGCAAAAAATGGTGCGTGATGACCGTGTGCAGGTTTCAAAGCAGATCGCACAATACGATATCAACCCTTTTGTTGATAGTCGCCGTGTGATGCGAAATGATCGTGTTCAGTATAGTTTTCCTAAAGTGAAAAAAGTCGCTGAAAAACAGCCAAGTATTGTACGTAATGATCGTGTACGTGTGATTAAGAAAAATTGAAGCTGAGTTATTTAAAAAAAGCCCATCCTGTTGAGATGGGCTTTTTATTCGCTGTGAAATAGCGGGTTCTAGAACAAGGCTTCAAGGCGCACTAAAGCGCCCACAAAGTGGCTTTTATCGTCACGATGGTTGTTGAGGTAGTTGAGATCACCTTGGATATAAAACCATTCGCGCAGAAAGGGCTGTCGCCATGATACATAGGGTCCCCAACTGTTTAAACGCAGTTGATCGTTATTGTAAAAACCACCTGTATATAGGCCGTAGTTGAATCGGTTACCTTTAAAAAATTGGTGTTGGCGGTAACTGAAGTTATCCCATTTCAGATCATCATCCTGTGCATCTGCATAGGTCAGGTTGAATTGGTTTGAAATAAAGGGTTGGCCTGGACGGGCATGGGTTAATTCTAAATTGGTTCTTAGATAATTTTTACTATCGATACCATAACGATAAATTTGTTCGGCTAAAAAACTGTAATCATTGTCGAGTTGCCATTTTTTAGCTGCTTTTAAGCGGACATATAGGTCATCACCAGAACGTAAACCGAGATCAACGTCAGTTTCGAAGGGCAGTCGATCTGAAATTTCTGACCAACGTAAAGCCAGTGAACTGTTATCTTCACGGGTTTGCTTATTGTCATAATTTTTATCACTACGCCCCGCAGGGTTTTCATTGGTAATTGCAGCATTATTTTCTAATTCATTATCAAGTGAGTCATCACCAAAGACCACACTCAATTTTTTTTCTAAAGTGGGAAGCTTAATTTTACCGCGAATACGTGGCTTAATTTCGTATTCATCGTGCTTATTCCAACTGTTGTCTAAAATCACCCTAAGGGTAGCATTGGCTGGTTTATCAGGCTCACTTTGCCCAAACCAGTTATCCATGCGAACGGCCGTTCGATCTGCCCAATTTCGGACTTTCTTCTGTTGTCGATCGGTCCAGCTATTATTTTCCGTTTGTTCTATTGTCGGAACAATGGGGTGATCTGATTGTTCAGGTAAGAAGGTCGGTGTTGCATCAATCCAACGTGGAATTTGATCTAAAAAATCATAGGTCTTTGGCGTGATATACGATGAATTTTGGTCAGTTTCAGGCACATCCTGCGAATGTTCACCCTCAGTTTCATTGACGACAGCATCAGTTTCATTGGCCCAAGCAACTTGATACATCAAGCTCATTGATGCGGAAAAAAGCAAAGTCCGAATAAAGTACTGTTGTTTTTTATGCATATGTTTTGGCTCTATTTAATTATCATCTGAGTATCCTGCATCTGTAGTTTTGTTATTTTTATCGGATAAATGCAAGCCAAACTACAAAATAAATGCAATTAATCTTCGGTCATTTGCTTAAGTGCTTGATAAAGCGAAATCACATCAATGGGTTGAGGCAATTGTTGGATCACATTTTGGATGCTTTGCCAATTTAAACCTTGCTGTCGATGGAGGATCAAATAGGGAAGGGCTTGTTCGGTACGCAAGAGTGCCATGCGTTTTTGACCGTGGATTAAACGTATTTTTTGACGTTCTTGTAATAATAACAGCGGGGTATGTAGCGTCGGTTCAGGTTCATCAAAATGAATGAATTTTTGCGTATGAATTAACTGTGCCGGGATAAATGGATAATAGTCGTTTTGCGACCAAATTATTTCAGCCTGCTGAGACTGTTGATAGAGCTGATCAGGTGCAGCACAGAGTTGCTCTAGATTGTCCCATGTCATGACTTTAATCGCGGCAATTTCATGTTGATGTTGTTGGCAAAACAGTTGAGAGAGTCGAATGGCTTCCATTTGCGTTTGTGCACCAAACAACAAGAGATATTTGATGAAGCGACCTTCGGTATTGATTTGCTCTGCTAAATACAGTGGCTGGTTTTTCCAATCTGTACCATCTGTCGTATGCAATAGAACATCAAGTTGCGTTGTGAGTTCAGGCTGATCTATAAACTGCAATTCATACAAGGCCAATTGCGCATCGATGTTTTGCAGCGTTTGAACGCGAGCGGTATATTGAGCGATTTGAACCTGTTCAGGAAGTTCAACGCCTGCCATTGTCGAGTTGAGATTTTCCTCCGATGGGGCATGTGTTGGCTGCTCAATTAGAACAAGAGGAACGGTATCAGGTGCAGAAAGCTCTGGTTTATTTGTATTTGAGTTATCAAGCAACGTATCTGCTTCATTGATTTGCTTATCGCAATGATCTAGATCGACAGATCCGTCTTTATTTATCGCTTCAATTGGCAGTAGGACATCCACACTTGTTGCAACAGTGCTTGGTGCTGTGCTGACTTCGTCCTTTAGGCGTACGGCATGTAGACGTAGATCGATATCACTGATTAAACATTTATATAGCTGTTGTTGTTCAATTAACCAATCATAGCATTCGCTAAAATTGCCCCATTCACTGAGTAGAGCCGTGCGCTGTTTGGCTGGAATCATCCAAACTTGCCAACCTAACTCATGGTCATGCAGCAAGGCCCAACCCATCTCTGGATATTGATATAAAGCACTTTCGAGTGCAGCGTCATGGTTAAAATAGCCACGAAATAACCATGAATATGGCGTTTGTTTGGCAAATTCAGTGGCAGCCATCTGTGGTTCAGTTAATGCGCGATAACTTAATATTTGCTTTTGAAAAATCGGTTCGTCACATAAGGCAAAAATTTCATGAATCCGACGTTTAGAAAGCGCAGTTTCATAAAAACTCAAAGCACGGTGTTCAAGTTGATGGGTGAGTACATGGATTTCTTTTATTAATTGTACTTTCTCTTGTAAATTCATTTGTCCGCTTCCCAAAGGACTTTTTGTGCTTTTTCTAAATATTTAGCCAATACAATATTGGTTGCAAGTTCTACTAATTTATATTCAGCCGAATTCGGGTTTCGATATGTATTGGCCAATTCAATCAGGTGTTCAATATCGATAACCTGCGGTGAAATTTTTCCTTGTATCAGTGCCTGAAGTTCTTGCATAGGACAATGTAAATTTAAAAATAAAGAAGTCGATTAGTTCATTTGATTATAGAGATTTCATTAAAAAAAACATGGAAATAAATGTCAGCTTCTACAAATTAAGCGTTAAATATGACAATTAATGCGCATTTTGTTTAAAAATAATACCAAATCATTAGCTTAAAGATAGGTTTTGCAAAAGATATAGCGGTATGGTTTGATCAATTTTTTTGAAGTCATCATCAGCGATCGAGCGCTTTTAGATGTTCATTTTTAATGTTAAGTAAAGAATAAAGCCCAAATAAAAGGCACAAAAAATAAAAAACCGATGGTGGGAGCCATCGGTTTTTTATGGAAAAATCAGCTAAAAATTAAGCTTTTTTTTCTGTGTTTGTTATAACTTCAGTTGTATCAGCAGCTGGAGCTTGGCTCTCTGCATTGGCAGTTTCAGCAGTTACAGCTTTTTTTACTGGA
The DNA here is from genome assembly GCF_013420005.1 of Acinetobacter sp. YH12040. NCBI lineage: Bacteria > Pseudomonadati > Pseudomonadota > Gammaproteobacteria > Moraxellales > Moraxellaceae > Acinetobacter > Acinetobacter sp. YH12040. The sequence continues at coordinate 256,154 of NZ_VOZB01000004.1, forward strand.
AAATCTGGTACGTAAACGATTTGTGCAGAAACAGTTGCAGAAAGCGCCATCACAGCAACAACCATAGCATATTTGATTGCGTTCATTTGTGTATTCCTATCAATCATTAGTAACTCAAAAATTGAGTCAGGGAGAAAATTAATCACTTGAATTTATGTGAAAATAATATCAAAAAATAATCAATTAAAAATGATCGATTCGGCAACGCAAGATAAACGGTATGAATTTTTATTTATATAAAACAGTCTATTAGAGTTATTGCTCTAGAGTTTTTAGTGGCTGAGTGACAGCGGCGTATCACTCAGATATAGATGAAAAATCTATGAATGTTTGGCACATTTCTTTTCATAGACTTTGCCTGCGATACCACCAATAATGGCACCACTAATCGTACCAAAAACAGGCAAAATACTGCCTGCAACAGCGCCGATCGCAGCACCTTTGACGGTCGGAGAAAAACGTGAGAGAAAGCTATTCTTCCCTGTTTGGGACTCATTGGTGGTTGTTTGAGGGGGTGTATTGGTAGATAGTTCGGTTTCAGCAGAAGTTGCTTGAGGTTCAATAGTCATGACATTACTCCCGAGCATGATCGTTAGAAGAATGAAGCTTTTAGCCTAATCGGTAGTGGCCTTGGCTTAAACAGAAAGCATGTAATAAATGATGGTCAGTTTGTAATCCCTCGAAGTGGAATTCACTCCTGTGTAAGACATGTAATATTTTGCTGTTTTGATGTTTAAAAAATAACCAAAATAAGTGACTTAATCATATGATGAAGATTCAAAATCATAACAATGAGGATAAATACAATGTCTGTTGCTAAAGTCGTTGAAGTAAATGCAAGTAGCACAAAAAGTTTTGAAGATGCGATCCAAACGGGAATTAATAAAGTCACTGAAACCGTAAAGAACGTTCAGGGTGCATGGATTAATGAACAAAAAGTTGTGGTGAAAGACAATAAAATTGCGGAATATCGAGTGAACTTAAAAATCAGCTTCTTGGTGGAATAAGTTTCATTTTATTGATGTTAAAAACTGATCATAAAAAATCCCCGAAGTTCGGGGATTTTTGATTGAACGCGCTGAATTATTTTTCAGGTGTTTCACAGCTTTCATCATTACAGACAGGTGTAGGAGCAAGCTCAGGGAGTTCCGCAGCTTTGTCCATCACTTTTTTAAATACATCTTTCGGTTGAGCGCCTGCTAAAGCAATGCGTTGCTCAAATACAAAGAACGGTACACCCGTAACTTTAAGTTGATCGCGTGCTACTTCTTCGTCGTATTTGACGAAATCAGCAAATTCATCTGAGTCTAATAAGTCATCGACTTCAACAGGGTTTAGACCAATACGAGATGCAACGTCTTCTAAGGTTTCACGTTCACCAATGGCCAAGCCTTGCGTCATATAGCTATAGAAGAAAGCTTCTTTGGCTTCACTGCCGAGACCTTTGCTTTGTGCAAGATGAATCAAGCGGTGCGCGTTGAAAGTATTGCCTGAATTGGCTTTTTGCCAGTTAAATTCAATACCTTCAGCTTTTGCCATTTCGGCAATATTGCGCTGCATTTCCTCTACTTCTTCAATACTGCGGCCATATTTTTGAGCTAGACGTTCAGTATTAGAAATTTCTAGGCGAGCGGGCGCATCTGCATCAAGTTGATAGCTATGCCAAAACACTTCAAGCTCTACACCCGATTCTTCGGCAGCAGCTTCAAGGCGTTTTTTCGCAATATAACAAAATGGGCAAACCACGTCTGACCAGATATCTACACGCATGGGAAATCTCTTTTCTATGTTCTGGGAAAATGATGGGGGCAAATCCTAAAATTTAAAGCCAAGCAATGCAATCCATTTTTGTTTCGATGGCGCAATGTCGTTTTTTTTTGATTTTGTTACAAGGATTGAATGAAGATTTGTCGAACGATTAATCCGTGATTAAACGTTTACCCAAACAAATCACTTCAACCTCTTCATAGCCCAATTGTTCATAAAAATTTTGTACGTCAATGTTGTCTTGGCGAATCAGTAATTGAAGTTTTGGGCAGCCTAAAGCAATTAAGCGTTTTTCTAATTGTTGAATGAGGGCGGTAGCGACGCCATTACGTTGAAAATGTGGATGTACGGCAAGATAATTGACCCAGCCTCGGTGTCCATCATAGCCACCCATGACAGTTGCAATCAGTTGATCATCTTTGACCGCCAACAAGAATAATTGATCACGTTGAGCCAATTTTCGAAATATATCAATTTCAGGGTTATTCCATGGGCGGGTCAGATCACACAGTTCCCAAAGTGCAATCACATCATCTAAATCAGATTCGAGATAGGGGCGGATAATAAACATAATTTTTGTTTTAGCATGTATTTTGACCAATTTAGATTAGTCGAGTTTTGCAGACTTGATAAGTCATATTGAAAAATAAAAGCCATAAAAAAACGCTCCGAAGAGCGTTTTTTATTTCACTGTCAATTAAGCCGTTTTCACTTCAGGTTGAGCAGCTAACATATGGCCGTTCTCTTCGAAGTTGATGTGCCAAGACAATGCTTCACGTAGAAGGTGAGGTGTTTGACCACCTTTCGCACAAGCACGGTCGAAGTAATCATTTAATGCTGCACGGTAGCTTGGGTGTGCACAGTTGTCGATTACAGCACGAGCACGTTCACGTGGAGCAAGACCACGTAAGTCAGCAAGACCTTGTTCAGTAACCAAGATGTCAACGTCGTGTTCTGCATGGTCAACGTGAGAAGCAAATGGAACAACAGAAGAAATGTCGCCACCTTTTGCAATTGATTTAGTCACGAAGATCGCCAAGTGCGCATTACGTGCGAAGTCACCTGAACCACCAATACCGTTCATCATTTTTGTACCGCAAACGTGAGTTGAGTTCACATTACCGTAAATGTCAAACTCAAGTGCTGTGTTGATACCGATGATACCTAAACGACGTACAAGTTCTGGGTGGTTAGAAATTTCTTGTGGACGTAATACAAGTTTGTCTTTGTATTGTTCAAGGTTATTAAATACTTTTTCGCCATATTTCGCAGAAAGCGTAATAGAGGAACCTGAAGCAAATTTCATTTTGCCTGCGTCGATCAATTCAAATGTACAGTCTTGAAGTACTTCAGAGTACATGATCAAGTCTTCAAAGTTTGAATCTTTAAGACCAGTCAATACTGCGTTTGCAATTGAACCAATACCTGCTTGTAATGGACCTAGGTTTTTCGGTAAACGACCTTCAGCGACTTCTTTTTCAAAGAAAGCGATAAGGTGGTTTGCAATACCTTGAGTTTCATCATCAGGGGCAGTAACTGTAGATGGAGAGTCATGCAATTCGTTGTTAAATACGATACCTACGATTTTTGAAGGATCGATGTTGATTGCATGTGTACCAATACGTTCGTCAACATGAGTCAATGGAATAGCTTGACGTGTTGGACGATATGTTGGGATATAAATATCGTGTAAGCCTTCAAATGCTGGGCTTAAGTTGGTGTTGATTTCAACAATCACTTTTTCAGCAAAAATTGCGAAGCTTGCAGAGTTACCTACAGAAGTTGTAGGGATGATGCCACCATCTTCAGTGATCGCAACAGCTTCAATAATTGCTACATCAGGCTTTTTAAGCTGAAGGTTACGCATTTGTTCAACTGTTTCAGACAAATGCTGATCGATGAACATTACTTCGCCTTTGTTGATCGCTTTACGTAATGTATTGTCTACTTGGAACGGTAAACGACGAGCAAGAACACCTGCTTCAGTCAATTTTTTGTCCAAATCGTTACCCAAGCTCGCGCCAGTAATTAGGGTGATTTTAAGAGGATTAGCATGAGCCTGTTGAACCAACGCTAAAGGTACAGCTTTCGCTTCACCTGCGCGTGTGAAACCACTCATACCTACCGTCATACCATCCTGAATGAATTCAGCAGCTTTTTCTGCGCTGATAACTTTGTCGTGAAGGGCAGCTAAACGGATGCGATCTAAAGACATCATATACTCTCGTGAAATTCTCAAAACTGATACGGATTGTACCGATCAAAAAAGCCATTTTGCATCCCTGTTAGGCTAAGGTCTAATTTTTTGAAAAAATGTGGGTATAAGATTTTATTATGATTTTTAAGATACTGAATAATAAAGTTAAAAATAACAATGGTTAAGGATTAAACAAAACTGTTCGTTGCTTTTTTGAACGCTTGTTAAAAGCGTTCAGTTAAACTTTGCTTAATTTTTTCCAACGGGCTGTTGTTTAATATTTCATCATTTTCGAGTTTTTGCAGTGGTAAAGAAATGATCGCTTCGAGTCCACCTTCTGCTCGATTGTGAATTGAAAGTTGACCTTCGTGAATATCCACAATACGTTTTACAATGGCTAAACCGAGTCCACTGCCTTGAATGGTACGTGCATCATTACCACGTACAAAAGGTTGCATCAGGTCTTCAATTTGGTCTTCAGGAATCCCTTCGCCATTATCGGCAACGCGAATTTGAATATGGTCACCTTCATATTCGGTAGACAGTTCAATCGGCTCGGCACCATAGCGTTTTGAGTTATTGATTAAGTTGCCTATTAGTCGTTTTAACGACAGGCTACGTGCTTGAATAATCGGTAAGTCTTGAGGTTCAAAGCGAATATCTAAAGGTTTAAATTGAATCACTAATTCCTGCAATAGCGCATTTAAATCAGTATCTTGCGGAACCTCATCAGAGCCATCTCGCATATACGAAATGAACTGATTCAGAATTGCATCCATATCTTCAACATCGTAAATCAGACCTTCTTTTAGGAAGTCATCATCAGGCATCATTTCTGCGCTGAGTCGAATACGGGTCAGCGGAGTACGCAAATCGTGGGAAATACCGGCCAACATGATGCGACGATCACGTTCAGTTTGTTCCAGCGTGTAGACCATGTGGTTAAAGGCTTGGTTTACTTCACGGATTTCTTGTGGCCCATGGTTGGTTTCTAAATAAGGAGCAGTGCCTTGTTTACTATAGTTGTTTGCCGCATCTTGTAAACGTTTTAGTGGACGGTTGAGCTGACGAACCAAGGTTAAGATAATGATGCCAGCAATCAGCGGAATACCCAATAACCAACCTAAAATCAGCTCTGCGCTATAGTTGGCATAGGTTTTTAAAGGCTCGCGAACCCAGTTTCCATTCATTTCTGGAGTTTGAATCCAGATGCGTGGGTCAGGTTTAAATTGGAAATACACGGTCGCATTATCAATGCGCATTTCTTTGGCCAGTTTCTTTTCAATTTGATTGGTAAAGAACTCTGCAATGACTTTGTCTTTGACATTGGGGAATTCTTTCGGATCGGTCACATATTCGATCCCGACACGGTTGCGCATCCAGTCGTCGACATCTACTTCGGCATTGTTATGAAAAATCCGTAAATCAGGATTGTTAATGATTTCAAGTTCGACCGCGAGGTAACGGGCATGTTGTTGAATTTCGGGTAAATAGAGTGTGCGCCAAAAGAACCATAAGGACATAAACAGGCTAAAAAACACCACAAATAAGACCAATACGGTGGTCCGCATAGCTGCAGAGCGGGGTTTGATTTTATCGAGGAAGCGTTCCCAAGGTGTCCGTTTTTTTTCGGAGTAGGTAACGTAGTCGGTAAATTCCTGTGGGTCGATGGGTTCGAGTTTCACGCAGAATCCTTTAAGCAAATTTTTTGAAAGGCAGTTTTTATTCTTTGCGATGGAATCTTACTGCTGGAACGTTCTTCGGGAGGAGTTCGTTATGTTACTTTTTAAAAAAGTAACCAAAATTTTTGCCATTCGCTGAACTCGCGCACATTACTTTTATTCATTCAATTTCAAGTGGCTCGGACAGCAGCGAATGGCATTTCCGGACAAGAGGTACGGTGACTCGATTCTCAGGTCTTATTTTATGGCTTATTCAGCACCATCTGGAACAAAGACATAACCTACGCCCCAAACGGTTTGAATATAGCGCGCACGTGCCGGGTTTTCTTCAACCAAACGACGCAGGCGAGAAACTTGAACGTCAATTGAACGCTCCATAGCACCCCATTCACGACCACGAGCAAGATTCATTAACTTGTCGCGTGTCAGTGGTTCACGAGGGTGTTGAACTAATGCTTTGAGTACGGCAAATTCACCCGTGGTTAATGTGACGACTTGACCTTCACGGGTTAATGTACGAGTAGACAGGTCGAGTGACCACGGACCAAAAGACACCACTTCCATTTGTTGGCTTGGTGCGCCCGGAACTTCACGCACTTGGCGACGTAGGACCGCACGAATACGAGCTAATAGCTCATTCGGGTTAAATGGTTTTGGTAAATAGTCATCTGCACCGGCTTCAAGTCCTGCAATACGGTCTGAATCGCTACCACGAGCGGTCAGCATAATGATTGGGGTATCGATGCTAGATTGGCGCAGACGGCGACAAATACTCAAGCCATCTTCAACAGGTAACATAAAGTCGAGCACAATCAGGGAAAAGAGTTCCCGCTGCAACAGACGATCCATCTGAGTCGCATCATGTGCGGTTTTGACCACAAAACCTTTATCTTCTAGGAAGCGTTGTAAGAGGGTGCGTAGACGCACATCATCATCGACAACCAGAATGCGTTCGACTCGGTCGGTTTCGGCTTGTACGGCATCTGTTTTTTCAGCAGGTACAACTAAACTCATGACGTGCTCCTTATTCTTTATTGTCATCGTAAACAAAAAGTCGATTTCACTTGAGTATACGATTCATTTATATAAATTTACTATGCTCTAAAGCAACAAATATTGCAGTTAAAATCAAGACATAGATACCAAATGTATACATGTTGTTCGAATCAGTTTGCTTGTCTAAGTCTCGCTAATTTGCTGTTTCATAGTCAGTTTCGTAAAAAAATGTGTATTTGAGATGAATTGGCATTAAAAACCACGAATAAATTTATAAAAACAATTGTGGATTTTATGGTCTTGGTCTTTATAATCATGGCTTTTAGAACTTATCCTTGCAGGGATCTAATACGATGACTGACTTAGTTCAGCAGTTGGCAAAAGAAATTGCCGTACGTCCAAATCAAATTGAAGCTGCCATCAAGCTCATTGATGAAGGTGCCAGTGTTCCATTTATCGCACGTTACCGTAAAGAAGTGACGCAAGGTCTGGACGATACTCAATTACGTCAGCTCGATACACGTCTGACTTACCTGCGTGATTTATTTGAGCGCCGTGAAAAGGTAATCGAATCTCTAAAAGAACAAAACAAGTTATCTGATGACTTACTTGCTCGCGTGAATGCAGCAGAAACGAAAAATGCTTTAGAAGAGATTTACGCGCCGTACCGTCCAAAACGTACAAGTAAATCATTTAAAGCCAAAGAAGCGGGTTTAGGCCCAATCGCTGAAAAAATCTTTAATGAAGCAATCGATCCTACGGAAGCTTTGGCAGGCTTTAGCCATGAAGATTATGCAGATGTTGAAAGTCAACTTGATGCGATTCAACACATTTTAATTGATGAATGGGCGCAAAATATTCCATTAACCACTGAACTCAAAGCAACATTTGCAAAAACAGCAATGTTAAAAAGTTTAGTGGCAAGTGATGAGAAAAAGGAAGTCGGTAAAAAATTCCGTGATTACTTCGATTTTTCTGAAAGCTTAAACAAAGTCCCTTCACACCGTTTACTGGCGATGCTCCGTGGCCGTCAAGAAAATGTCTTGGGCTTAAAAGTCGATGGTGAAGATGAAGCACCATTGGTTCGTATTGAAACTGAATACAATATAGAAACAGCTCAGCCACAAGCGCGTGCAGATTTTTTAAAACAAACTGCAAAATTGTTCTGGCTCGGTAAAGTTCGTCCTGCGATTGAACATTCATTATTGACTGAAAAACGTTTGGCTGCTGAAGCTGAAGCGATGGATGTCTTTGCTGAAAATCTACGTCATTTATTACTTTCTGCTCCTGCAGGCGCACGCTGCACCTTGGGTGTAGACCCTGGCATCCGTACGGGTGTGAAATTGGCTGTTGTCAATGCATCAGGTGATGTTCTTGCACACAGCACTATTTACCCGTTTGCCCCGAAAGAAGATAAAGCAGGTTCAGTTGCTGAACTTGCGCGCCTTTGCCGCGAATTCAATGTTGAATTAATTGCGATTGGTAATGGTACTGCAAGCCGTGAAACTGAAGCTGTTGTGGCTGAAATGATGGCAGCAAATACAGACTTGAACTTGATTCGTGTGTCAGTATCTGAAGCAGGTGCATCGGTTTACTCTGCATCTGAATTGGCGTCACAAGAGCTTCCAGAGTTGGATGTTTCAATTCGCGGTGCTGTGTCGATTGCACGTCGTTTACAAGATCCATTGGCGGAGCTTGTGAAAATTGATCCGAAATCGATTGGTGTAGGTCAATACCAACATGACGTGAACCAAACAGGTTTAGCAAAAACACTAGAAGCAGTAGTTGAAGACTGCGTGAACTCAGTTGGTGTAGATGTGAACACAGCATCATCTGCAATTTTGGGTTATATCGCGGGTCTAAACAAAGCGATTGCACAGCAAATTGTTGAATTCCGCAAAGAAAATGGTCGTTTTGATAACCGTCAAAGTTTGAAGAAAGTACCTCGTTTAGGCGAACGTACCTTTGAACAAGCAGCAGGTTTCTTACGTATTCAAGATGGTTCTGAACCATTGGATGCTTCTGCTGTTCACCCTGAATCTTATGGTTTAGTAGAAAAAATTGTGGCAGCGAAAGCAACCACAGTCAAAGATATTATTGGTAATACTGAAATTATTCGCCAAGTAAACGCCGAAGAATTTGTGAATGACCAATTTGGTCTACCGACAATTCAAGACGTTTTATCTGAACTTGAAAAACCAGGCCGTGACCCACGTCCAGAGTTCCGCACGGCTAAATTCCGTGAAGACATCACAGAAGTGGCGCAGTTGACTGAAGGTTTACAGCTTGAAGGTGTGGTTACGAATGTGACTAACTTCGGTGCATTCGTGGATGTGGGTGTACACCAAGACGGTTTAGTGCATATTTCTGAACTTGCAAATGAATTTGTTGCAGATCCGCACAAAGTCGTGAAACCAGGTCAAATTGTTCAAGTTCGTGTCTTGAATGTCGATGTTGAACGTAACCGTGTCAACTTGTCTATGCGTGCAGAAGGTGCTGCTGCAGCGAAACCACAACGTCAACCACGTCGTGACAATGCGCAGCAAGAACAACGTGGTGAGCGTAAGCCACATGCGAAACGTCCACAGCATGCTCGTCCGCAAGGCGACCGCCCACAAGGTCATAAAAAACCTCAAGCAGCGAAACCACAAGAAAATAAAATTGGTGGTTTAGGTGCGTTGTTATTACAAGCAGGGATTAAAGGTTCGAAGTAATCTTGAACTGTTAAAAAAACCTCCCATTTGGGAGGTTTTTTTTATTTTCTTTTACGGCCTATCAAAGATAAATGAGCTGAATCTTAAACTTCGCAATAAAGTGTAAAAATCACACAAATCACGTATCAAAACACACTATAGAATCGTTCGATTGTCAGACAATATAAGTCACGCCATAAAGTGGTCACAAACTTTAGGCTTTACATACTTACATCTAATTATTTGATATTTATTATAAACGGTAAAATGATGATATCTAAAATTGAACGACATCGATTTCATATTCACGACTTTTTATCTGGAACAGTGGTATTTCTCGTGGCTTTACCACTATGTCTAGGCATTGCATTGGCTTCTGGCGCACCGATTCTCTCTGGCATTATTGCTGGCATTGTCGGTGGTATTTTAGTTGGGGTACTGAGTGGCTCACATATCAGTGTTGCAGGCCCAGCAGCAGGTTTAACAGCAGTCATTTTGGTACAGCTTGAATTACTGGGCGGCAACTATGCCGCCTTTTTATTGTGTATTGTTTTTGCCGGTATTTTACAGATTGGATTTGGCATATTTCGGCTCGGTTTCTTTGCCAACTTTATTCCGAACAATGTCATATTGGGTTTGTTGGCAGCTATCGGGCTGATCTTGATTGGGAGTCAAATACCTTATTTGTTTGGCTTGAACCAATTTTCATGGTCTGTGCTGTGGCAGTCACAGCCGCTCGATTTGCAATGGGATATCGGTGCCGTTCTGATCGGTATAGGTAGCATTGTCTTGATGTTGCTTTGGGAGCAGAGTCCATGCAAAAACTGGGTTCTGCCTTCAGCCTTGGTTGCTGTAGTCCTCGCTGCACTATGTAATGCCATGTTGGTGCTTAGTGGCTCGTCTTTTGCAGTTCATCCATCAAATCTCATCCAACTTCCTAACCTTTGGGATCAGCCACAAAATGTGATGATCTTTCCGGATTGGACCGCTTTAAATAATCCTCTGATTTATACGGGTGCAATTACTTTGGCGGTTGTGGCGTCATTAGAAACTTTATTGAATTTGGAAGCAGCAGATAAATTAGATCCGCATAAGCGTTCGTCACCCCCCAACCGAGAGTTATGGGCGCAAGGTATCGGTAATGTTGTTTCGGGCGCTATAGGCGGGATGCCGCTGACGTCAGTGATTGTTCGTAGTTCGGTCAATGCCAGTGCTGGAGCTAAAAGTAAATGTTCTGCCATCTTTCATGGCGTGTTGCTCCTGTTTGCCGTGCTGTGTTTAGTGCCCTTGATGAATATGATTCCGCTTTCAGCATTAGCTGCAATTTTAATCCTCACAGGTTTTAAACTGACACATCCCAAATTGTTTAAACAGCTGTATTTAAAAGGTTGGAAACAATTTATTCCTTTTATCATTACCTTACTGGCGATTTTATTCACAGACTTATTGGTCGGGATCTTGATTGGTTTAGCCAGTAGTGCGGCCTTTATTTTATACGCCAATTTTAATAAGGGACTGAAGGTGTATAAAGAGCATCATTTACATGGGGTGATTACACGGATTGAATTGCCTTCACAAGTCAGTTTTCTCAACCGTTCGGCATTAATCTCGGCATTGGAACATATCCATCGCGGCGAACAAGTGGTGATTGATGCCACACATGTGAGTGATATGGATGCTGATATTTTCCAACTCATTCAAGAGTACCAACAGGAAAAGGCGGCGCAACGTAAAGTGCAAGTACAGTTGATTGGTTTCAAGGCACATTATGCCGATGCGCAGGAGGCGGCATTAGATATTGATATCAGTACCGCAGCTTTACAGCAACGTTTGACCCCAGAGGCCGTGCTCGCTTTGCTTAAAGCAGGCAATGAGCGGTTTGTACAAAATGAGCGTTTGCAACGAGATATCTATCGTCAACTGCGGGTGACCGCTGAAGAAGGGCAGCATCCGATTGCGGCAGTGTTAGGTTGTATGGATTCTCGTGCGCCGACTGAAATGATCTTTGATGTTGGAATTGGTGATTTATTTAGTTTACGTATAGCGGGGAATGTCGCGGGGCAAAAAGTTTTGGGTTCATTAGAATTTGCCTGCGAAGCCAAAGGCGCCAAAGTGATCGTGGTGCTTGGTCATACGGACTGTGGTGCGGTTAGCAGTGCTTGTCAGTTGCATTTAGCTGGTCAATCGATTCAGAGCCTGACGCGTATGCCACATATTCAATATGTGCTGGGGCCACTCAATGAGTCTGTATCGCGTGTTGCCGAATTGATGCAACCACAAACGCTGAGTCCGGCATTTTTAGAGCAAGTGACGCAAATGAATGTGCATTACAACATCCGCTATATTTTGCAAAATAGTGAAGTGCTACAGCAGTTGGTGCAAGAAGGTAAAGTGGCGATTGTTGGTGCAGTGTATGATGTAAAAACTGGACGGGTTAATTTCTTCGGATAAATAAAATCCGATGACATAAAAAGGATCATCATGAACACATGATGATCCTTTTTATTGAACTAAAATACATTAGCGAATCATCGGTACAATCCAACTGGTAATGATCAGCAAAATACCGAAATGTCCCAATTTACGGGTGACATATACCAATTTTGACGGCTTTTGTTCCAATTGTTTCGCATAGTCTTCGATGCTAATGCCTTGTTTTGCATTACTGGTAAATAAAAACACCGCCAAATCGATACAAATTAAAATGGTACCGACATCTGCTACCACTTCCATTAAATCGTATTGGCCGCTGATCAAGGCGGTTGACACTTGATAAACAAGGAAAAGTGCAAAAGCGATGCAGGCATACTGCAAAACAGTTAAAAATATCCGCATAAATCTATACTAAATAAGCTCAAAATTCTGAAACAGGATTATAGCGTCCCTCGCAAGAGATTACTGTAACGCTTAGAGTGCTTGCATGACTGCTGGGAAATGTTGCTTTTCAACCAACTCCAAAAACTCATCGCCCATACGCTGACTTTCAGCCACACATTGATTCCACATTTTAATGCGTTGTTGGTTGTCTAAGCCTTTGAGGGTAAAGTCTTTACGATCAGGCAGTCGGCCAATCGGCAAGCTTGCAAGGTATTCTTGTGAAGGTGACAGCAACAGGGTACGCGCCTGATTTTCAGGATTGGCTTGGCGTTTAAATAATTTATCAAACCAACCTGGGGTGATGCTATCCGTGAAATGCGGATACAGCACGATGCCCTGACTTTGGAAGGGTAGGTCAATATGATAGTCAATCAGGCCGCCATCGCGGTAACTGCCTTGTGGCGCATCAGGGATATCACGTATCGCGGCCATGACACCGGGGATAGATGCAGAAGCCATAAGCCACGGCATGACACTGTCTTGAGTCAATGCATGGTAATGCGTGGTAAAGCCATCATCCGCCACAGTAAATTGATGACCCGACACAGGCTGACTAATCACACGCTGCATGAAATAACGACTGTGTTTACGTGCAAGCGCTGTCGTGCCCACGATCCCTGCGACAGAGGCTAACAGCGGCAGGGCTTTATCACTTTGGAAAATATGCTGAGCTTTGACTGAAAGCACAGTGAGGTGATAATCAGGATGATTAACCAGTGCAGCTTCTTGACCTTGAATCAAATCGATCAGCATGCCACGACACACATCGCTGACTTCTTGACGACTCATCTTTTTATGAAAGCTCAGATTGGTATACAGCTCAGAGAGGCGTTTCGTGCCTTCGATAGCTCCCCAAGCAGCAATACTGGCAAAGCGCCAACTGCCAATCGATGAACCAATTAAAGTACGCTTTTGTTGCGCACGTGGCAAAAAGTCAGCAAAAATCGCCTGATCTAAACCTTGAATACCAATGCCTTTCGGGCCACCAGCAGCACCGGGCAGGATATCCACTTGAGCAGCGTTTAAACCTTCTTGTTCAATCAGTTGGCGTGCTAAATGGCCAGCACGGATATTGAGCGCAGGCGGTTTTTTTTGCAAAATTTGAGTCATGGCAGTCGCTTAAAATACAGTCGTAGAATTATTCTAGTGCGTTTTTGCACAGACCCAATGGCTGAAACTTACGACAAATGACTTCTCAGTCATATCAGGGCACCGCTCACGAATGCTGTAATAATTGTTCATTATGCCGATGCAATTGAAACAAACTGAGGCAGACGATTGCCCATGTCGCCATTGGGAAGACCGCCCACGTAAAAAAGTTAATGATAAAAACCACGGCCCCAGCTAATAACCAATAATTTAATCCGGCCATCAGTTTTTGCTGTCGCAAACAAAGTAGGAATAAACAGGGAAGTGCATTAAAGAGAATGATCCACCAAAATGCAGCGCTAAGCTGCATCCGATACAAGGTGGCGTTTGCCGTCGGTTACCAGTTTAGAAAAGCCATGTGCATATCAATTGAACCTACAGATTGAGCAGGGTCGAAAAAATATACAGCAAGGCTGTTGCATATGCTCGGAGTAGATTTCGACCATACATTACACCCTAAATAACTGTATGACATGGCGTTCAGCCTTATTTTTTGAATTTTTTGTTCTTATAGCTTTAAGCCCTTTATTGTCAAAGGGCTTAAAGGAGCTATGGATACGACATATTATTTAAATACAAAGATTATTTAAACACACGCCAAATGGCAAGTAAGCTTGAAAGTGCAATTAATACGATGGAAACGTACCATGGCGCAATTATCGCTATGGAGAGGAAGATGGCCATAATACTGCCAAAGACCCAACTACGCTTTTGCTGATGTTCCATTTGCAAGCGCATGCTTTGCAGTTCATTCAGTTGTTTGGCATGCCAAGCCGACTGATTTTTTAAACCATTCAGGCTGTCGATCATCAGCGTTGGTAAGTCTTGCGCACCTAAAAGTAAGTCAGGAATTTTTTGTCCGAGTTCTTTTAAGTTTTTCTGCGGATTCATTTGGGCTTTAATCCAATCCGTCAAGATTGGTTTAGCCAAACTCCAAATGTCTAATTCAGGGTAGAGATCAGTTCCTAAACCTTCGACATGGACCAAGGTTTTGAGCAGCAACATCAGTTGTGGCGGAATCTCTAAATGGAAACGACGCGCAATATCCATCACTTGAATCAGGATGCCGGCGAAGTCCAATTCATGCATTGGTTTAGAGACCATTGGGCCAACTGTGCGACGCATTTCACGTGCTAAGGCATCTTGATCTGTACCCGGTGGAATCCAACCCGCTTGATGCACGATTTGAATCAGCTGCATAAAGTCGCTGTTCATCACTGCAAGCAACATGCGTGCAACGGTCATTTGGTCGTGCTTTGAAAGCTCACCCATAATCGCGCAGTCCAAGGCAATAAAGCGTGGATTGCTAGGATTGATGGTTTCGACGAAGACATTCCCCGGATGCATATCTGCATGGAAGAAGTTGTCGCGGAACACTTGGGTAAAGAAAATGGTGAGCCCTTTTTCGGCTAAATCTTTACGATCCATGCCTAAACGGTCAAAAGTCGCAATATCTGAAATTGGTACACCGGTAATACGTTCTTCGACCATGACATCACGGCTGTCCATATAGACTTCAGGCACGTACATCATGCTTGAACCGGTGAAGTAATGACGCATACGACGAGTGTTATCCGCTTCTAAAGTCAAATCCAACTCATTGAGAATAATTTGACGGTAGTCCTGAATAATTTCAGATAAATGCAGGGCACGAGCGGCTTCTAGACGTTTTTCAAGGAACTGACCAAGCCACTCTAATATTTCAAAATCTTCCAGAATTTGATTGCGAATATTTGGGCGAGTCACTTTTACCACGACTTCACGGCCATCATGCAGGGCTGCAGTATGCACTTGTGCAATAGATGCTGCTGCTAAAGGCTGCTCGTCAAAGCGTGCAAATAAGGTATTCACATCCGCTTTGAGTGATTCCTGAATGCGCATTTTGGCAACGTCATTCGAAAAAGGTTTTACACGGTCTTGTAATAGTACCAATTGCTGTAAAACTTCAGGTGGAATCAAGTCACGACGGGTAGACAGTAATTGCCCCATTTTAATGGCCAGCGGGCCCATCTCTTCCATGGCTTCTTTGAGCTTGAGCGGATTTTTACGCTCGCGGCTTGACCATGCCGCAGGGTGCATGCGAATGAGAGAAAGAATATGACGGGCTTTTTCCGGTAATTCTTCCGCAGGAAACAACGTGTCGAGTCTATAGTGCGCAGCGATGCGCCAAAGGTCGAGTAAACGTGAAACGTGCGGAATCATATGTGCAATTACCTAGTCTTAAGTGTTGTCTTGTAATGAGTCAATTTGGCTATGCAGTTGCTGAATTTTTGCTTCTGCACGGTCCAGATTTTGATTCAAAATTCGTGTGTCTTGATTCAGGTCATCCATCTGCCAACGTGGGGCAAACAAGCCAGAATCTTCTTTTAACGCGTCTTCAGCAAAGAACAAATGGCTTTGTAAAGTACGTTTGAGATATTTGGGTGCAAGTTGCAACTTACCAATTTCATGCGCAAGGCTTGGACCTATCCAAGGGCTTAAATGCGAAGCTAAATCGGGCTCAGCTTGCTGCATAATGCGTTGGATATCCTGCAATAAATGATAATCACCTTGCAATGGGATATTGCCGACATCTTCAGCCAACAGTAGTTTCAGGAGCTCGACGACCGTTTTTACATGCAGGGTCGCCGTTGCTTCGGTCGTACTTGACTGCTGCTCGAAAGGGCGTTGCTCAAAGATAGATGCGGTTTCAGAGTGTCCTGTTGGCGTCGGTTCTAAGCGAACTTTCTGATTGTCAAAAAACACATCCACCGACAACTGTGGTGAATCGATCACCACACGAAGCATTTTGCCTTGCAATTCATTCAGTTGGATGCGAGTAATAGCATCCAGATCAATGAAATGATGAATTAAGCGTTCAACTGCACCAAGTGCGAGAATCGACCACATAGTTCAGCCTGCAGTATTAAAGTTTGAAACCACGATGTACGGCTACGATACCACCCGTTAAGTTGTGATAATCACAGTTTTGGAAGCCTGCATTTTCCATCATACCTTTAAGAGTACGTTGGTCTGGGTGCATACGAATTGATTCTGCAAGGTATTTATAACTTTCAGAGTCATTTGCTACGATTTTTCCCATAATTGGTAATGCAGTGAATGAGTATAAGTCATACAGTTTTGAGAATGGTTCAAATACCGGTTTAGAGAATTCTAAAATCAGTAAACGACCACCTGGCTTAAGAACGCGGTACATTGCAGCAAGAGCAGCATCTTTGTCAGTCACGTTACGTAGACCAAATGAAATGGTTAATAGGTCAAAACTGTTGTCTGCAAAAGGTTCTAAAGTTTCAGCATTAGCCAAAACGAAATCGACATTGGTACAACCAGCATCAATGAGGCGGTCACGACCGACATTGAGCATCGATTCGTTAATGTCTGAAAGCACCACATGACCTGTTGGACCAACTTCACGACTAAACACTTTAGCAAGGTCACCTGTACCGCCTGCAATATCCAGTACGTGCTGACCGCGACGAACACCTGACATGTTAATGGCAAAACGTTTCCATAGACGGTGAATACCAAATGACATCAAATCATTCATGATGTCGTATTTCGCAGCCACTGAGTGGAAAACTTCCGCGACTTTTTGCGCTTTATCTTCGCTGCTCACGGTCTGATAACCAAAGTGTGTGGTTGGCCCAACATTACCTGTGTTCGCGCCACGTGGCAGATTATATTTGGGTACTGAACCTGTCACAGGTGTGTCGGTCAGACGTTGTTCTAAAGATTGTTGCTGACCTTGCGCTGTCCCTTGTGGTAAAGGTTCAGTTAAGAATGGACTCGCTTTGTCTGTATTTTGTGCCGACTCAGGTGTAGGGGCAGGCGTTTGATTCTCGTTAGACATTAGAGTCACTCCTAACTTATAAATAGGGTTAATGTTGCTTTGCAAGCATGATGACAGATTCTCTGTTGTTATACAGCAGTCATTTGCATTTGTTGTGAATAATATACAAAAAAAATAAGGGTCTGCTGTAATTGCTTTGCAAATCCCCTATAAAAAATCTGAATTCAGCCTTGCAAGCCTTGTCTGTTTTATATCAAACATGGGCTTTATGGGATGATAATTTTGTTAAGCCGCCGGCTGAAACGGGTTCGGTTCTCCAGCATGTACACGGTCAACGATTTGACGTTCTACAGCGGTAAATTCGCGCACAAATTTTTCTGCTGACTTAAGTGGTTTCATCGCGAGAAAGCCATCTTGCATAAAGTCATACATCACTTCGAAGTTATATTTTATTGCTGCACCTTTGCACATCTTAAAGGCGGTATAGACCATAAATGAGCGCATATATTTATCTAAATTACGACCTAAATCGTCCAATAGTTGCAGCTGTAACATACGGTCCTTGCCCTGATCAAGCTTAAGATAAGTCTGGCGCATCATTTCATCGGTTAGGGGCAGATTGGATGGATAATCTTCTAATAATTGCATGGCCACTTGTTCATCAAGCTGTACGGCTAAAATGGCAAGTTGTACGCCCGAAGTACCAGTCTTTATAGCATTGTCTGGAATCAATTTTTCAGCTTTGTGTGCATAGCGCGTGAGACGAGCAATTTGTGCTGCTAATGCATCAAAATCAGGACCGCCATATAAACGATTAATAAAATATTCAGACATCAGCACATTGTGTTTTTCAGCAAATTGTACGGCATGAGTGCGTTGCATACGCTGTTTTTGCCACTGCTGGACATCTTGTAAACGCTGTAAAATTTCTGGCTTTTTGTGGTAGTTCAACTGGTAATACAGTTCAAGTAAATCATCTAATACTGCAAGTTTGGACATTGAGTGTCTCAATTATTTTTTAGATGTTTGAATCTTAGTGGGTGTTGGAGCTTAGGGCTATGACAAAGTGACGAAATTATAGGTTAATCTGAGTCAGTTTGTTGCAGAAATGGTCATATTTTGCATTTCAGCATATACATGAAAGCATTGTTGTGTGATGAACGGCATGGTTATACTCAAAACAGAATAAAATCAAGGGACCGCCATGAGCTTAAAAGAAACAGAATTTCAATTGATGGATGAAGAACAACTCTCGGTTGAGCTAATTGAAGCGCAATATCAACTGAAAAATACCAGCCGTCAGCCTAATGCCAAAAGCGTGTTGATTTTAGTCAGCGGAATAGAGCTTGCGGGTAAGGGGGAGGCCGTCAAACAGCTCCGTGAATGGGTCGATCCACGTTACTTAAGGGTGAAAGCGGATGCCCCGATCATATTTAATCCAAAACAAACCTTTTGGCAGTCTTATGCACGGTTTATTCCTGCCGAAGGGCAAATTATGGTGATGTTTGGAAACTGGTATAGTGATTTGCTCAGTACCGCCATGCATGTGTCGAAGCCTTTGGATGAAACCTTATTTGATGAATATGTCGAGAACATGCGGGCTTATGAACGAGACCTAAAAAATAATCATGTCGATGTGATTAAGGTCTGGTTCGATTTATCTTGGAAATCTTTACAAAAACGTTTGGATGAAATGGATCCGAGTGAAGCGCGTTGGCATAAATTGCATGGTTTAGATTGGCGCAATAAAAAACAATATGACAACTTGCAACGTTTACGTCAGCGTTTTAGTCATGACTGGATCATTATCGACTGTGAAGATGAGCAAGTCCGTGATCAGCAATTTGCACAGTATATTTTACGCACTTTAAAACATTGTCCAATACATGAAACTAAAGCGGTAGGGCGTTGGAAACAAGCCAAAACACCACAGGCTTTATTGGAGCCAAGTACAGCCGTCGCTGATGAAGCCGATTATAAAAAAGAATTAAAAAAATTAAGCCGTAAGGTGGCTGAAGCTTTACGTTTTGATTCACGCAACGTGGTGATCGTGTTTGAAGGGATGGATGCCGCAGGGAAAGGCGGAGCAATTAAACGTATTGTTAAAAAGTTAGACCCACGCGAATATGAAATTCATACCATAGCAGCACCTGAAAAATATGAACTACGCCGTCCTTACTTATGGCGCTTTTGGAATAAAATTGTCCCGGAAGAGAAAATCACGATTTTTGATCGCAGTTGGTATGGTCGTGTTTTGGTTGAGCGGATTGAAGGATTTGCTAATACCGTTGAATGGCAGAGGGCATACGATGAAATTAATCGCTTTGAAAAGGATCTATATAACAGTCAAACGGTTGTCATCAAGTTCTGGTTAGCCATAGATAAGGATGAGCAAGCTGCAAGGTTTAAAGCTCGAGAAGAAACCGCGCATAAGCGTTTTAAAATTACTCCAGATGACTGGCGGAATCGTGACCGTTGGGATGACTATCTCAAAGCTGCTGCAGATATGTTGCAACGCACGAATACAGAATATGCGCCGTGGCATGTGATTGCGACCAATGATAAGCATAGTGCTCGTTTACAAGTGCTAAAAACGATTTTAGCGCAGTTGAAAGCAGATTGACTTTATGAAAAAAGCCACGCAATTCGTGGCTTTTTTCTTCATTTTCAAAACTCGCTCATTTTCAGATTTACTTCATCTTTAGATCTATGGTTTAAATCACTTTGATTCTTAAATCTTGTTGATGCGCTAGACATCGTTTCGTTAACCATTGTTCGGCGTTGGAACAGGTTGGTTCGGATATTTCTGTTGAATACGCTTCGCCAATTGGTAGCTTTCTTCTACATGGGTTTCAGCGACTTTTTTCATCACAATATAACCCAAACTGGCTGCCACCAATTGTCCACCTAATGGAATAAATTTAGTGACTTGTTTGGTAATATATTTTGCTGCAATGTTATTTAGCGATTTTTTCATGGCGGTTCGTGCAACCACTAAACCAGAAAATTCGACACCACGTTTACGCAGTTCTGTCCAATGAATTTGTTTGGTTTTCGGATCATACACACTAATTTGATCTGGCGCTAAACCAAAACGCGCATTAATTTCTGGAATGAGCTGTGACAAAATTCCGACATCAATCACCACATCCAAAAATGGCACAGGAATAATGGCTGCACCTGCTGAAAAATAAGCACGTTTTTTAACGAGCTCTAAGCATTCAGCGCGAATAATGTCCAGATTTAAGTTAGGGTCGATGGAATCAGGAATGTTATCAATTTTCATAAGCAAATACCCTTAATACTGGATTGGTTTTTTTCTCATAAAGTATCATTAAGATACTTGTTTAAAAGCATTTTTTGCAATCTATTCTCTTGTCAAAGTCGCATAGACAGCCCAAGATGTATAGTAAATAATCATTGTTGTTTTGTAGTAGTTGGTCACTCAGGCTGTAAAGGTAATCCATGGCAATACATGTAATTCAGAGTCAAAGAATCGAAGTTTTGGTGGATTGTCTAATCAAAAAATTAAAATCAAATCAGTCGACTAATGCATTATCTGTCTTGCAAGAACGGCATATCGTGGTACCCGATCAAGCCATTGCAGCATGGTTAGAAAAACAAGTTGCTGAAAAAATCAGTATTAGTGCCAATATTAAGCATCATCGTAAAATTTTAGGGTTGCAGTGGAAAGCCTACGATTGGGCCTTGCCGAACAAACAAGACCGTGAGCGAATTAAAGGTATCAACATGCCGCCATTGATTATGCAATGGCGTATTTATAATGCTCTAGCTGGTTTTATTGCGGCTGATAAGTTTGATGCTGCTCAGATTCCGACAGACGTGCAGCCCTTAGTTCAGCGTATTTTTGACAGCACAGCACAACTCTCAGATCGAAAAAAACGTGAGCAAAAGCGCCAAGAAATGTTGTACTGGATCGCTGCTCAAGTCACCCGGCTTTTTACTAACTACATGGCCTTTCGTGGCAGTTGTATTCATACCCCTGATGAAGGTGTTGAGCAATGGATTTGTCCACATTGCGATACCGACTGGCTAAAAGCGTGGAGTCATAACCAGCCATTAAATATTATGCAACTCACAGGTCTGAAACCTGAACAAGCTGATGAATATTTACCGACGCAGGCTCGACAACTAGAGCAATGGCAGCGTTGGCTGTGGCATCAAGTATTCAAAAAAGATTTTAATGACCGTCAGGAAATAGATAATAAATTTTGGTTTGCCTTGGCGCATGCTGAGCAAAATCGGCAGCAGCAGTTTGATTTGGATGCTGAGGATGATGAACGCGATGATGATGAGCGTCATCAAACCTATAACGGTTTACCTGAACAGATTTTCGTCTTTACTACCTTAGAACTACCACCTGCACAACTCAAATTTTTATATCGTTTGGCGGCGTATACCGAAGTACATTTGTTGTATTTCAATCCATCGCGTGAGTATTGGGCAGACATGGTCGATCCTGTTTGGAAAGATCGTTATAACCTAAAATTGCAACAGCGTTATATTGAACGAAATCCTAATGTCAGCACAGCGCAAATTCAGGCCTATCTGAGTACGACCAATGCGGAATTTCGTGAATCACAGCATTCATTATTGACTCGTTTAGGCAAACGTGCGCGGGATAACTTTGCATTATTGGTGAATATGTCTGGTGGCGAAGGCTGGGAAGATATTTTTCCAGATACTGAGCCGACAACGCTGCTCGCTCAAATTCAATATGACATCATGACTCTAGAAGAGCCCGAACAGCATCAATATGCACTCGCGGGTTCAGATGAATCGATTCAATTTCATGTCTGTCATTCTAGCCTGCGTCAGTTAGAAGTTTTACGTGAGCAGTTGGTACATTGGTTGGCCGAAGGCTCGGAACAAGAGCCACGCCATCCAAGTGATATCTTGGTATTGGTGCCAAACTTAAAAGAACTGGAACCGCATATTCGGACGGTCTTTTCGACGACTCGAGGCATGGGTCGCAGTGCTGTGGATTTACCTTATATCCCAGTAAAAATTGCAGGTGTGGTTAGTCAAGATATTCAAAATGCATGGAAAGCCTTTGTTGGACGCATTGAAATTAGCCAAGGTCGTTTTACCGCAGAAGATTTTCACGATTGGTTGAATTTGAATGCGGTGCAAGAACTGTATCAGCTCGACCATGTACAAATGGAACGTATGATGGAACTGCTAATTCAAGCCGGTTTCCGTCGTGGTTTAGATGAACAGCACATGTTGGCTTATTTGTCTGAACAAGACCGAGATTATCGTTATACCTTTAAATTTGCTTTAGACCGTTTGGCGTTAGGGATTGCGATTCCACAGCATGCCGTATTTGAGAATACCTTAAGTTTCGCAGGGGTGCAGAGTAGTGATTTTGAGTTGGTGCAAACCTTAATTCAGATCTATCAAGATATCAGTGCGCGTCGAGATTGGCTTAATCCGAACCTCAGTGCACAGACGGTCAAAGCGTGGTTGCAACAGCTAGATGCAGATTTAAAACCTTTTGTTGAAGCCAGTGGTCGAGCATTTGAAACCATACGCGGTGTGATGCGTGCAATGACACAACGACTGAAAAATGCCCAAAGTGAAAAAGTTGAGTCGCTACCAAATAGCTTTAATTTACCGCTATCTTTATTGCTCAAGGAGATACAACAAGGCATCGATGGTTCTGTCGATCAGATCGAACCAACTGGTTCAGTGACCTTTGCAGACATGGGTAAAATCCGTCAAGTCCCATTTTCACTGGTGGTGTTGTTGAACATGGATAGTGGAAAATTCCCACGTCGTGATCAGAAAGTACCTTTTGATTTAATGGATGTGTTTAAGCCAGTATTGGGTGATCGCTCACGTTTGGAAGATGATAAAGGTGCATTTTTAGATGCCTTGTTATTTGCCCGAAAGTCCTTATGGATTTTCTATAATGGCTTTGATGTCAATGGAGGTGAAAGTCGTGAACCATCATCTGTCATTTATGAGTTTAGCCAATTCCTCGCTCGAATGATTCAACCCCAGCAGTTAGATCAGCCACATGATGCCATGTTGGATTTGGATGGGTTACGAATTCCAGAGCAACTCGAACCGCTCTATCATATCTATCCGTTGCAGCCATTTGACCCGACAGGATTTCAGCAGTCTAAAAACGTACGATATAAAGATCAATGGTTTGCTGTGGCGGAACATATTTTAAATCAGTCTGGACAACGCCAACCCTGGATTAACCTTGATTATCCAGTGCATGATGCACAAGAAGTAAGGGTGTTAGATGGTCAGGAATGGATTAAAGATGTGGTATTCCCAGCTCGGGCATATTTGAAAACCCTTGGTGTGGCCAGTGTGTATACCGGTGATCAGTTACCACAGAAAGAACCTTTATTACTTGACCGTTTACAGCAATACCATGTCCGTGACTTATTGCAAAAGCATTTTGTGCAGCCTGCATCTCGTGTCAATCAAGCTGAGGATCAGAACTCTACGACTCCAACTGAACCAGATATAGCATTATTCCAAGATGTACTGCCTGTAGGACATAGCCAAATAGCAACGTGGAAGCTCAGTTTGCAAGAGCAGACGCAATTGTTAGCACGTTTAGATGGACGTTATGTAACTGCGACCACTTTACAAAACTTACAGCTTGAACCGCATTTGATACTGAGCATCACCGTGCCTGAAGACCGTCAGAGTATGCATTGGTTAAGCTGTATGGCATCTGGGGCAAAGCCTAAACGTCAGACGCAAACGTGGCTCGAATATCTACTGTGGTTGAGCTATTTAGACTTAGGTGATGAGGGGGCTGCATATCGTCGGGAAGTGATTTGTAATGATAAAAGCATAGTCTGTTGTGGTTTAAGCTCTGCACAAGCCAAGCTACAGCTCAGTGAATGGCTGGCGATGTGGAAACATGCGCAAAAACGTCCTGTGGTGCTGCCTGCTGCCTTAATTCGCCAAGAAAAATGCACTTGGGTGGAAAATGAAACAGGCCAACTCATGCCTGATAATTTTGCAAAGCTTCAAGAGGAATGGCTGAAAAATCATAGTTTTGGTGGAGTGGATTTGGAGTCGAATGAAGCCAATAGCCACCATCGTGATTGGAGCTTTATTTTACAGCAACAAGCGGCAGATGAACTTCTGGCATTGTCCTGTCGTTATTATGCAGAACGTTTATATTATGTGATGGATACCGAGTCGGATGACGGCCTAAAAAAACTTAATGTCATCAAGCCTGAGGTGAAAAAATGAATATGCCACAGCAAACGATGAATATGTCCACCAACCCGATTGCAGACATGAGCTTTACGGGACTGCATTGGATAGAGGCTTCTGCGGGTACAGGGAAAACCTATACGCTTTCCAGTCTGATGGTGCGGATTTTTCTCGATCGTTATATGCCGAATCAGGTCATTGCCACTACCTTTACACGTAAGGCTACAGCGGAACTCAAAGCGCGGGTTCGACTGCGGATTGAAGAAACCCGTGACTTTATTTATAGCCTGTTAGCGGCACCTCAAGATGAGTTGGCCGAACTTCAGCAGAGTTTGAGTGACCCTTTGTATCAGCAGGTGTTGAAAGATCATGGGCATCATTTAGATTATGCCTACAATCGGCTGAACGTGGTCTTACAACAATATGAAGAACTCTTTGTCGGAACTTTAGACAGCTTTAGTCAAAAGTTATTACGTGAATTTGCCTTTGAAAGTGGTCGTATCGAACAGGTGCAAATCAGTGAAGATGAAGATCTACATATTGAACGTATTATTCATGATTTATTAAGAGATTGGATTCAGCAGCAGCCTGCGCATTTGATTGAATATTTGCTGTTGAATCATCTGTTGAAAGGCCCTGAATACTATCTGGGCGTGGTAAAGGAAAGTCTAAACTTCCCATCGGTGGATTTACGTGTTCCTGAATTACCCGAAAATGCTTTGGCACATTTTGAAGCGATGTGTCAACAGCTTGCGCAAATGCTGCCTGCTGCTCGTGTAGAACTTGCAGCGTGTTTTGATGCCGCAAGTCATTATAAGAACCTTGTCGACGCTCGACGTTTTAATAAAGGGGCATTCTTTGTCACCTTTAACACACGCATTCCCGAGTTTTTACAGCACTTCGAAGCTGCGGGTAGCCAAGGGGTTTTGACTCAGTCCGACGTGTTACAACCGACGATGAAAGCCATTCGTTCATTGTTTTATGATCCGAATAAAACTGAATTTAAGCCACGTGTCTTTAAAGACAAAATCGTTGAGGAACAGCCAGATGTCTCAAAAGAATTTTATCAACATGCTTTTGTTCAACAACTCCGAGCGGTGCTCAGCGCTTATGAACATATCAATCAAGCAGAACAATATCTAAATTTTTATTTGGCGCAGGAAGTTAAAAAGCGTTTGCCTCAAGTGTTGTCCCACGCTGGGGAAACCACCTTTTCACAACAAATTCGGACCTTGTCGGAAGCTTTACAGCAAAGTTCAGCATCGGGGAAAGACAGTTTTGCTGCCCATGTTTTAGCACGCTATCCGCTGATTTTAGTCGATGAATTTCAAGACACCAACCAAGATCAAGATGACATGCTATCCAGTATTTGGCGGGTCAAGGAGCGCTTACATCAGGGTTGTATGATTATGGTCGGCGACCCCAAACAGGCGATTTATGGGTTCCGTGGCGGTGACATGCTGACCTATCGTAAAGCGCGTCATGATATTCAAACCAAGGGTGGACGTCGTTATACCTTGAACAAAAACCATCGTTCAGTCAAAAACTTGGTTGAAGTGGTGGATGCCTTGTTTCATCGGCAAATGGACTTTGGTGAGCAAGTTGAATACACCCCGATTCAAGCAGGTGAGCGTGAGCATCCTCCGTTGATTGATCATGATCAAGTCAATCCACAACCGCTGCGTTGGTTGGCTTTGGATGAAACGCTGAATGAAGCAGAGCAAGTGGCTTGGCAGATTCAGTCCTTGCTCAACCAAGCTCAGCAAGGACATTTATATTTTCAAGACAACAATACCCAGCGAGCACTGACAGCAAACGATATTGCGGTCTTGGGGCAAAACCATTTCGACTTAGAGCAAGTGCAACAATGTTTATTGCAGCTGGGCGTTCCTTGTTATAAAGCCTCTCGGGACAGTGTCTATAAAAGTTCCGTCGCACAAGATGTTGCCGCTTTGCTGACCGCAATTTTAAATCCTTATCAAGAAGCCAAGGTGAAACGTGCGCTGCTGAGCCGTTTATTGGGTTTTGATCTGAAACAACTGGTCGCACTCGAACAGCAGGCAGATGGACTGAGCGAAATTATCGAAAAACTCGAACAGATCCGACAAATTTGGAATGAGCAAGGATTCCGCAGCGCGTGGAATAGCTGCATGACGGTCTTTCAGGTGTGGACGCGTTTGGTGGCTGGGCAAAGTCGAGATAATGAACGCACAGTGGTGAATTTACGCCATATCGCAGAATTATTAAGTCAGCAAAGTGAACACTACACCGGTGCGCATAAGCTCTATCAATGGTTTATTCGCCAAATCAATTTAGGCATCAATAATGAAAGTACCCAAGAGCGAAAATTGACTGGGCAATTGGGGGTGCAATTGATGACGATCCATGCATCCAAAGGCTTAGAGTTTGGTTGTGTATTTTTATTGGGAGCAAATGCAGGCTTAAGTGAAAAAGGTAATTTGAATTTTTCCCTTAAAGACAATCAGCAAAAAAGCCTTGGGTTAGAACGTGTGATTGCTGTGAAGTCTTCGGACTTACCCGAAGATGATATTCAACAAAATGATGCGCGCAATGAAGCAGAGCATCATCGCTTGTGGTACGTGGCGTTGACCCGTGCCAGTTATCGTGTCTATGCCGTGCTGCGTCATCATGAAGTAGAAAAGAAACAAATGGCAGAAGCGCGTTCAGGACTGACTTTTTGGCGTGGAAGCGAACCTGATCTGTTCCAACATGCAGAAAGTGTGGATGCTGATGTTTTGCGTGCAGCACCACCGATTTTGACTCAGACTCAGGTTGAAGCTGTTGTATTAGACGCGGAAGAAATTCCCAACAGCCATTTTTATCCACGGGAAACCACCAGCTTTACCGCGCTCACGCGCACGACACATAAGGCATATATACAACGTGACCAACTGGCAGCGGTCATGACCGAGCCAGAAGACAGTGCTGCCGATGAAGTTGAACAAATTGAAATCATTGAAGCAGAAACTGCAGAGAAAATTAGCTGGATTAAACGGCATTTTCCAAAGGGAACCAAGTCCGGAAGTTTCTTGCACAAGTTGATGGAAAAAGTTCGATTTAGCACTCCAGAAGATAAGTTGGCCAAAGCCATCGCATCGCGCTTTCACAGTGATGTTGAGTTTGATTCGCCGCAAATATTGCAAAATTTGATTAAACAGTTTGGGCAAACGGCGAACCCTGAACAAGACGAAGCTGAACTGATTGAAGAAATGCAGGCATGGTACAGTCAAATCATTCATACACCGTTGCATGATGGTTTTAGCCTGCATCAGTTAAACGATGGTGAATATCGTTCAGAAATGGACTTTCATTTAAGTATGGCGGATCGTGCATTGGCAATACGTAAAATACGCATGCTATTTGAAAGCCTAAATGAGCCAGATTTACAGATACAAGATTTGAATGATGTGTTTACGGCACGCTATCTGACGGGGTCGATTGACTTGGTATATTATGATGGTCAGCGTTATCACATTGCCGATTATAAAAGTAATTTCTTAGGCGATCAGACCGCACATTATAATCATGCCTATATTCGAAAAAGTATGAGTCATTCTAGTTACTGGTTGCAGGCGGCTTTATATTTGGTGGCCCTACATCGTTATTTGAAAGCCGTGATGAAAGACTATGACATGACGCAGCATTTGGGTGGGGCGAGTTATTTGTATCTTCGCGGTATGGATGGACAGTCCGATCGTGGGGTATATCACTGGAAGCCGGCGGATACATTCATTCAAAACCTCGATGCAATATTGAGCGAAAAGGTTGTGGCTAAAACGTGAATAAGCATGAAAAAGATAAAAATATTCACGCTGAAACAATAAGTTGTATTGTGGATAAGTTTGAGGATAACTGTGTGGAAAATGATCAAAAAGCCTTATCAGCACAGCCTTTGCACGCGGGACAAGAAAATACTGTAGAAACGCAGGTTTTAGTTCCCCAAAATACCCAAGAAAAAGCTGATTTAGATGCGGTTTTGCCGGATTGGATTGACTATTTAATCCAACACTATTTACCGAATCAGGCCAGTCATCCTGCTGCAAATCAGTTAATTCAACAATTGATGCAAGCCGTGGAAAAAGGCGATAGTTGTATCTTGGCCGAAGATGCACAGATTCAATGTTTGGCTCAGATGGTTCAGCATGAGCACGCTGAAAAAACGCCTGTTGCGCCTTTTATTTTTGATTCACAGCGACTGTATCTCTATCGCTATTGGGCATTAGAAAATGCTTTGGGCAAGCAAGTTGCACGTTTAAAACAGCAAACAGAGCAAGATCTTAATCAAACGCAGACGCTTAATATTGAAAAGGATTTACTGACCGATCCTCATCAGATCCAAGCGCTGCACATGGTGTGCCAGCACAATTTTAATATCATTACCGGTGGGCCTGGGACAGGTAAAACCTATACCTTGGCACGGATTATTGCCGTGTTGAATGAGCAAAATCCAAATTTAAGAATTGCCATGGCAGCGCCGACAGGAAAAGCGGCGCAGCGAATGGAAGAAGCCTTACAAGCAGCGTTTAAAGATCCTGTATTGCAGCATTATTCGATTATTCATAAACAACTGAAACCTATAACTTTGCATCGTCTATTGGGTTTAGGGACGCGCGCTATCCCGCGGTTTAATGAGCGTCAACGCTTACCCTATGACGTTATTGTGGTCGATGAAGCCTCTATGTTGGACTTAAGTTTGGCGCAGATGCTATTCGCGGCAATCCCTCAGAACAGTAAGCTGATTCTATTGGGGGATGCAGAACAGTTGGCTTCGGTCGATGTTGGCGCTGTTTTGGCCACTCTTCAGGATGTCGATGCCTTACAAGCCAACCGTACCCATTTACAGACCAGCCGCCGTTTTGTACAGGGTGCAGCCATTGGTGAGTTTGCCCGTTTTATTCAACAACAAGAACAACAGCAAACAACCACAGAAGTTCTGGCGAAATTCGAACATCAGGTGGTATCTGCATCCGAACTTCAGCCGATTCAACTGACACCGAATATGAGCGATGTGATTCAGTTGCAATATCTCCCCGAAGCCACGAACAGTGCGGCACATTGGGCAAAATATTATGATCAACTGATGTATGGTTTTCAGCCCTATGTGGCATGGTTAAAACAATGGCCAGAGCAACCCGCTGAATATGCAGATTGGTTAGCCCAATTGATTCGTTATTTTGATGATTATCGAATTCTATCGGCCATTCGACATGGAAAATTAGGCTTACATGAACTCAATCAGCAGATTGAACTACGGGTCTTAAATGCCTTGGGTGTGTTGAAACAAGGGGATTGGTATGTCGGTCGTCCAGTTATGATGACCTATAACGATTATCAACTTGGACTATCAAATGGTGATATTGGGATTTGCTTAAAACGACCGATGACGGAAAAGTCGCAGTTTGAGGTTTATTTTCCCAGTTTGGATAAATGGGTTGTGGCAACACGGTTACCTAAAAGTATAGAAACTGCCTACGCATTGACCATACATAAGTCTCAAGGTTCTGAATTTACCCATACGGCGGTAGTTTTGGAAAATCATGCAACCGAAATGATGAGTAAAGAGCTGATTTATACCGCCATCACTCGTGCGAAAAAAGTGGTGAGTTTACTTGTTGCAAAAGATGCATTGGCAAAAGCGCTTATAAAAAGAACAGCACGAGTTAGTGGTTTGTTAGAAAAAATTAACAATCACCTATCTTTGTAAAGCCTGGGCAAAATGTACCGTATTTTGTAAGAAATAGCTTACATTGATTCAGGAGATTTGCGCATAGAGCTTCTTAGAGCTTTTTGAGAAGATGACTTCACAGAAAAAGAACTCAACACGGATGGTTGAGTAAAATCGCAAAAGTATAAGAATAACGTCAAAAGACAGCGAACTTACAGTGAAGTAAGGAAATAGGAAACTTACAGCCGCTAAGCCTTGTAGTTTTGGGAGAGACTACAAGGCTTTTTTATGTATAGAAAATAAGAAATGCCTATATGCTGTAACAGAAAAGAAATAGAGCTTAACCGATGTACGAAAAAGCTTACATATAGATACGAAAAATACGACTTTTATCTAACAGCCGTTGTGGCAAAATCTACCACATAAGGAAGTGCAAGTTAAAACATGGAATGTTTAACATAAGGACGCGGAAAAGCGCCACATAAAACAATAAATAATAAAACAATAACTAAAAAAGAAGAAACTACAGCGCAAAAAAGCCCGAGCCCAGCTCGGGCTTTTTTTTAATCGTTCCAGTTTAAGTTTTGTATCCTAAACATCGAGTGGCAAAATGTATCAAAAATAAGTTTAAAATTCATTCAATAATATGGAATTCAATGTGTTGGAAATATGCAGTTTTGTGTCGTATAGAGTGTCGAAGCATATAAAAAATTTATAATGGAATCGAGAGGGAGAATAAGGCGTTATTGTCATTAACATAACCTGACGAAGTCGGCTATCTCTTTTTGCAATTAAGATGATTTTCCCTTAATATAATGCACTTGCTGTAGTGATGCACGGCAGTCAGCTGATTTATCGGTTGATTCGTATCAAAAGTTAACTTTATAAGCATCTCGGAGAAATCGAATGGCTTTAACAAACGCAGATCGCGCAGAGATCATTGCAAAATTCGCTCGCGCTGAAAACGACACTGGTTCACCAGAAGTTCAAGTAGCTCTTTTAACTGCTCAAATCAATGATTTACAAGGTCACTTCAAAGAGCACAAACACGACCACCATAGCCGTCGCGGTCTTATTCGTATGGTTAACCAACGTCGTAAGCTTCTTGACTACCTTAAAGGTAAAGACGCTACTCGTTACAGCGCATTGATTGCTGCTTTAGGTTTACGTCGTTAATTCGATTTAAACTTTTATTTTCGGACTATTGCATGCTAAGTGCCGTATTACTGAAAACTAAAGTCTATCCAACCTTGGTTGGATAATGGGGAAGGGGCGATGATTCGCTCCTTCTTTGTGTCTTAAATTAGTATTTTAAATTAATGTTTTTAATCTCTAGTGAGGTCGGCTTCTAAGCTTTGTCATTTATGTTACAGCGTTTGGGGCGTTGAATGAATGCCAAACCTTAGGGGTCTCCACTAGAATAAAATCAGGAAAAAATAAAACATGTCGATGTTTAATATTATTCGTAAAGAATTCCAATATGGTCAGCATCAAGTTGTCCTAGAAACAGGTCGTATTGCGCGTCAAGCGAATACTGTGATCATCACTATGGGTGGTGTACAAGTTCTTGTTGCTGTTGTTGCTCAGCCAACAGCGAAAGCAGGTCAAGACTTCTTCCCATTGACTGTTAACTACCAAGAAAAACAATATGCTGCAGGTCGTATTCCAGGTGGTTATGGTAAACGTGAAGGCCGTGCGTCTGAAGCTGAAACGCTTATTTCACGCTTAATTGACCGTCCAATTCGTCCATTGTTCCCAGAAGGTTACTACAACGAAATTCAAGTGACTGCGACTGTTATTTCTTCTGATAAGACAATGGAAGCTGACATTGCTGCAATGTTAGGTACTTCAGCTGCTCTTGCAATTGCGGGTACACCTTTCCGTGGTCCAATCGGTGGTGCACGCGTTGGTTTAATCAACGGTGAATACATCCTAAACCCGAACCACGAACAGCTAAAAGAATCTGACCTTGACCTTGTGGTTGCAGGTACAGAATCTGCGGTATTGATGGTTGAATCAGAAGCGAAAGAACTTTCTGAAGACCAAATGCTTGGCGCTGTATTGTTCGGTCATGACGAAATGCAAATCGCGATCCAAGCGATTAAAGAATTTGCTGCAGCTGCTGGTGCAACAGAGTCTACTTGGACTGCACCTGCGAAAAACGAAGACCTTCGTGCAAAATTAAAAGAAGCGTTTGAAGCGAAAATCTCTGAAGCATACACAATCGCGGTTAAACACGATCGTTATGCAGCACTTGATGCGCTTCAAGCTGAAGCTGTTGCTCAATTCGTTCCAGAAGATGACGTTGATGGTATCGCTGACGACTTAGCTGAATTATTCGAAGACCTTAAATACCGTACAGTACGTGACAACATCTTGTCAGGTAAGCCACGTATTGATGGCCGTGATACGAAAACAGTTCGTGCGCTTGACGTACAAGTTGGTGTATTAGACCGTGCTCACGGTTCTGCATTATTTACACGTGGTGAAACTCAGGCGTTGGTAACAACAACTTTGGGTAATACACGTGATGCGTTAATGGTGGATACATTAGCAGGTACGAAAACTGACAACTTCATGTTGCACTACAACTTCCCTGCATACTCTGTAGGTGAAACTGGTCGTGAATCTGGTCCTAAACGTCGTGAAATCGGTCATGGTCGTCTAGCGCGTCGTGGTGTACAAGCTGTTCTTCCTGCAGCTGACCGCTTCCCGTACGTGATTCGTATCGTATCTGATATTACTGAATCAAACGGTTCATCTTCAATGGCGTCTGTATGTGGTGCTTCTTTATCACTTATGGATGCTGGTGTGCCAATTAAAGCGCCAGTTGCTGGTATTGCGATGGGTCTTGTGAAAGAAGGCGAACGTTTCGCAGTGCTTTCTGACATCTTGGGTGATGAAGACCACCTTGGTGATATGGACTTTAAAGTAGCCGGTTCTGCAAACGGTATTACTGCACTTCAAATGGATATCAAAATCGAAGGTATCACTGAAGAAATCATGGAAGTTGCATTAAACCAAGCGTATGCAGGTCGTATGCACATCTTAAATGCAATGAACCAAGTGATTTCACGTGCTCGTCCTGAAATTTCAATGCATGCACCTACATTCCAAGTGATCAACATCAACCCTGATAAGATCCGTGACGTGATTGGTAAAGGCGGTGCAACAATCCGTCAAATCACTGAAGAAACCAAAGCGGCAATTGATATCGAAGACAACGGTACAGTTCGCGTATTTGGTGAAACTAAAGCGGCTGCATCTGCTGCTGTTGCGAAAATCCAAGCGCTTACTGCTGAAATCGAACCAGGTACAATCTACACTGGTAAAGTGATTCGTATCGTTGAATTTGGTGCGTTTGTAAACATCCTTCCAGGTACTGATGGCTTACTTCACATCTCTCAAATTTCAAACGAACGCATTGCGAACGTTTCAGACGTATTGTCTGAAGGTCAAGAGATCAAAGTACAAGTTGCTGATGTCGACAACCGTGGTCGTATCAAATTAACTATGAAAGACATCGAACAAGCTTAATAGTTTGCTGATTCACAGAGTTTCGGCTCTGTGAATGGATTCACAAAAGCCTTGAGTGTAGTCAGAGTATGAACTTTGACTTGCTCAAGGCTTTTTTTATGGCATCATGCAAAAAGTAAACACAATAATAAATGAGATATGCAAACCTATTATTTTTTTCAGCATCCAACAGCCGCGCATATCTATGTGCAAGACCAAGCGCAATGTGAGCATCATCCTGAACTTGAACCTGAGTTTATTTGGATTGATTGTACCCGTGAAGATGTGGTCAACCGCCCAGAGCAGTGGCAGAGTGATATTTTTCAGGCATCAGATCTACGGGTCAATGAATACCATCTGCGGGATATTTTAAATTTAGAGCATCCGTGTGCCTTTGACACACTCGATGATTATGATTTATTAATTTTTAGAAAAATGGTCACACCCGATGACCAAATTGTTGCAGGTGCAGAAGCTCTTGAAAAGCATGAGCGGGTCTTTGGTTTGGCGACCACCCCGATCAGTTTTTTGATCACGCCCCAAGTGCTGATCACGGTGCGCGAAAAAGGCAACAAAGCCATTGAAAGTTATATCCAACGGATTGAAACTTTAATTTCTCGTCCGATTGATGAACAAAATAAACCACGAAAATTAGCCATTACACCCTTAGATTTGGCATTGCGCTTACTGAATAATATGGTAGATGGTTACTTGGATTTACGTGTTCCTTTGACCCGCCGTGTCGAGTTTTGGCAGCGAGAATTGCTGCAAGGGCATCGGCGTTTTACCAAGTGGCATCAGTTGTTGCAGGAAAATATGGCCTTTCAGCAAGTGGAAAATTTGTGTGAAGAGCAAATTGAAGCTTTGCAAGAACTGCGTGATGAAGTTGTGGATAATTACCCACATTTGAAAGGCAAAAAGCGCAGTGAAAAGCAGGATATCATGCTGGTTCGGGTAGATGATTTAACCAGCCATATCGAACGCATTCAAAAACATACCACACGATTACGCAGTGCTGTGCAGGCCGCGATTGATCTGCATTTTTCAGCTGTCGCCAACCAAACCAATGAAAATATGCGGATTCTGGCGATTATTACGGCGATTTTCGCACCATTAACCTTATTAACCGGTATATACGGTATGAACTTTGAGTTTATTCCTGGACTTAAGTCACCAACCGGTTTTTGGATCATGCTCGGCATCATGCTGATGACCACGATTTTACTACTGTATTATTTTTATCGACGGCATTTGGTCGGGCGCGGTGAAAAAAGTGTGATTGATATGTTGGCACAGCAGCACGGCGATCAACACATGAATCTGTTTTGGTTTATGGATTATGAACCAATCAAACAGACGGTGAAGGGCACAGTCAAAGGTACGGTTAAAACCATGAAAGAAATTGAGAAGCTGACGAAACTCAAATAATTCGTGTCAGCTTCTCTGATGGGTGGGTTTAGTTGCTAATCATTACGAATCCATGTGGTACTACGTCCGAGTGCAGACACGCCAATATAGCCGCGCATGGTTAAACGTTTGCCATTCGCACTCAGCTTGGCTTTGCATTTTAAGCATACTTCAACCAAGGGTTTGTACGGCAATCGGCATATTGCAGTGAGTGTTCCACTATACGTCCCGTCGGCATTTTTAACGACGGTGACATCGCCGCGTGAATATCCTGTTTGGTCATCAATTGTTTTCCAAACACTGGTCATATCATTGGCATGCAACAGAGCGCTGAAACTGAGTAATGCTCCAAATAGCACATGATGTATTTGCATGATGAATCCTTTGTCATGATTTTATTGTTTTTTTAAAATCTGCAGTACAACGCGATTTGACCGATCCTTATGGTCTTGGTAATTCAATTGCGTAGCCTTGTGGGTTGTACTGCGAACGACATGCATCATGAAAAATCCCCTATACATGAATCGATATCTCAAGAGATATCATCATTTTCGTTACTTTTCAGCAAGCGATAAATTTCATCTTTTAGCTTTAATTTCTTACGCTTAATGGTCTCAATATCCGTGTTATGGTGATTGACAGGATTTAATTCCAATTGAATAATTTCACGATCTAACTCATCATGTTCTTCAAAGATCCGTGCAAAATATGGATTTTCATCACGTAACTGAGAGACCAAATCACGGTACTCAGGAAACATGTTTTTGACTTTTTTATTGCAATCTCGTGTTTTCATGGTTGTCGATCACTTCCTCTACAAGACAAACTCTACAAGAAAAGAAAAACGCCCTGCGAGGCAGAGCGTTCATGAATACATTTAATGTGAATGAAACTGTTGGTGTTTGACTTGGCGACGTAGTTGTTGAACTTCGTCAATTAAATCAAGCATCATAGCGACCGCAGTAAAACTGGCATCGAAATCTCGTTGAAGCCGATACGCACGCCGTGCGCGAGATATATCATCGCCAAAAAATTGATGAATCCTGTCTTCTGAACGGCTAGGCAGAATATCGTATTCGAGTAGTTGCAGAACCCATTCTGGACTTTGCCCACAGGCAGAGGCAAAGTGTTGTAGATCAAAACTACTTTTTTCGTCTACGATTTCAGTCTGTTTACATCCGTCACAGACAATTTCACGATAATGAATTGTTGTCATGGTGCTCTCCTTAAGACTGTCGTGGATTAAATGACGGAAAAGCTTGAGCAAAAGCCGCATATGCTTGTTGCTCTTGTTCGGTTTGTGCAGCTGGTATCTGTATATTTAAAATCAGGTAAAGGTGTCCGGGTGTTTTATTTGGTATCCCTTTGTCCTTTAATCGTAGCTGCTGACCAGTACGTGCATTTTTAGGAATTTGTAGTTCTAATGTTTTGCCATCAGGACTGGTAAATGCAATTTTTTGACCCAATGCGGCTTCCCATGGACTGATATTCAGTTGTTGGAAAATATCAACGCCTTCTACACGGATTTGCTCAGTTTGTTTATACAAAATTTCAATGTATAAATCGCCAGCGGCTCCACCGTTATAGCCAGCTTGCCCTTGGCCGGAGAGTCGAATTTGTTGACCTGATTTCATACCTGCGGGAATTTTGACTTGCAGGGTTTTACGTTGGACTTCAGGCTCACCATGGGCATTGAGGCTTGGAATCTGTAAGGTGATATTCTGCGTTGCACCATGAAAGGCAATATCTAAATCCACTTCTAAGCTGGCGTGTTGGTCTTCACCACGGAAGCTCTTGGTTTGGCGGTTTGCACGTTGATACTGATAGTCACCGCCACCAAAGCCTTGCCCAAAACGACCAAACAAGTCTTCAAATCCACTAAAGTCCGCATGCTGACCATCACTCGTCGATTGGCGATAAAACTGAGATTGGTCAAAACCACCTTGGTTGCCAGCATTAAACCCAGCAAATCCTTGAGGATGATCGAGTTCAAAATCGTATTGTTTTTTCTTTTCGGCATCACTCAAGGTGTCGTATGCAACATTAATCGCTTGCATGCGCGCTTCAGCATCAGCTTCTTTGCTGACGTCAGGGTGATATTTACGCGCCAATTTTCGATAGGCTTTTTTAATTTGATCTGCCGAAGCATCTCGGGCGATCCCTAAAGTTTGATAGTGATTGTCTGGCATACTCTCTGTATAAATATTGATCATGTTTTAATCAATATAGAAGGGTTCATCAAACTGTCATAGGGGCAAATAGCATCTTATTGTTTCAAAACATGACAATAAAAAAGCCTCACGAGGAGGCTTTTAAAAACACATTTAAAATTAATATTTTATCCAAGTGACACTACGACCAATCACAGATACACCAACATACCCACGTATAGTTAAATGTTTTCCTGAAGCACTAAGTCTTGCTTTGCCTTTATAGATTTTTCCACCAATCGGGTCCAGAACTTTACCGTTTTGGAATTCACGTGGATTTTTTGGATCTTGTTTAAAGTCCCAAATAAATGGCAAGCCGATAAAAGGTTTATTTTTCAATTCACCTGGGCAGTTCGAGCAGACGCCCATTTTTTCAGTGCCAGGAACATTGCGTGTGGTGACAATGATGCCTTCATAGCTTCCATCGGCTTTTTTGCGAATTTCAACGTCTGCACGCGAATATCCTGTACGGTCATCGACGGTTTTCCACTTCCCCACTAGAGGATCGGTTTCCGCAGCGATTGACAATCCTGACAAAGTGCTAAGTAGTATTCCGGCAAATAATTGTTGATATATTTTTTTCATTTCATCCCCTGAAAATTCAGAATTGTGTTTTTAGAGTAAGTTGCCTAATTTATATATAAAGTGCTACAAAAACAATGTAATAGTTTGTGATGTATTTGGCAGAATTTCTTAAAACGCTGCTTTAATATGGAGTTTTTACTCTAAATTTTAAGTTAAAAAAAGGCCTTTAATGATTTAAAGGCCTCGTGCTTAGTTTTTGACCCAAGTGACATTGCGTCCAATTGCAGAGCCTTCAGTACGACCATTGATGATTAAATGCTTGCCATTATTCATCAAACGAGCGCGTGCATTGTAGTGCTTGCCTGATTTGGGATCGAGCATTACTCCACCCACAAATTCATTGGGCTTTTCTGGATCAGCGCTTAGGCCGCTTAAAGTGGTTAAACCGACCATGGGTTTATTTTTCTGAGCACCGGTACATTGCGTGCATGTCGAAACATTTGCCGTTCCCGGTACGCTTCGGCTTTGGATAATGGTGGCCGAATACAGGTCATGCTTATCTTTACGAATCACCACATCGGCAAGTGAATAACCTGTTCTATCATCAATGGTTTTCCATGTCCCCACTAAGGGGTCAATCGCTGCAAAAGCAGAGGATAAACTGCAGATGGAGAACATGCCGAACAGGATAGAAGGGAGGAATTTAACAGCCATACAATTACCCACATTACACAAAAAGCGGATGCCTAAAACTTAAAGGCATAAAAATATTATGGGTTTAATGTAGCCTGAAATAATATGAATATTCTAGTGATTTTTTAAGGATTGGTATTTATATTTTGAGCCAAAACATGAACGTGTTGGCGCTAAATGAGGTTTATGCTGAACGTCTACGCACTAGTAAAATAGTCGGAATTCATCTCAAAGTAGATTGTTATCGGCATGATGAACTCGTCTGGAGTTGAGTTCATCATGCCAATGAAAGCCGAATGGCCGCGTTAGTTGACGCGGATCCAAGATACCGTCCGGCCGAGGAGCGTGGTCCCGACATAACCTCGAAGTGTCAGGACATTACCGCGTGCATTCAGCTGCCCTTTACCTTGATAGGTATTGCCTGAAAGTGGGTCGATCACCTTGCCATCAGTATAGGCATTCTCTTTTGCATTATGTTTAAAGCCAGAGAATATCGGTAAACCAATTAAGGGGGCATTTTTGAGTTTACCTTCGCATTTTTCACAAACCGTGGTGACAGGGCGGTTAGGGATAGCATGCACTTTGGTGATTTTACCACTATAGCTGCCGTCTTTTAATTTGGTGATTTTGACTTCAGCACGGGCATAGCCTGTTTTGTCATCTATGGTTTTCCATGTCCCGACGAGGTCTGCTGCATGTGCTGTTATTGGGCCAAAGCAGAACATGGCTAAAGCAATAGCGAGTGTTTTGAGTTTCATATTTTATCCAGTTTTTACATTATTTTTCTATTAAAAATAAAGCTTTGTTGGTTTTTTTGACTTTATTTCTGGCGCGATTCTACTCGAAAAAAAATTGATCGCAAATACAGTTGATCATGTTGAGGTTCTAAAGTTCGAAACCATTCGACTAAGCGGAAGAAAGTAGCTGTTCTAAATTTAATCGGAATAATAAAAAAGCACCCCGAAGGATGCTTAGATTTAGGCTTTCAATCATCACGATGATTTAGCTGAGGTGTTGACCAAAAAGGGATAAAGCTTCTTCTGCAGTAAAGGTATATTTTGTATTACAGAATTGGCAGTCCATTTCAATTGGGTTTTGAAACTCTAAGGTTTCACGAACTGCAGCAACACCAATTTGTTCAAGTGCTGTTGCACAGCGTTCTTTTGAACACGTGCAGCCAAATTTTAAGGCCTCAGTTTCAGGTAGACGAACTTCTTCTTCGTTATATAAACGATATAAAATTTCATTTGCAGATAAAGACGTTAACTCTTCTGCTTTTAATGTCTCAGTCAGCATGGTTAAACGTGGCCATAGGTCTTCATCGACACGGCGTTGTTCTTCTTCGTTGTTACGTGGTAATAATTGAATCAGTAAACCACCTGAACGGCTGTTGCTGCTTGCTAAGACGATACGTGTTGGGATCTGTGCAGAGAGATCATAATATTGCATCAAGCAACCCGCTAATGTCGGTTTGTCTAAAGGTACAATCCCTTGATAACGCTCACCAAATTCAGGCTCGATATTAATGAAAAGTACTGGGTTTACCAAGGCTTTGAGTACCGTGCTGCTGTCTTCTGCGGCTTGAAAGTGGGGGTCTTCTTCATAATCTGCAAGTGCGCGAACTTCACCGAGATGATTACATTCCGCCATTGCCCATTTAAATGTGCCTGCAGCCTGAATTTGTAAGCTAATACGACCTTTAATTTTTAAGGTACTGGCCAACAAGGCAGTCGCGCTGAGCATTTCACCCAAGAGAATTTGTACAGCAGGTGCATAGTCACGCTGTGCAAGAATCGTTTGTAGGGCTTCTTCAAGATGAACCACTTCTCCACGAACAGGGCTATCTTCAATAAAAAAGCGTTGGCGTAAATCTGACATAAAATTCTCCATAACCCTGCTTTAATGGTGACGATATTGTAAAACACAAGTCATTCATTATCATCTCTTGTGATATCAATACGATGACGTTGTAAGCTGCGTTGTAAATCAACACCTGTAGGTTTTTCACGGGCTTGCGCATCGCTTTCAAACAAATGTTCCAGTTCAGCTAAAGCGTTACGATGCGTTTCATAAATCTTTTGTTCATCGGTATAGATTTGCTGCTGTTGAGTCAGCAGTTTCTCATCATAATCACGGAACAATTCGATACTTTTATAGGCATCTTCATCGCTGATACCTAAGTCACACAGCATGTGATAGGCCATACCTAAAGACGATAAATAGGTTTCACGCCAAATATGCTCAATCCCCAAATCACGCAGCAGATGCACCTGATGACGGTCACGCGCACGGACCAATAATTTTAACTGAGGGTAATTCAGACGAATATGACGCGCCACATTCATTGAGTCTTCAATATCATCTATGGCAAGGACGAACACTTTGGCATGTTCAATGCCCGCAGCGCGTAAAATATCTGGTTGTGTGGCATCGCCATAATACAGATGACCACCATAATTACGTACGAAATCGACTTTGTCTAAGTTGCTATCAATGGCGGTAAAAGACAAATGCTGTAAATGCGCCACACGAGCAATGATTTGTCCGAAACGTCCAAAGCCCGCAATAATCACAGGATTATGTTCATCCGGAATGTCGTCATATTCGGGAATGGTTTTTGGATTAAAACGTGGCAAAATTTGTGATTGTATTAACCAATACAACATAGGGGTCAACACCATCGACAAGGTGACGATGAGGGTTAATGGCTCCAAAATGGCTTGCTGTGCGACATTTTCACTTTTCGCCACACTAAAGACCACAAAGGCAAATTCACCGCCTTGAGCCAAACAGGTCGCCAGTAAAATACTGTTGCGCCATGAATTTTTGAGATAACGCGCAATCGCGGTAACTGACGCCATTTTGATGAGCATCAGTGCCAACGCACCACCGATAATGAACCATGGCATTTCAACAAATAATGACAGTTCCGTGGTCATGCCTACGGTCATAAAGAACAGACCAAGTAAAAGCCCTTTAAACGGAGCAATACTGGCTTCGAGTTCATGGCGGAATTCCGAGTCTGCCAATAGTACGCCAGTCAAAAATGCTCCGAGTGTGGTACTGATGCCAAGTACATCCATCAACACCACGACACCCAGCACTATAAATAAACCGACAGCGGTGATCAGTTCATGCGCAGCACTTTTCGCGACGAAGCGGAAAAAAGGCCGCATTAAGTATCGACTAAATAAAAATAAGCCTGAAAAAGTCGCAATGATGGCAGCGAAATAGGCGATTCCGTGATGTGATGATTCTGTCCCTGCGAGCAGGGGGATGACTGCAATCAGCGGAATTGCAGCCATATCTTGAAACAGCAAAATCGAAAAGGATTGTTGCCCATAGGTGGTGTTTAATTGCTGTTTTTCACTCAGCATCTGCAAGACAAAGGCAGTAGAAGAAAGAGCGAGAGCGAAACCGATAACGATACTGGCTGCAATGCCTTGTTGTAAGGCAAAAAAACTGCCTAGCGCTAAAACAAGACCGGTCAGACCAACTTGTAAACTACCCATGCCGAAAATAGAACTACGCATACTCCATAGACGCTGTGGGCGGAGTTCGAGGCCGATCAGGAACATCAGCAAAATCACGCCAAACTCAGCGAGATCTTGGATCGCTTGGGGATCACTGGCAATGTTAAAGACATCGGGGCCGAGCAAAATACCAGTGAACAGATATCCCAATACTGTTGCAATACCAAAGCGCTTGAGCAAAGGGACAAGCAATAAGGATGCGCCAAGGAAAATTGTGATCTGTAACAGTAGTGACATTTACTCGTCCTAGAGTTGTGTTTTTGGTCGAAAGTTGCAATTCAGTATGACTGATATTTTCAGACTGAATTGTACGCGTTTAACTGAGTTCCTGTGGGTCTATATCGAGGCTCAATTTCATATTTGATGGCTTGTTATGCAAGATGTTTTGCCACCAATAACGCAGATAATAATGTAAGCGTGCACGATCTGTTGACAGCAAAACCATGTGGGATTGGTAACGCCCTGCTTTGCGCTCCATTGGGGCAGGAATCGGCCCCCAAATGTCAATAATTCCAGCAGAATCCTGACGCAGCAATTGGGCATGTTGCTGTAAAAATTCAGTATTGAGTTCTTGGTTTTTTGACTCACAGCGTACCAATGCGGCATAGCGAAACGGTGGCATTTGTGCCATTTCCCGTTCTTTCATGGTTTCTTTGGCAAATTTTCGATAGTTCTCATTGACCAAAATATTCAAAAGTGGATGGTCGGGTCTTAATGTTTGTAGGAATACATCGCCTTTACGTTCGCCACGGCCGGCACGCCCTGTGACTTGCACAATGAGTTGAGCGGTACGTTCGATGGCACGGAAGTCCACACTCAGCAGACCTGAATCGATATCTAAAATCGCCACCAAGGTGACGTAAGGGAAATGATGACCTTTGGCCAGCATTTGCGTACCAAGCAAAATAGCAGGCTCACTTTTTTGAATTTTTTCATAAATCTTTTGCCAACTACCAACGCGGCTGGTTGAGTCACGATCCACTCGAATGATGTCATGTTCAGGAAACAACTCATTTAAACTTTCTTCAACTTTGGCTGTGCCCATCCCAATAGATTTGAGCTCCTGATGATTACACTGTGGACAGTGATCTGGCATACGGTGAATGGTGCCGCAGTGATGACAATGTAAATGTTGATAAGGTGTGCGATGAACCGTGAAATTGGCATCACAGTGCGGACATTTGGCCTGCCATGCACAACTTTCACAAATCAGTACAGGTGCATAACCCCGGCGGTTTAAAAACACCAATACTTGCTCTTTTTTTTCAAGCCGTTTACGGATTTCACCAATCAAAAGTTGGCTGATTCCATGCTGCTTCTGTGCCACTTTCAAATCAAGGATGTGCATTTTCGGCATGACCGCGGTGCCTGCGCGTTGGTTTAGTTCCAAAATTGTCATCTTGCCTTGTTTGGCAAGGGCATAGCATTCAATACTAGGCGTGGCAGAGCCAAGAATGACAGGACATTGCTCTAAATGCCCACGGAACAGAGCAACATCGCGTGCATGGTAGCGAAAGCCTTCTTGTTGTTTAAAGGACAGATCATGCTCTTCATCAATCACAATTAAACCTAGATTAGGCAGTGGGGTATAAATCGCAGAACGTGTGCCTAAGATAATTGAAGCCTTGCCCGTTTGCGCAGCTTGCCAAGCTTGCATACGTTTTGAATCGTTCAAACCCGAATGTAGTAGAGCAATATTGCAATGAAAACGTGATTGGAAACGGCTGATGGTCTGTGGGGTGAGCCCAATCTCAGGAACTAAAACCAAGACCTGTTTGCCATGCTTGAGAACCTCTTGCATGATTTGTAAATAGACTTCAGTTTTACCACTGCCAGTTAAGCCATCGAGCAGGAAGGCCTGATATTTTTTACGTGCTTTTAATACGCTATCGATCGCTTTTTTTTGGTCAGGGTTTGCCGTAAGAGGCATTTGCGCCATGCTCATCGGCATCGGGCTAAAGTCTTGTTCTGCTAACACACATTCGCAGATGCCTTTTTTCTCTAAGGCTTTGAGTGTTGCTGTTTCCACACCTGACAAATTTAAAAGATTTTCACCTGTGCCTGTAGGATGTAATTTTAGTATTTTATACGCTTCTTGCTGACGCTCTGAACGTTTAATTTTGGCTTCAGCATTATGGTCGATCAGATTCCATGTCCGTGCCAGTAAATTATAGGGCTTTCCTTGGCGTAACAGCGTCGGAAGGGCACTTTGCATCACTTCACCAATCGGAAATTGGTAATACTGTGCAGACCATGTCAATAAATTTAAAACTTTCTCATCTAAAATGGCACGATCATCAAGAAGTTCGGTAATGGCCTTGAGTTTAAAGCTTGAATCGAGTGGTGCATCGGGAGCAATTTTTTCCACGATGATACCGGTCAAATTTTGCCGACCAAAAGATACAGCAACGCGTGCACCTACTTCAGCTTGTTGGTATTGCTCTTGGTTTAAGCTGTAATCGAAGCAGTCGTATAAATATACCGGAACGGCGACTCGAACGCGGTAAATAGGTGTTGCAATGCTCGCTGAATTTGCCATAAAACGTGGATAAGTTCCTGATTAAATTTCGTCGTGATCGTAAAGGAGTTGTGTTAGAGTGAGCTCATATTTTATATCTAAGAATATGAATGATTTTGATGGTCAGACGCAACTGCGCTGATAGAAATTTTGGAAAATTAGAGCATTACAATGCCTGCATATCAGTTTACTGCCATAGACGCTTCAGGGAAGCAGCAGAAGGGTGTACTTGA
This sequence comes from Acinetobacter sp. YH12040, assembly GCF_013420005.1. Lineage (NCBI taxonomy): Bacteria > Pseudomonadati > Pseudomonadota > Gammaproteobacteria > Moraxellales > Moraxellaceae > Acinetobacter > Acinetobacter sp. YH12040. The sequence continues at coordinate 300,841 of NZ_VOZB01000004.1, forward strand.
GGGTGATTCTGCGCGTCAAATTCGTCAACAGCTCAGAGATCAGTCACTTATTCCAGTTGCTGTCGATCCGATAGAGCAAAAAGACAAACACACGCAGCAGCGCTTGTTTAAAAAAGGGCTGAATGCCTATGACTTGGCTTTATTGACTCGCCAACTTTCAGTTTTGGTTGCAGCTGCGATTCCATTAGAAGAAGCGATTCGTGCTGTGGGAAAACAAAACGAAAAAGCCCATGTGCAAAACCTGTTGATGTCGGTGCGTTCTAAAGTTTTGGAAGGGCATTCTTTAGCCAACGCACTACAACAAGCGGGACGCTTTCCTGAACTGTATATTGCCACGATTGCAGCAGGTGAGCGTTCAGGTCATCTCGATCTCATTCTCGACCAACTTGCCGATTACACCGAAAACCGCTTTGCCATGCAAAAAAAAGTGCAGGGTGCGATGATTTATCCCATCATCCTGATGTTAATGTCTTTCGGTATTGTGATGGGACTTATGACCTATGTGGTCCCAGATATTGTCAAAACCTTTGACCAAAGCAAAGATGCCTTGCCGTGGATAACAGTCGCTTTAATGAAAGCCAGTGATTTTATCCGAATGGCTTGGCCATTTTTATTGGTCGGTAGCGTAGTCTCGATTTTTCTCTTGGTTCGATTCCTCAGAACAGCGGCGGGACATTATGCCTTTGATCGATTGACCTTGAAATTACCGTTATTTTCCAAACTGTCTAAAGGCATTAATGCCGCTCGTTTTGCCAGTACCTTGTCGATTTTAACCAAGTCTGGCGTGCCATTGGTCGATGCTTTAAAAATTGGCGCAGCGGTCAGTAATAATTGGGTGATTCGAGATTCGGTCAACCTTGCGGCAGAGAAAGTAACAGAAGGTGGTAATTTAGCAACACAGCTTGAGCGAAGTGGTTATTTCCCACCGATGATGGTACAAATGATCAAAAGTGGTGAAAGTTCAGGCGAATTGGATCGGATGCTAGAACGTGCGTCGACGATGCAAGACCGTGAAGTGACGACCTTAATTTCAACTTTATTGGCGTTGCTTGAACCGCTGATGTTGGTATTTATGGCGAGCATTGTACTGGTGATCGTGATTGCTGTGATGCTGCCAATCGTGAATATGAATAATATGATTTAAGACATTCGAACAATGATGTGAACAGAGATTTGTAACATGCAAGTGAAGACAAAAAATATGAAGCAACAAGGTTTTACTTTAATTGAAGTGATGGTGGTCATTGTCATTTTAGGTGTTTTGGCAGCGCTGATTGTACCGAACGTGATGGGCCGTGGTGAAAAAGCTAAAGTCGATACTACGGCCATTACTTTAAAAAGTGTCGCTGGCTCATTAGATCAATACAAAATGGACAATGGTAAATTCCCTTCAATGCAAGACGGCGGATTAAATGCTTTGGTCACTAAACCTGAGTCTGCTAAAAACTGGTTGCCAGGTGGCTACATCAAAGGTGGCTATCCAAAAGACAGTTGGGACAATGACATTCAATATGTGATTCCCGGTTCTGAAGGCCGTCCTTATGATCTTTATTCATTTGGTGCGGACGGTCAGTCTGGTGGTGAAGAAAATGATGCTGATATTTACTATAAACACTAACTGAGAATAATTATAAATTCAGTTTTAATGGAATTAATCACTTCACTTAATAGGGTGTTTCAATATTGAGTGAAGTGATAATAAATCTTAATTATAAAATTAATATTAAGTTATTGAATTTACTTTAAATTGCATAATATAAAATATCTGATATTTATAATAAGAATTATTCCCAATTTTATTGATTACAATAATCGCAAAATATGAATAAATATAGGCTTTCATTTAAATAAAACCGAGCATAATATCTTTTATGGTACTTTTTTAGCCATGGAGGATAGCATGAAAGCATTATTATTAACGGATGAAATTAACCAATTTCATTGGTCTATGCTGAAATCTGTTCTTTTGATTTTAAGTATTCTGCCGATCAGTCAAGGCATTGTGTATTTATGGCAAAGCACTGAGGGCAGTAGCCAAATTATGGTGGGCTTCTTTGCCATGAGCTTAATGAGTTCATTACTAGCTTTAAGTTTTTGGTCTGCATTAAAAGCGACTGTGGCAAATTTAAAACAAGAACATGCATCTGCTATCGAACAACTGGTTGTTCGTCTTTATCGATATATTCCAATGGTATCTTTAGCTGCCATGCTTTCCTATTTAGTTACGCAGTTATAACCCCAAAATTAAACCTTCCAAACTGGAGCTTGCTCCAGTTTTTTTATGTCTCGTGTTAATGAACAGTTCGTAGCGTACATCAGTGCATACTTCTACATGGTACGCGCTCTAACATAACCTTGCTTTGTCCGTTTTGACGCATTGAATGTCTGTTTCACATATGGTCAGCCTGAATGAAATTTTTATAATCTTTACATATCAGATCTTAGATAGTTAGATGAAGTACAACAAAGAAAAGAAAGAGGGAAAAATGCAACAGATCGATTGGCAAGATTTTTTGAAAGTTGAATTACGTGTGGGGAAAATTGTGCAGGCTGAAGTCTTTGAGCAAGCACGTAAACCCGCGTATATTCTTCATGTGGATTTTGGAGAGGAACTGGGCATTAAAAAATCCAGTGCGCAAATTACACAGCTGTATCAGCCGGAAAATCTATTGGGAAAATTGGTCGTTGCCGTCGTGAATTTTCCAAAAAAACAAATTGGTCCAATCCAGTCAGAGTGTTTAGTCACAGGTTTTCATAATGCAGAGGGGCATGTTGCTCTTTGTGTGCCTGATGCAGAGATTCCCCTAGGCACCAAGTTACTTTGAAAAAGTAGGGTGAACTGGCACCCTGAAAGTTTATCAATAAAAAACCGAGCCAAAGCTCGGTTTTCTTGATCTTTTGTAGCGGAATTAACGGCGTGATTTAAAAGAAATATCAACTTTACGCGGGCGATAAATCCAACCGAGAACCAATAACAAGAATGAGAAAATCAACACAGGCCAATCACTTAAGCGTGTGTAAAGTGTCTCGCCTTGCATGGCAGGTAAATCACCACGAAGTACCGCATCTTTATCCATCGGTGCTTGTTTCACAATGTGACCATTATGATCAATAAAGGCGGTAATCCCCGTATTGGTTGCACGGATAAACCAACGGCCATTTTCTTTGGCACGCATTTGAACCATTTGTAGGTGTTGATGCGGGCTCGCTGTTCCAGTAAACCATGCGTCATTGGAAATAGTCACTAGGTAGTCACTTTGACTAGCATTACGGCGCGTTAAGTTGGGATAAGCCACTTCATAGCAAATCGCCGCACCTAAATCATGACCTTTGACATTTAAAGGCTTTTGGTTGTTTGCGCCACGTGAAAAGCCACTCATCGACGGGTCATTTTGTAGGGCAGGTAGTACCCAACTTAACATCCCTGAAAGCGGAATGTATTCACCAAAGGGGACTAGACGTTGCTTCTTGTATAGACCAGAAGATTCATCACCAGTTGCCATGATGGTGTTGTAATACATAGGGTGTTGGTTTTGCTGTGATTCTGCCAAGTCCCAATAGGGGATACCTGTCACCCAAGCCGTACCTGTTTTATTGGCTTGGACTTTCATCGCATCCAAAAATGGCTCAATATCGGTTTGGAACATTGGAATGGAGGATTCTGGCCAAACAATGACATCACGCCCCCATTCGGTCCGACTTAATGACGCATATTTCATTAAGGTTTGAGCTTGGTATTCTGTTAACCATTTTAAATCTTGTGGAATATTGCCTTGAATTAAGGAAACACTCAGCGGTTTTTCATTTTTAGGCTGAACAAATTGCACTTGCCCTGCACCCCATGCACCGAGCAAAACAAGGGCAGAGGGAACAATCCAAAAGGCGCGTTTACGCAGGATTTCAACTAAGGCACAGGCCAATAAAATGACCGCAAAAGACACCCCAAAGATCCCGAATAATGGCGCATAGCCATCGAGGAACCGTTCAGTAAAGGCATAACCTGCAAACAGCCATGGAAAACCGGTAAAGACCCAAGTTTTACTCCACTCGAAAAACACCCACAGTGGCGCAAAGGTCAGTGGTGTTTCTGGAAAGAAGCGGCGGTAGAGCCAACTCTGAACTGCGGTAAACAGCCCCATCACAATCGCCATAATGGCAATCATCAAAACACTGAGTGCTGAATTGGTATCACCATAGACATGGATCGAGGTATACAGCCAAAAAGCCCCGACAAACCATAAGCCAAAGCCATAAGCTAGACCAATGAAAAACGATTGTTTAGGTGCACGTTGACTTAGGCAGGCATATAGCAGGGCTGGAGATAAAATCGCCAACCACCAATAATGATAAGGTGCCAGCGACAAGCTGAAGATGGCACCTGAAAATAATGCAATCAGCAAAGGATAGATGAAAGGTAGCTGTTTTTTTTGTTGTGAGTGGTTTAGCAGCTTATCAAAGTAGGTTCTCATTTACGGACAGCTCGGATCAGATGAATGGTACGTGCATCTGCCTCCAAAATGGTAAATTCCCAGTTTTCAAGTTCAATCACTTGACCTTGTAAATCACTGACCAAGCCCATTTCTTGTAGCAGTAAGCCGCCCACAGTTTCTACTTCATCATCTGAAAAATCAGCATCTAAAAGATTGTTAAAGTGTTCAATTGGTGTAAGTGCTTGAACCAACCATGTATTTGCACTTAGTGGGTCTTCATCTGGAATGATAAATTGAGCTTCTTCATCGACTTTGTCGTGTTCATCTTCAATTTCACCCACAATTTCTTCAAGAATGTCCTCTAAAGTGACTAAGCCTGAAGTTGTGCCATATTCATCAATCACTACAGCGATATGGGTTTGGGTATTTTTCAACATACGTAAAACTTGGTCAGAACGCGCGCTCTCGGGTACAAATAAGGGTTGACGCATTAATGCACGAATATCGACTTTGGTGGTCGGTTCTGTCAAAAATGGCAACAAATCTTTGGCCAACAAAATACCGACAACATTGTCTGGCTGGTCTGAGGAAAAGACTGGGAAACGTGAGTGTGCAGATTCAACAAGTACATGCAAAATATCTAATAGCTCATCATCTTCTTGCAAGCTGATCATCGCAGTACGGGGGGTCATGACCTCGCGGATTTTAGTTGCAGGTAAGTCGAGTACCCCTTCGAGCATGGCAACTGTATCGGGTTCTAAGAAGCGACGTGAATCTTGTACCAATTTCAACAGTTCGTCACGGGTTTCTGGTGCAGTGCCCAGCCATTTACGTAAGCCGCGCATGCCCCACGACGGGCCGGATTCCTCTTGCATGATCTTTCCTAAAGACTCTTAATATCTAATAAATGATGATTTTATCATACCGTAGAAAATACAGTTGTCTATTATTAATGTTGATCTAGATGATGAGCGATCAAGTCATTTTAAGAGACTTTCACCTGCATTTTTCAAGCTAACATTCAGTCTTCAGGATTATGCTAAAATAGCCCTAGATTTTAATGCTGAGTTTTCTAATGTCTGAGCCTTCTGTGCCCCCATCAATTCAATTAAACACCCGTGGCTTACGTTGCCCTGAGCCTGTGATGATGTTGCATCAAGCCATTCGTAAATCAAAATCGGGCGATATTGTTGAGGTTTTTGCAACAGATAATTCGACCTCTTGGGATATTCCTAAATTTTGTATGCATTTAGGTCATGAGCTTTTGCTTCAAGAAGAACGTCTTGATGAAAATGGAAATAAAGAATTTCATTATTTGGTTCAGAAAGGTTAATTTAAGAGATTGTAAAAAATAATAATTATTAAGATGTTACATTTTCATTAATAAAATAGGCTGGTCAAGTCTGATGGCTAGCCTATATCATTCGCAGCATAATTATACAAAGTTTAAAAAACAGACTTTTAAAATGTTAAATTCGATTGCTCTTATACTTGAAAAATTAGGCTTATCCGCCCAAAAACGTGCCATTCATGTGCAATTTTCCAACCCTGCGTTGAATGATGAGCTTTTTATTCAACGTATTGATGGGGAGCATGTCTTAAACCAAGGCCTGCAAGCGACTTTGATTTGCCTATCTACTAATGCCCTTATTCCATTAAAACAATTTATTGGCGCACAAGTCGCCGTTGATCAAGTGACCGATCAGGGCGAACTCTTCCGTACCACGGGTATTATTACCGAAGCCACCCAAGGGCAGAGTGACGGTTCACTCACGCTGTATAAACTCACTTTAGAAGATGCAACATCGCTGTGGCATAAACGCAGGAACAGCCGTGTGTTTATGAACAAATCTGTTCGCGATGTCAGTGAAACTCTGTTTAAAGAATGGCAAAGCAAAAGTCCGCTTTTTGCTGCCAGTCTAACGCTAGATCTAAGCGGTTTAGGCCAAAACTATGATGTACGACCTTTCATCATGCAGTCGAATGAAAGCGATTATGACTTTTTAACGCGACTTTGGCGCAGTGAGGGTATCAACTGGCTCATCGATGAAGCGCAGCTGAAAGTGCCGCATTCCTCAGCGCCAATTGAAAAACAAAAACTCCGCCTGATTGATGACAATAGCCAGTATCAAGCACTCAGCCGTCGTAGTATCCGCTTTCATCGCTCTAGTGCCACAGAAAAACAAGACAGCATCACCAGCTTGATCGGTGAACGTAGCATTCAACCGACTGCGGTCCATGTGCAGCGCTGGCAAGCCGATGGACTGAGCCAAGAAGAAGGCGCAGGTTCAGTTCAAAGTAAACATCAGCATAGCCAAAGCCAAGACAATGCCAGTTTAAGTTTGGAACAAGCATGGCATGTCAGCCCTGCATGGATGCAAGACTTAAACGGAGAGGATCAAGCGACTAAAGCATCCAATCAACAAATTGAAAAACTGAATCAAAACCTAACGCGCTACCACGAGCTGCAATCTAAAAAATTCAATGCACAATCGACCGTGCGTGATACCCAAGTGGGTTATTGGTTTGAATTGAATGAACACCCAGAAATCGATCAACACAGTGGTGCAGACAAACAATTTTTAATCACAGAAAAAAAATTCTATAACCAAAATAACTTACCTAAAGATCTCTCTGAACAAGTCAATCAACTGATTGAACAAAGTCAGTGGAACATTAAACCCATCCATGAACAGGCCGAGCGTCAGGCCAATCAGCTCACATTACAACGCCGCAATATTGCGACGGTTCCTGAATATAACCCACTCGAACACCGTCCAAGCACCCATCCGCAACGTGCTAAAGTTGTCGGGCCAAGTGGTGAAGAAATACATGTCGATGAATGGGGGCGTATCAAAGTCCGATTTTTATTTACCCGTGGAGATGACCACAGCCATGATGGCGGTGCAGGCAGTAATGACAATGACACAGATTCTGCATGGGTAGATGTGCTTACACCATGGGCAGGTGAAGGTTATGGCGCACGCTTCTTGCCACGCATTAATGAAATCGTGGTCATCGATTTCTTTGACGGCAATATCGACCGACCATTTGTGGTGGGGCGCATACATGAAGCACAGCGCAGTCCGACCCAATTTGATGGTAAAGGAAAACTGCCAGACACCAAAAAACTGGCTGGAATAAAAAGTAAGGAAGTCCAAGGTGAAGGTTTTGGACAACTGCGCTTTGATGACACGACTGGACAAATATCGACACAATTACAAAGCACCCATGGTGCCACTCAGCTCAACCTCGGGAACCTCAGTCATCCCAAAGAAACCGCAGAAAGTGAGGGAAGAGGCGAAGGCTTTGAACTGAGAACCGACCAATGGGGTGCAGTGCGTGCAGGACAGGGGCTACTTGTTAGTACACACCCACAACAACAAGCAGCAGCAATGCACCTCGACGCACAAGCGGCGAAAGAACAAATCGAAGCCAACTTAAACAGCAGTAAAGCCTTAAGTGAAGTGGCGAAAAACCAGCAAACTGACCCACTTGAAGTCTTAGATAATTTAAAAAACTTCCTTGGACAAATCGAAAAAGGCAGTAAAGAAAAAGCTGATGCCTTTAAACAAGCCTTGATGATTTTATCTGCACCAAACTCAATTGCTGTGAGTAGTCAGGAAGATATTCATCTTTCAGCAGATGGACAGATCAGCCAAAGTGCAGGCGATAGCATCAATCTCAGCAGTCAAAAATCCTTAATTGCCCATGCACAAAGCAAGATCAGTCTATTTGCAGCACAAGAAGGATTACGTGCGTATGCAGGCAAAGGCAAGGTTGAAATCCAAGCCCAAGGAGATGGGGCGGATTTGATTGCACGAAAGGGTATTCAAATTATTTCCACGGAAGATAAAGTTGAAATCAAAGCGAGCAAAAAAATCGTGCTAACTGCTGGTGGTAGTCAGATTGAAATTAGTAGTGCGGGTGTATTGCCTACTACTAGCGGTAAGTTTGAGGTGAAGGCGGGGCAGCATAAGTTTGTGGGAGGGAACATGATTCCCACTTTGAATGTAAATTTACCTGCACTGAAAATCAAAGAAAATTCAGTGAGCGAATGTCCTATAAGGTTAAAAAAATCAAATTCAAATACCGAATATATATCTAATGCTGAGTCATCCACGGCGTTGAATGATTCAGCATTACATGGAAATAGTTGTTCATCTTTATTAAAACCAATTAGTATAGTTGATTATCTACCAGAAGCTCTTTCTGGGAAAATTGTAGATACGGATGAAAACGGAAATTTAATATCAATAGGTATAGAAAAAAATGAAACTTTAGAAGATGGTTATGTTGACTATTATGAAAATTCAAAGAGGTATAAAGTCAAATTTTATGATTATTCAGAGATAAGCCAACCATTTGATATTAAGTTTGATCCACTTAAAAACCTCTTAACAGTAACAACAAAGATATCTTTTAAAGGAAAAAAGCGTGTCTTAGTTGACAATAATAACCAGATAGTTACTAATAAAAGTGGTATAGAAGTAGAATTACCATATGATTCTAGCTTAGATTTGCAAAATTCCATGTTTTCTTTTGAGGATATAGAAATTCCATATAAAGATTAGATTTCTTTCATAAGTCATTTTTCACTCAGCTCCAAGTTATAAATTCCAGCAATTAGATTGAATCTTAATGCTAGTCTTTTGCCTCGATTGCGATATCGCTCAGCAAGAATTTTGAAGGTTTTCA